>NZ_JAELTI010000075.1 GCF_016428755.1 Allobosea sp. ASV33
CAAGCCCCCGGCTGAGCGCGAAAAAATTGCGCAAACGGGGCGCGGAATTGAAGCGCATCTTTCGCGCTCCGCAGTCTATCGTCAGGGTATGCGGTCCGGTGCCTGCTTCGGTCCGCTGCCCTATCCCGAGCGGAGATCGCGATGGCCCATTCCCTCAAGTCCGGCGCTGCGAGCGTGACGCCCCTTCGTGGCCCGAACCAGCCCAATCTCGATTCCGAGATCGTTTGGGAGGCGCGCCGGGACCTTGCCGCGACCTTCCGCATGGCGGCGCGCTACGGTTTCGAGGAGGGCATCTGCAATCATTTCTCGGCGCTGGTGCCGGGCTATGACGACCTCTTCATCGTCAATCCCTATGGCTGGGCCTTCCGGGAGCTGACCGCCTCGAAGCTGTTGATCTGCGACTTCCACGGCAATGTCGTCTCCGGGGAGGGCCAGCCGGAGGCGACGGCCTTCTACATCCATGCCCGGATTCACAAGAACGTCCCGCGCGCCAAGGTCGCGTTCCATACGCATATGCCCTACGCGACGGCGCTCTCGATGACCGAGGGCGACCCGCTGATCTTCGCCGGGCAGACGGCGCTGAAGTTCTACGGCCGCACCGTGGTCGACCGCGACTATAACGGGCTGGCCTTGGACGAGCGCGAGGGCGACCGCATCGCCGCCGCGGTGGGCGAGGCCGATATCGTCTTCATGAAGCATCATGGCGTGATGGTGCTCGGGCCGAATATCGCCGAGGCCTGGGACGATCTCTATTATCTGGAGCGGGCCTGCGAGGTGCAGGCGCTGGCGCTTTCGACGGGGCGCAAGGTCAAGCCGGTCAAGCCGGAGATCGCGGAGGCCGCCTATCGCCAGATGCGCGAGGGCGACCCGGAATCGGCACGCCTGCACCTGGCCTCGATCCGCCGGCAGCTCGACGCGGAGGAGCCGGCCTATCGCGATTGAGCCGGTCGGTCGGGGACAAAAGCAGCCGCTCCCCCGCACCAGGAGGGTCTGCACGTTATCCCGGACGGAGCGAAGCACAGATCTGGGATCCATCGGAGAGCTTAGGCGCGCTACGATGGATCCCGGGTCAAGCCCGGGATGACGGAGTGGTTCTCAGGAGAACCAGTAAAGCTCAGCGCTGGCCGCTGAGCAGGGGCGACCAGGTCGGGTCGGAGGCGTAGGCCGGGGTCGGCACCGGCACTTCGACGCGGCCGGTGATGTCCACCATGTACAGTTTACCGCCCGATTGTCCGCCGGGATCGCGGAAGAACATCAGGTACTGTCCGTTGGGGGCCCAGTTCGGGGCCTCGTTGTGGAAGCCCTCGGTCAGGATGCGCTCGCCCGAGCCATCCGGCCGCATCACGCCGATGGCGAAGCCGCCGCTGCCCTGGCGGGTGAAGGCGATGAGGTCGCCGCGCGGCGACCAGGAGGGCTGCGAGTAGCGGCCCTGGCCGAAGGAAATGCGCTGGGCCTCGCCGCCGCCGGCCGACATCACATAGAGCTGCTGCTGGCCGCCGCGGTCGCTTTCGAAGACGATGCGCGAGCCGTCCGGCGCATAGGACGGGGAGGTGTCGATCGCCGCCGTCGAGGTCAGGCGCGTGGTCGAGCGCGAGCCGATATCGATGGCGTACAGATTGGCGTTGCCGCCCTGCTGCAGCGAGAGCACGACGCGCTGGCCGTTGGGCGCGAAACGCGGGCTCGAGCTCATGTCGGGGAAGTTGCCGACGACCTGGCGCTGGCCGGTCTCGATGTTCAGGACCTGCACGCGCGGCTGCTCGCCCTGGCGCTGGGTCATGAAGGTGACGTCCTGCGAGACCGGCGAGTAGCGCGGCGTCACCACCGAGGTGTCGCCATTGGTGAGGTAGCGCACATTGGCGCCGTCCTGGTCCATGATGGCGAGACGCTTGCGGCGCGTCTCCTTCGGCCCCGATTCGTCGACGAAGACGACGCGCGTGTCGAAGAAGCCGCCGAGGCCCGTGACCTTCGAAAAGATCGCGTCCGAGATGATGTGGCCGACGCGGCGGGCATTGCTCGGATCGGTGAAATATTGCTGGCCGTCGGTCTGCGTGCCGGTCGCGACATCCCAGAGCCGGAACTCGGCGCGGATGCGGCCGGCCTCGCGCGCGACGCGGCCGGTGACGAGGGCCTGCACGCCGGCAGCCTTCCAGGCATCGAAGCGCGGGGCGGCGTCGAAGGGCGGGTTCGCCTCCGGGAAACGGCCCTTGTCGATGGGCGTGAAATAGCCGCAGCGCTTCAGGTTGTTGGTGATGACGCCGGAGACGAGCACGCCGCCCTCGCCGCCGAAATCGGCGATGGCGATCGGCATCGGCTGGAAGGCGCCGCCCGTCAGGTTGATGACGAGTTCGGCCTTTGCCGCGGTGGGTAGCAGGAGCGCTGCACCGGCAGTGGCGAGGAGGCGGCGGCGCGTCGGCGCGGCCGTGAGGAAGGGGAGGGGGCTTCTGTCGATCATCGGGGTCACATGACGTCCCTGGCGTCGAAATTGACGACGACATCACGCCAGTCGTCGTAATAGGAGGCGAATTGAGCCGGGATGCGCAACGGCGCGCAGCGGCGGGTGGCGGTCAGCGCCGAATCGGCGGCGACCCTGAAAAGCGGATCCGCGGACGAATTGATCACCCCGGGCTGCCCGGCGAGCGAACCGTCGGTGTTGAGCTTCATCCGCACGGAGGGCACGACATTGCCGCTGCCATGGGCGTTGGCGAGCGCGATCGGCACGTTCCAGCACTTCAGGAGCTGTTCCTGGATGATGCCGATGAGCTGTGCCCGGAGCGAGGGGCTGAGCTTCTGCGAAGAGCCGCGCTCGGTGCCGAGCGAGGCCGTGCGATTGACCTGCGGCGCCGAGGAACCCGAGGACTGCGCCTTCTCCTTGGATTGGAGCAGCTTGGCGATGTCGTTGGCGTTGAAGTTCTTGGCGATCTCCGCCTCCTTCTTCGCCTTGGCCTCGGCTTCCTGCCTGGCCTTCGCCTCGGCGGCGAGCTTGGCCTTCTGATCGGCCTCGGCCTTCGCCTTGGCGACAGCCTCCGCCTTTTCCTTGGCGGCCTTCTCGGCTTCCGCCTTGGCGAGCGCCTCGGCCTTGGCTTTCGCATCGGCGGCGCGCTTGGCGGCCTGGGCGTCGGCTTCCGCCTTGGCCTTGGCGGCGGCCTTCGCCTCCTCCTCGGCCTTCTTCGCCTTGGAGGCGAGCTCAGCCTCTTCCTGAAGGCGGGCCTGCTCCTCGCGCTTCTGCTCGGCCTCGCGGGCGGCTGCGGCCTCGCTCTTCTGCGGCGGCTGCTTGGCAGGCTCGGGCGGCTTGGCCTCGGGCTTGGGCTGCTCGACCGGGCGGGCCGGCGGCGGAGGCGTGATCGCGTTGTTCTCGGCGGTCTTCAGTTCCGGCGGGCGCGAGGGCGGTGCCGGCGTATCCGCCTTGGCCTCGCCGGCCTCCTTGCGCTCGACCGTCTCGGACTGGCGCTCGGCGCGTGGGGTCGGCTGGGCCTGGACCTTCTCGGCGCTGCGCTCGCCGCGCGTCACCTGATTGAGCGCGCTGGGATCGATCACCTCGACGGCGATCGCCTCCTCGTTATCCGGCAAGGGCGCAGGCGACGAGAACGCCAGCAGCCCCGCGACGAGAAACGTCACGTGGCCGAGCGCCGACACCAGCATGCCAGGTTCGGAGGTCGAAAGCTTCACGCCCTTAACGTCCCTACTCTAAATCTTCAGCGGCTCGACGGCTCGGTGACGAGCGCGACCCGCTTGAAGCCGGCGGCGGTGATGGTCGACATCACCGAGGCGACGCGGCCGTAATCGACCTGCTTGTCGCCGCGAACATAGACGCGCTCGTCGAAGCCTTGCTTCGCCAGGGCCTGGAGCTTGGCGACGAGATCGGGCTCGAGCGTCGGCTCGTCCTGCAGGAAGATCTGGCCCTTGCTGTCGATGGCGATGGTCAGGGGCTTCTGGTCGACATTGATCGGCTTGGCGCCGGTCTGCGGCAGGTCGAGCGGGACGCCGGTCGCGATCAGCGGGGCTGCGACCATGAAGATGATGAGCAACACCAGCATGACGTCGATGAACGGCGTCATGTTGATCTCGGCGATGGCGCCATGGCGGCGTCCGCGCCGGCCCCGGCGGCCGGAACCGCCCTTTGCGCCTGAAGCGGCTGACATACCCATCGATCAGGTCCTCACGCCGCCATGCGCTCGTCGATCTGCCGCGACAGGATCGCGGAGAACTCGTCGGCGAAGGCTTCGAGACGCCCTTGCGCCTTGGCGACCTCGGCCTGCAGCTTGTTGTAGGCCATCAGCGCGGGGATGGCGGCGAAGAGGCCGATCGCGGTGGCGAAGAGCGCTTCCGCGATACCCGGCGCGACGACGGCGAGCGAGGAATTCTTGGAGACCGCGATGGCGGTGAACGAGGTCATGATGCCCCAGACCGTGCCGAACAGACCGATGAAGGGGGCGGCCGAAGCGATGGTCGAGAGCACGAGCAGCCCCGATTCCAGCCGCTCCGTCTCGCGCTGGATGGTGACGTCGAGCACCTTGTCGATGCGCTGGGAGAGACTGGCGACCGAACGCCCGCCATTCTCGAAGGAGCGCTTCCACTCCCGCATCGCCGCGACGAAGACGGCCGCCATGTCGGCGACGGGCTTGCTGGCGAGGTCGCGATAGAGCTCCTCGAGCGAGCGGCCGGACCAGAACACCTCCTCGAAGGCGTCCATGTCCTTGCGGGTGCGCCGATAGAGCAGGGTCTTGTCGATGATGATCGACCAGCACCAGACCGAGGCGCCGAGCAGGCCCATCATGACCAGCTTGACGACGATGTGGGCGTGCCAGAACAGCGTCCAGAACGACATGTCGATCTGCGGCGCGGCCTGCGCGACGTCGGCGGGGTTCATCCTGTCATCCTTCTCACCCAGGCGGTACGACCGGTGCTGGACATCTCAAGGCTCCAGCCCTGGCCCAAACCCCGCCGCTTGCGTCGCGGGAAGCCCACGCCGCCGCCCGATCCGCGATCCGGGGAAATGCCGTATCTCGTCAATCGCGCGTGAATCCGGCGAAAGATGGGCCGAAACGGGGGTTTCCCACGAAACGCATGCTTCAGATCGAGTTAAGCTCCCGGCAAGGTTAATGTCGGGTATACGCGGGGGTGGGCGGGTGCGAAGTTTCGGGAAGCCGGTGATGCGTGTCCAGCGCCGGCCATGCATGCCGACCAGAACCAGCGGAACGGCACGCGACACGCCGAAAGCAGCGGGTGAAATCAGAGCGCTTGACAGAAATTTTCAATTTGCAGATCTGTGCCGGCCTTCGAGACGGGGAGGCCAATCAAGACCATGAATTATTTTCCGTATGTGGGCTCCGGCCCCTATTGCTACGCCAATTCATTTTCGATGATGTTTGGAGAGGCTTCGCTATCGCCCGCCGTCATTGAGTTCGCGACGGGAAGTCCTTTCGGCATGCAATTGCATGGCGGGGCGATGCCGTTCTTCGATCCCTATGGCTGGACGCCGGAAGCGGGCTTCGATGACGCGCTTGCCGCCATGGGCTGGACCTCCGTCGTGATGCGGGGCGGCAGCGAAGCAGAGGCGCTTGCCCGGCTGGCGAATGCTCTCGCCGCCGGGCCGGTCTGGGTCGGCCCGGTCGAAATGGGCCATCTGCGCCATCAGCCGGGCATGCGCGGGGCGATCGGTGCCGATCACTATGTCGTCGTGCTCGCGCTGCGTGACGGCTTGGTCGAGATGCACGATCCGCAGGGCCATCCGCACGCGACATTGCCGCTTGCCGATTTCATGGCGGCGTGGCGCGGCGAGACGGTGGATTATGGCGAGCCCTTTACGATGCGCACGGATTTCCGGCGTGCCGAGGTCGTCACGGAGGAGGAGGCGATCCGGCGGGCGCTTCCGGCGGCCATCCGCTGGCTCGCCATGGACCGGGACCTCCAGCCGCCGCCGGGGACGCTCGGCAACGAGGCGGCGGTGCTGGCTCTGGCGGACCGCGTTGCAGCGGGCTGCGACGATGATCTCAGGGGGCATCTCATCCACTTCGCGGTGCGGGTCGGCGCACGCCGGGCGGCCGATGCCGCGCGCTGCCTGACGCGGATTGGGCGCGACACCGCTGCCGGGATCATGGGGCGCCAGGCGCGCCTGATCGGCGCCCTGCAATATCCGCTGGTCGCCCGGGACGATGTGATGGCGGCGGCTCATCTGAGGGCGCTGGCGCCGACCTATCGCGAATTGCTGGCAGCGTTGGAATCCGCCGTCGCTTCGTAGCGAGATAGGCCAAGAGCCGCTTCGCGATCGACAGACAAAAAAAGCCCGCCCCGGTGAGGGGCGGGCCTGGTCTGTTGGTGCCGACGATCAAGCCGCGTCAGGCTGGGCCGGGGGATTGGCCGGCGGGTTGTTGCGGCGATCGGCCATGAACTGGTCGAACTCGGCCTTGTCGCGGGCCATGCGCAGGCGGCCCAGGAAGTCGTGGAACTCGCGCTGCTCGTCCTCGAGGCGGCGCAGCGTCTCCGCGCGGTACTCGTCGAAAGCGCGGTTGCCGCTGGAGGGACCGCCACGGCCCCAGCCGCCGAAGCCGCTGCCAAAGCCGCCTTCGCGGCCGGCCATGCGCTCGCGCAGGCGGTCCATCTTGCCCTGCAGGCGGCTCATCCGGTGCTCGTACCGGTCTCCGGCATATCCACAACCCATGCGTCCACTCCAGAAAATAAAGGCCAAGGTCGCCAGACCCAGCGGCCAGAACAGAATGAAGCCGAGAACCGCGAAGGCGATCCAGGCACCCTTTCCATATTCGTCCAGTTTCTCGACGATCGGCATTGCTCCCTCACTGAGCCAGCGTGAATGTAAATCACATTTACATAGATGCTCCCGACCCCGCCGCTTGTCAAGGAGCGGGCGCGGGGAAATCGATTCCGGGTTCCACGCGCTTCGCTGGAGCCCTCTTCATCGTCGCGGAAGCACGCCTTCATTCCGGACAGGCCGCGTCGCGGCGCCGCTCCGGAATGCATCGGAGGGCGCGGCACTCTGCGATGGATTGCGGGTCAGGCCCGGAATGACGAGAGTTTCCGCAGTAGCGCGGCACGTTCGGGGCTTGCACCCCGAGAGTCCGGCTGAAGGCGTCAGCCGGCGTCGGGCGAACCGTTGCGGCCGATGCCCAGGCCCTGGAGATAGATCAGCATGCCGGCTTCCAGCAGCTCGGCGGCCGACATCGGCAGGGGGCGGCGCCCGCCATCGGCGCGGCCGAACAGGGCGGCGACGCCATGCGACATCGCCCAGACATGCAGCGCCATCATCAGGGCAGGGGGGCGCTTGCCGGCCGGGAGCTGCGCGATCAGCGCTTCGGAAGCCTGGCGCAGGCCGGCGAAGGCGCGGTCGGCGGCGGCACGCAGTTCCTGGCTGGCGTCGAGCGGCACGCCGGCCTCGAACATCGCCGAGTAATAGGCGGGCTCGTCGTGGGCGAAGGCGAGGTAGGCGCGCCCGAGCCGGTGGAAGGCAGCCTCGGGATCGGGCCGGCCCTGGTCCCAGGCGCGCGACAGCGCCGCCTCGAAGGCCTGGAAGCCGCGCGTCGCGACATCGGCCAGCAATTCCTCGCGGTCGCGGAAATGGCGATAGGGCGCGGCCGGGCTGACGCCGGCCATGCGCGCGGCCTCGGCGAAGGTGAAGCCGTTCGGCCCTTTCTCGCCGATCAGCCCAAGCGCGGCCTTCACCAGCTCCTCCTTGAGGTTGCCATGGTGATAGCCGCGGGGTGTCTCGGGACGGTCGCGCTTCCAGCTCATGTAACGAGCGCTAACATGCGGGCAGGGGCGGCGTCGACTGTCAGGCGTCGAGCATCAGCCGCTTGCGCAGGCCGTCCGGGATGCGCCGGGCGCGGCCGCCACCGACGCAGGCGACCATGACCTGCGCCGTGATCAGCACGTCCTCGCCACGCAGCACGCGCTGTTCGAGGTCCATGGTGGCGCCACGGGCCGCGATCGAGCGGGTCTCGACCGTCAGCAGATCGTCCATCACGGCCGGGCGCAGGAAATCGATCGTCATCCTGCGGACCGCGAAGCCGAGCGCCGTCTCGCCGTCGAAGAGCTCGCGCTGCTCGACGCCGAGCGCGCGGATCAGTTCCGTGCGGCCGCGCTCCATGAAGCGCAGATAGGAGGCGTGATAGACGACGCCGGAAAAGTCGGTGTCCTCGTAGTAGACGCGGACCTCGATGCGATGGACCCTGCTCATGGCGCTCCCGAGCGGTTTCGAATGCTTGCGGCTGCCATAGACCAGGAGTTGCGGCTTCGGAAAGGCTGGAACTGCTTTGCCGGCAGGGCGTTGCCCATTGCGTGATCACAGCAAGGAGAACCTGTCATGGCGCAATCCAGCAAGGCGACCGCGCGGCTGCTCGACAAGGCCGAGGCCGATCTCGTCGCCCGCACGCATCGCAGCGCAATCGGGGCTCTTCCGGATGACGAGCTGCGCGACCTCGCCAACAAGCTGCGCGAACGCCGTGACAAGGCGCGTGATGGTGCCCGGCGGCAGAAGCGCGAGATGCGCGGCAAGGTGGAGCCGAAGGGCGCCAAGGCGGCCACGGACAACGCGGGCACCAAGGCCAAGGCCGATGCGCTGACGGCGGCGTTGAAGCGCGTCGGCGCCGAGCGCACGCGCCGGGAGGAGAAGGCGAAGAAGCCGAGCCAGCGCAGCCTGGCGCGCAAGGCGCTCGCCCTCAAGCAGCGCCAGCGCGCGGCGGAGCGACCTGCCAGCCGCACGGCGGGCAAGGGCATGCGGCCGGTCGAGAATCGGAAGGCGGCGAAATCCGGCGCGCTGAACGATGCCGGCGCCCGGCCTGCATTGATGCGCTCGAAGATCGCGCGGCAGTCCTGAGGATCGTCAGCCCTGCAGGCGTTCAGCGCTTGCAGGGCTTGCCCATGAAGGAACCGCAATCATAGGGCTGCGACAGCGTCTCGCGGATCGAGTAGCTCTTGCCTTCGAAGCTGTTGACGATGTCGTCGATGCGCCAGCCGCCGTTCTCGCTGACCATTTTGAACTCGACGACGACCGGTTTGCCGAAACTGCGGAAATTCGCCATCACCGTCGCCTTGCCTGCGGCTACGGGTATCGTGTCGAAGCTCAGCCTCTTGATCTCGCCGTCCTGGCCGTTGAGGAAGGGATCGGCGCCGATCTGGCCCATGTCGCCGCTTTCCTCCTGATAGAGGTCGTCGCGGGCGAAGAGCGCGGCCAGGCTCCTGCTCATCAGCTTGTCGCGATGCGGCGGGCGCCAGGGCGGCGGCGGGGCCTTGCCCTTGGCGGCGAGCGTCTTGATCGTAATGGCATAGGCGGTTTCGACCGGGCCGCGGGGCACGTCGTCGCCGGCGCGCGCCGAGACCGCCGCGAATGCGGAAAAGCCGGTCAAGGCGAGCGCGAGCGCGAGGTTTCGCAAGAGCTGCTTCACGCCTCATCCTCGTCGCTTCCAAACAAGCCGAACTGCGCCGTCTCGCGCGATGGCTCGGGCATGCCGAGATGGCGGAAGGCGTGGGGCGTCAGCAGCCGCCCACGCGGCGTGCGCTGGATGAAGCCCTGCTGGAGCAGGAAGGGCTCGATGATCTCCTCGATCGCGTCGCGAGGCTCGGAGAGCGAGGCGGCGATGGTTTCGATCCCGACCGGGCCGCCGCCGAAATTGACCGCGACGGTGGTGAGGTAGCGCCGGTCCATCTGGTCGAGGCCGATGGCGTCGACATCGAGCAGGGAGAGCGCCTTGTCGGCGACCTTGCGAGTGACGATCGGGTCGCCGTCGACGATGGCGAAATCGCGCACGCGTCGGAGCAGGCGCCCGGCGATGCGCGGCGTTCCGCGGGAGCGCTTGGCGATCTCGTTGGCGCCGTCGTCGGACATCGGCACGCCGAGCACGCGGGCGCCGCGCGCGACGATGCCCTGCAATTCCTCGACCGTGTAAAACTGCAGGCGGATCGGGATGCCGAAGCGGTCGCGCAGCGGCGTGGTCAACAGGCCGGCCCGGGTGGTGGCGCCGACGAGGGTGAACTTGGGCAGGTCGATCTTGACCGAGCGCGCGGCCGGGCCTTCGCCGATGATCAGGTCGAGCTGGTAATCCTCCATCGCCGGATAGAGAATTTCCTCGACCGCCGGGTTGAGGCGATGGATCTCGTCGATGAAGAGCACGTCGCGCTCTTCGAGATTGGTGAGTTGGGCGGCGAGGTCTCCGGCCTTGGCGATGACCGGGCCCGAGGTCGAGCGGAAGTTCACGCCGAGCTCGCGTGAGACGATCTGCGCCAGCGTCGTCTTGCCGAGGCCGGGCGGACCGACGAAGAG
This sequence comes from Allobosea sp. ASV33, assembly GCF_016428755.1. GTDB lineage: Bacteria > Pseudomonadota > Alphaproteobacteria > Rhizobiales > Beijerinckiaceae > Allobosea. Next base: position 10,271 of record NZ_JAELTI010000075.1, read on the forward strand.
GACGTGATCGAGCGCATCGCCCCGGCTCTTGGCGGCGTTGATGAAGACCTGGAGATTGGCGCGCGCCGCCGCCTGGCCAGTGAAATCGGACAGCGACAGCGGACGCAGCGAGGTCTCGCTGTCGTCATCGCGGCGTTCGGCCGTCATCAGGCCGGAGCGTTTGGGTTCGCTCACAGCGCGATCTCCAGCTCGATGGCGTCGTGGATCGGAATGTCCTTGTATCCCGTCTTGATGATGTCAGGCACGACCGAGCGATAGTGATCGATCGCTTCGAGATAAAGCCCCGAGAGGCGGAAGCCGCGGCGCTGGTAGAAGGTCATGCCCGGCATGTTGTCATTGGTCAGCATGGCCTTGAGCTTCTTGGCGCCAGCCTTGCGCGCCGCGAAGATGACGGCGTCGAGCATCTGGATCGCGACGCCTTCGCCCGGCTTCAGCGAATGGAGCGCGCAGAGATAGGCGCTGTCGCCGCGCATCGTCCAGCTCGCCAGTGCTGCCGTCTTGCCTGCGCCGTCGAACAGTCCGAGCGCGTCGATCTCGGCGACGTCGTAGACGTGGAGGTCGATCATCATGCTGTGCGAGCCCCAGCTTGCCAGCATGATGCGGCAGAGCTCGGTCTTGTCGGTGACAATGCGCAGTTCGAGCTCTTCGGGCGCTTCGCTCACTTCGCCAGTTCCTTCAGGCCCAGCTTGATGAGCTGGGCCGTGCCGGCCCCATCGCCGGCGGCCTTCGCGGCAGCCGCGACGGCCGCCACCGCCTGCGCCTGAGGATAGCCGAGATTGGCGAGCGCGGACACGGCGTCGGCGATCGGCTGCGGCAGTTTCCTGTCCTCCAGCGCGCCCGCGAGCTGCGCCACGCCCGGATCGATATGGCCGAAGGCCGGGGCCTTGTCCTTGAGCTCGGCGCAGAGGCGCTGGGCGAGCTTGGGGCCGACGCCGGGGGCGCGCGCGATCGCGGCCTTGTCGTTGGTGGCGATGGCGGTGGCGAGACCACCCGGATCAAGCGTCGAGAGGATGGCGAGCGCGACCTTGGCGCCGACGCCCTGCACGACCTGCATCAGGCGGAACCAGTCGCGCTCGACATCGGACATGAAGCCGTAGAGGCGGATCGCATCCTCGCGGACATGGGTCTCGATCGAGAGCGCCGCCGCCGCGCCGGGCTTCGGCAGGCGCTGCAGCGTGCGCGCCGAGCACTGCACGACATAGCCGACGCCCTGCACGTCGATGATGACGTGATCCTCGCCATAGGAATCGATCAGGCCCTTGAGCTTGCCGATCATCGTCTCGTTCCCCCGGCCGCTGTCATCAACCCGCCACGCGCATCTGCGCGACCAGCGCCTTTATGCCGCGATGCTGGGCATGGCAGATCGCGACGGCGAGCGCGTCCGCCGCATCTGCCGAGGAGGTCTCGGCCTTGGGCAGCAGCACGCGGATCATCGCCTGGACCTGCTTCTTGTCGGCATGGCCGACGCCGACCACGGTCTTCTTGACGAGGTTGGCGGCATATTCGGCGACATCAAGCCCGGCGAGCGCCGGCACGACAAGCGCGATGCCGCGGGCTTGGCCGAGCTTCAGCGCCGATTGCGGGTCGCGGTTGATGAAGGTTTCCTCGACGGCGGCCTCATGCGGGCGATGTGCGGCGAGGACCTTGTTCAGGCCTTCATGCAATTGCCGCAGGCGCTGGCCGAGCGGCAGCGCGCCGTCGCTCTCGATGCAGCCGCAGGCGACGAAGGAGAGCTTGCTCCCCTCCGAAATCACGATGCCCCAGCCGGTTTTCCGGAGGCCGGGATCGATGCCGAGGATGCGAATCGGAGGTGCCATGACGGGCTCAACCTAGCGGATGTTTCGGATTTGTCCCGCGCCGAGACGGGCGACGGAACGGGGCGGGATGAATTCCCCTGATCGATGACATCAAAAAGGAAAGTTGTTCTTGCCGTAGGCCTGCGGGCATGGTTCGCCGCATCGTTCTTCTCCAGCCGGCTCCATGTCCTCGATCCTGTCTTCCTTCATGCCGGGCCTCACGGCCGACGGCATCGCCGTCCTGCTGGCTGCGACCTTGCTCGGCGGGCTGGTGCGCGGCTTCACCGGCTTCGGCTTCGCCATGGTGTTCATGCCCTTGGCCTCGGTCGTGCTCGGGCCGGTCGCGGCGCTCGGCCTGATCTGGTTCATCGATCTGCCCTTCGCGCTGCCGATCGCGGCGCGCAGCGCCAAGCAGGCCGAATGGCGCGAGATCCTGCCGCTGCTGCTGACTGCCACGCTGGCGCTCCCGGCGGGCATCTGGCTGCTGATCTGGCTCGACCGCGAGACGATGCGCTGGGTTCTGGCCTCGCTCGTGCTGATCGCGGTCGCGTTGATGGCCTCGGGCTGGCGCTATCACGGGCGGCCGACGATCCCGCTCTCGCTTGGGGTCGGGGCGTTGTCGGGCCTGTTCAACGGCATGGCCTCGATCGGCGGCATGCCGCTCGCGGTGTTCTGGTTGGGCGCACAGCGCAACGACCGGCACAAGACGCGGGCCAATCTGCAGACCTTCTTCGGCGTCTCGACGCTGATCAGCGGCACGGTTCTGTGGTGGAAGGGTATTCTGACCGGCAGCGCCTTGCTGATGGCGGTGCCGCTCTTCGCGGTCTACGGCATCGGGCTCTGGGCCGGGACGCATGGCTTCCGGCTGGCGTCCGAGGAGACCTTCCGGCGCGGGGCCTATCTGGTGATTTTCCTGAGCGCGCTGATCAGCCTGCCGCTGTGGGATGTCGTGATCGGGCGTTAGCCGCAACTCCACCAAATCTTTGTGTCATTCCGGACAAGTCGCGAAGCGACGCTGATCCGGAATCCATCGAAGGGCGCCAGCGCTCTACGATGGATTCCGGGTCTGCGCTTCGCTTGCCCGGAATGACGACGTTGGTTGGAAGGCAATCTGCTCAGGCGCTGAGCTTGGCCATGATGTCGTCGGCGATCTCGAAATTGGCGAAGACGTTCTGGACGTCGTCGTCATTGTCGAGGGCTTCCATCAATCGCATCATCGAGGCGGCCTTCTCCTCGTCGAGCGGGGCCGAGGTCGTCGGCCGCCAGACGGGCTTCGCCGAAGCCGGCGCACCCAGCGCGGCTTCGAGGGCCTTGGAGACCTCGTTCAGGGCGTCGAAGGCGCAGAGGATGGTGTGGCCGTTCTCGTCGGAGATCACGTCGTCGGCGCCGGCCTCGATCGCCGCTTCCATCACCTTGTCGGCATCGCCGGCCTCCGGCGGATAACTGATCTCGCCGACGCGGTTGAACATGAAGGAGACGGAGTTGCTTTCGCCGAGCGCGCCGCCCGACTTGGTGAAGTAGGAGCGGACCGCGGAAGCGGTGCGGTTGCGGTTGTCGGTCAGCGCCTCGACGATGACGGCCGCGCCGCCCGGGCCGTAGCCCTCGTAGCGGACCTCGTCATAGTTGTCGCCTTCGCCGCCGGCCGCCTTGTTGATGGCGCGCTGGATATTGTCCTTCGGCATGTTCTCGGCGCGCGCGGCGAGCACGGCCATGCGCAGGCGCGGGTTCATGTTCGGGTCGGGCATGCCCATCTTGGCGGCGACGGTGATTTCGCGGGCCAGTTTCGAGAACAGCTTGGAGCGCACCGCGTCCTGCTTGCCCTTGCGGTGCATGATGTTCTTGAACTGTGAATGGCCGGCCATGGGGACTCGCTGCCCTTTGATGAGATGGAACCATGGAAACATCGCCCGCGGCGCGCGCCGGGACGATCGGACGGCCTTATAGGCGCCGGTTTCCGTGACAGGCAAGCGCCTATGGCCGATCGCGGCCCAAATCGGCGGCGAACGGGCCGTTAAGCCATTCTTTGCCATGACGGCGCATGAATGCCGCCAACCACCACGCCGTCCTCATCCAAGTTCGCGAAGCCGTGACATCCAACTCCATCGCCGCGCAGGACCATCGCTTCCGCGCCTTCCGGATCTTCGAGGAGGATATCGTTCTTCTCGGTTCGCTGTCGGATTTCGCCCGCAGCCGGCTGCCGGCCCTGCTGGACAATCTGCACGACCAGTTCGCGCCCTGGCCGGAAATCGCGCAGGCCCTGCGGCAGCCCGATGTCCATGAGCGGCGGCTGGCGCATTGGATCAGGCTCGCATCCGGCGGCCTCGGGGAGGGCTACACCGAATCCGCGCATCGTCTGGCGAGCGTGTTCCACGAGCACGGCGTGCCGATCTATGCGGTGGTGATCTGCCACGCAATCGTCTCGAACGCCATCATCGTGGAGCTCGGACTCGACCGGAAGAGCATGATGGGGCTGTCGCGCCTCTGGCAGAGGCGCGAGCTCGACCGGCGGATCGCGCTGCGCGGGGCGCTGTCCAAGGCGACGCAGCTCGACCTCGAATTGCTGCTGGAGACCTATTCTGTCGTCCAGCAGGAGAGCCGCGACCGCACGCGCCATCAGATCGAGGCGTTCGAGGTCACGGTGCGGGAAGTCGTCGGCGCGGTGAATGCCAGCGCCGGCAAGGTGGAGCGGCTCGCCGCCTCGGTCGAGACCGTGGTCGGCGAGACCAGCGCGCAGGCCGAGCGCGCCGCGGGAGCAGCGGGCGACGCCTCGGACAATGTCAGCAATGTCGCGACGGCGACGAACGAATTGTCGATTTCGCTCGACCATGTCGCGGCGGAGGTGGTGCGCGCCTCGACCATGGCGCATGAGGCGCACGCCGCCGCCCAGAAGACCGACGCCATCGTCCAAAGCCTGGCGCATTCGGCGCAAACGATCGGCTCGGTCGTCGAGATGATTCAGACAATCGCCAGCCAGACCAATCTTCTCGCGCTCAATGCGACGATCGAGGCGGCGCGCGCCGGCGAGGCCGGGCGCGGCTTTGCCGTCGTGGCGACGGAGGTGAAGCAGCTTTCGTCCCGCACCGCGAAAGCCACGGACGAGATCGCGGCCCAGGTTCCCGCCATGCAGGCGGCGACGCGGGAGGCCGTGGCGGCGATCGAGAGCATCGTCGCCTTCGCCAGCCAGGTGAACGGCATTGCGGGTGCGGTCGCGGCCAGCATCGACGAGCAGCGTGCCGCGACGCAGGAAATCGCCCGCAGCGCCGATCAGGCCGCCTTGGGCACGCAGGCCAATGCCGAAAGCATCGTGCAGCTCAACGACAGGGCGCAGCAAGCGGGGCGGGCCGTGCACGACGTGCTCGACGTCGCCGGCGTGTTGTCGCGGCAGGCGGAGAGCCTGAACCACGCCTTCGACGATCTGATTCGCCAGAACCGCGCGGTCTGAGCCGCGCGCGGTTCGGGGCAGGACCGGCGCGCGATCAGCCTTGGGCCCAGTCGGGCACGGCCTGGCTGAGATGCGGGCCGACGCGCACGGCCCAGACCGCTTTCGCGAGGCCGGTGGCATCGTCGATATCGACCGCGACGCCTGACAGCGTGCCTTCGCCCGTCGCCGGTTCCAGGCGCGCGCCCGGCACCTTCTGCAGGAAGCGGCGCACCGGCTCGTCCTTCTGCATGCCGAGCACGGAATCATAGTCGCCGCACATGCCGGCATCGGACTGGTAGGCCGTACCGCCGGGCAGGATGCGCGTGTCCGAGGTCGGCGCATGGGTATGCGTGCCGACGACGAGGCTGGCGCGGCCGTCGAGGAAATAGCCCATGGCCTGCTTCTCGCTGGTCGCCTCGGCATGGACATCGACGATGACGGCATCGGCGACTTCGCCGAGTGGGCAGGCCGACAATTCCCGCTCGACCGCGGCGAAGGGGTCGTCGAGCGGGTCCATGAACAGCCGGCCCATGACGTTGACGACGAGGACGCGGGCGCCGTTGCGCGCCTCGATCACCGCGGCGCCGCGGCCGGGCGTGCCCGGCGGGTAATTGGCCGGGCGGACCAACCGGTCCTGGCGGGTGATGAAGACGAGCGCCTCGCGCTGGTCCCAGGAATGGTTGCCCAGCGTCACGACATCGGCGCCGGCGGCGAGGATCTCGTCGCAGATCGCCTCGGTGATGCCGAAGCCGCCGGCCGAGTTCTCGCCGTTGATGACGACGCAGTCGAGCTTCCAGGCCTCGCGCAAGGCGGGCAGCCGCTCCTGAACCGCAATCCGGCCGGGGCGGCCGACGATGTCGCCGAGGAAGAGAAGACGCATGAAATAAACTCGAAAACCGCGAAGGCTTTCTCCCTTGCCCGAAAGCCGGCCGGAATCAACCGCAGCGAAGGGTTTCGCGCTCCGTCACGACCCAGTCGAGCCGCCGGTCATGCGGCTCGTCGGGCACCGCGTCGATCTCCTGCGCGGCATAGCCGATGCCGATGCTGACGGTCGGGCCGAGCGCGCTGAGGGCGCGGTCGTAATAGCCCTTGCCGTAGCCGATCCGGTAGCCGCGGCGGTCGAAGGCGGCGAGCGGGACGAGCAGGATGGCGGGCTTCACCGCCGGCTCGGCGGGGGCGGGGACGAGCGTGCCGAAGCCGCCGGGCACGATCGGTTCATAAGGCGCCCAGCGCCGGAAGATCATGTGCTTGTCGACGATCGCTGGCAGGCAGAGCGGCAGGCCGCGCTCATGCAGCGTTTCGAGAATCGGACGGGGATCGGCCTCCGAACGCATCGGCCAATAGGCCGAGACCGGGCCGGCGCTGCCCTTCCAGACAGGCAGGCTCAGCGCACGGGTCTCGATCTCGGCATCCCATTCGAGCCGGTTGTCGAGATCGAGCGCGTCGCGGCGGGCCAGCGCTTCCGCGCGGAGGACAGCCTTTCGCGGAGAGGGCGTGATCGGCGTGTCGGACGTCATCGTCATGAAGGCTGCGGAGCCACCTCGGCCGTGGAGTTTTGAATCCCGGGACACCTACAGAAGTAGGTGGGCGCCGTGTGTCCGGATCCAGGGATCCGGTCAGGGACAGCTCCCTAGGGAGTCGTATGGGCCCGGGGAATGCTGTCTCGCACGCACCAGGCAGCCCCGCTCCGTCAATGTAGGGACGTCGCCGGCAAAGCGCCAGTGGTTCTTTGCGCGTTTGCACATCGCTGCCCCGGTGGCGCCAGGCGATCGACCCAGCCATGAAAACGTTCATATTTTGGCCGTGGTGCGCTGATGGTATAGATGCTGCGCGCGACATGTACGGAAACCGGTTTCAGCGATGCTTCGTTCTCTTCTAGCCCGCCATCTCTCCCGCCCGGGGCTGGCCGCGTTGGCGATCTCCGCTGCGCTCGCCGGTGGCGCCGTGCCGGCCTCGGCGCAGGATGCCGCCGATCTGCTGGTCCGCACCACGCGGCTGGAGAACCAGCTGCGCCAGATGTCCGGCCAGATCGAGCAGCTCCAATTCGAGAACAAGCGGCTGACGGACCAGCTCCGCAAGTTCCAGGAAGACGTCGATTTCCGCCTGAGCGAGAAGGGGGGCGGTGGACGTCCGAGCACCGCGGCTCCCAGTCCGACGGGTGCTCCGCCGGCCGGCGGAGCGCCGCAGCCGCAGCGCCAGCGCCGCGGCGATGCCTTCGATCCGACGACGCAGCAGGGCGCGGCCGGCGCCCCACAGCAGCTCGGCGGCGGCGCGGGGATCGCCGGCATCATCGACGAGGATTATGCGGGCGGCCCCGCCACGGGCCAGCCGCTCGATCTCCAAGGCGTCGGGCGCCCGGTGCCGCAAGGCGGCCTGCCGCAGGACAGGCCGCGCGGCGCGAGCGTTGCCGCCGCGAGCGGCCCGCAGAGCGCCAAGGAGGCCTATGACCTCGCCTTCGCCTCGATCCAGCGCAAGGAATACGAGCAGGCCGAGATGGGCTTCCGCCAGTTCCTTCAGAGCTACCCGCGCGACCGGCAGGCGGTGGACGCGACCTATTGGCTGGGCGAAAGCTACCTCCAGCGCCAGCGCTATCGCGAGGCAGCCGAGCAGTTCCTGAAGATCTCCCGCGAATCGCCCAAGGCGCCCAAGGCGCCGGACAGCCTGCTGAAACTCGGCATGGCCCTCAACGGGCTCGGCGCCAAGGAGCAGGCCTGCGCCACCTATGCCAAGGTCGGCGTCGACTACCCCACCGCCTCCAACTCCGTCCGCCAGGGCATCGCCCGCGAACGGCGCCGGTCCGGCTGCGCTTGAGCGCGGCGCCGATCGCAACCGATTTCGCGCCGGTCTCGCTCGTCGAGGCCGGCGTTGCTTTTCAGGGGCTATCGCGGGAGACGGCCTTGCTCGCCGCCGTTTCCGGCGGGCCGGATTCGGTGGCATTGCTCGCGCTTCTCGCGGCCTGGGCGCAGACGCCCGGCCGGCCGGTGCTTCATGCCGCCACGGTCGATCACGGCCTGCGGCCCGAATCGGTCGACGAGGCCGCCGCCGTGGCTTCGCTCTGTGCGAAGCTCGGTGTGCGCCATGTGACCTTGCGCTGGGAAGGAGCGAAACCGGCAAGCAGCGTGCAGGCCGAGGCGCGGCGCGCGCGCTACGCCCTGCTGGCGAACGAGGCGAGGCGGCTCGGCGGCGCGACGCTGGTCACGGCCCATACGCTCGACGACCAGGCCGAGACCATGCTGATGCGGCTCGCCCATGGCTCGGGACCGTCCGGGCTCGTCGGGATGCGGGAGCGGAGCGAGGTGAACGGCGTCACGCTGGTCAGGCCGCTGCTCTGCTTTCCGAAAGCGCGACTCGTCGCGACGGCCGAGACGCGCGGACTGCCGTTCATCCGCGACCCCAGCAATCGCGATGTGCGCTTCGAGCGGGTGCGTTGGCGCGAGGCGATGCCGGCTCTGGCGGAGCAGGGGCTGACGGCGGAGCGGCTCGGCCGGCTGGCGCAGCGACTGGCGCGGCTGGACGAGGTCGCGGCGCAACGGGCGCAAACGGTGCTGGCGGAGGTGCTGCTGTCGGACGAATGCCTCGAAGGGAACCTGCGCCTGCGCTTTTCCACACTGGTCTGCGAGCCCGAGGAGACCGTGTTGCGGGCTTTGGCACTGGCGCTCGATACGGTCGTGCCGGGCGGCGACGGTCACGGCCGGCTGGAGCGGCTCGAAGCCTGCGGCGCGGCCCTGACGGCGGCGGCGCGCGCAGGGCTTGTATTGCGGCGGACCCTGGCCGGCTGCGTCCTTTCGCTCGGCCGCGACGGCGTCCTGGCGCTGCAAGTCGAGCCGCCGCGCAGACGGGGCGTTCACTCTTCGGCGTCATAGTGCCGCCACGACGTTGCTTTCCCTTGGCAAGGGCATGTGCGACACCTATTTTGGTAGTCGGGAAACTCTAGGCCTCATCCGGTTGGTCCGGCAGGCCCGATCGGACTGGGAATGAATCCGAACTTTCGCAATTTCGCTCTCTGGGTGGTGATCTTTCTGCTGGTCCTGGCGCTCGTCACGCTGTTCCAGAGCCCGAGCCAGCGCACGAACACCAACGAGATCCAGTACAGCCAACTGGTCAACGAAGCGCAGGCCGGGCGGATTTCCAGCCTCGTCGCGTCGGGACCGGAATGGACCGGAAGCTTCTCGGACGGCCGCAGCTTCGTCACCTACCCGCCCTATGCCGATCCGCAATTCCTGCGGAGCCTGGCCGAGAAGGGCGTGCAGGTCTCGGGCAAGCCGCCGGCGGAGGGCACGCCCTGGTTCATGGCGCTGCTGGTCAATTCGCTGCCCTTCGTCATCTTCATCGGCCTGTGGATCTTCATGTCCCGCCAGATGCAGAACGGCGCCGGCCGGGCGATGGGCTTCGGCAAGTCCAAGGCGAAGCTCCTGACAGAGGCCCATGGCCGCGTTACCTTCGAGGACGTCGCGGGTATCGACGAGGCCAAGGAAGACCTCCAGGAGATCGTCGAATTCCTGCGCGATCCGCAGAAGTTCCAGCGGCTGGGCGGGCGCATTCCGCGCGGCGTCCTGCTCGTCGGCCCTCCCGGTACGGGTAAGACGCTGACGGCGCGTGCCGTCGCGGGCGAGGCCAATGTGCCGTTCTTCACGATCTCGGGCTCCGACTTCGTCGAGATGTTCGTCGGCGTCGGCGCGAGCCGCGTGCGCGACATGTTCGAGCAGGCCAAGAAGAACGCGCCCTGCATCATCTTCATCGACGAGATCGACGCGGTCGGCCGTCATCGCGGCGCCGGCCTCGGCGGCGGTAATGACGAGCGTGAGCAGACGCTGAACCAGCTCCTCGTCGAGATGGACGGCTTCGAGCCGAACGAGGGCGTGATCATCATCGCCGCGACCAACCGTCCCGACGTGCTCGATCCCGCCCTGCTGCGTCCGGGCCGTTTCGACCGCCAGATCGTCGTCCCGAACCCGGACGTCGCCGGCCGCGAGAAGATCCTGAAGGTCCATGTCCGCAAGGTGCCGATGGCGCCGGATGTCGACCTCAAGATCCTCGCCCGCGGCACCCCCGGCTTCTCGGGCGCGGACCTGATGAACCTCGTCAACGAGGCGGCGCTGCTGGCGGCCCGCCGCGGCAAGCGCATGGTAACCCATGCCGAGTTCGAGGACGCCAAGGACAAGGTCATGATGGGCGCCGAGCGCAAGTCGATGGCGATGTCCGAGGAAGAGAAGAAGCTGACCGCCTATCACGAGGCCGGCCATGCCATCGTCGGCCTCTATGTCCCGGCCGGCATCCCCGTCCACAAGGCGACGATCATCCCGCGCGGTCGCGCGCTCGGCATGGTCAAGTTCCTGCCGGAGGGCGACCGCTACTCGATGAAGTTCAAGGAATTCACCTCGCAGCTCGCGGTCGCCATGGGCGGGCGCGTTGCGGAGGAGATGACCTTCGGCCGCGAGAACGTTACCTCGGGCGCCACCGGCGACATCCAGCAGGCGACCAAGATGGCCAAGGCCATGGTCACGCAGATGGGCTATTCGGACGAGCTCGGCATGGTCGCCTATGGCGACAATCAGGAAGAGGTCTTCCTGGGCATGTCGATGGGCCGCAGCCAGTCGCTGTCGGAATCGACGGCGCAGAAGATCGACGCCGAGGTCAAGCGCCTCGTCGACGAGGGCTATGCCGATGCCAAAAAGATCCTGACCGATCACCACGAGGAGTTCGTGTCGGTGGCTGAGGCGCTGCTCGAGTTCGAGACGCTGACCGGCGAGGAAATCCGCGACCTGATCGCCGGCAAGCGCCCCGTGCGTGATGCCGACGACACGCCGCACGCTCCGCGCGGCTCGGCCGTTCCGAGCGCCGGCAAGGGCCGCAAGCGCGGCGAGCCGGATGCCGGCCTGGAGCCGCAGCCGCAGCCCCAGGGTTGAGGCAGGGTCGAATGGAATGCGAGAGGGCAGCTGAGAGGCTGCCCTTTTTTCGTTGGGTCCGGATATCTGCTCTCGGTCCCCGCATTGGCGCGGTCATCCCGGACAAGCGGCGCCAGCCGCGCCGATGCGGGATCCATGTCGGAACGCTCGCGACGAAGGTTCAGACATGAATCCCGGGTCTACGCTTCGCTCCGCCCGGGATGACGACGTGGGAAAACGGAGAGCAACAGGGCCGCAGCGCCTCTTTCACGCTCCGTCACAATTTGTGACGAGGCGGAAAGGTTTTTTGGCTATAGAACGGCCAAAACCGGGCGCGATCCGCCCCTCGGAACCCAATCACGATGACGCGCAAATATTTCGGAACGGACGGCATTCGCGGGCGGGCGAACGGCGTCATCACGCCCGACCTCGCCCTGAAGGTCGGGCAGGCGACGGGCCTTGCCTTCCGCCGCGGCGAGCACCGCCACCGGGTGGTGATCGGCAAGGATACCCGCCTCTCCGGCTACATGATCGAATACGCGATGGTCGCGGGCTTCACCTCCGTCGGCATGGACGTGATGCTGCTCGGCCCGATGCCGACGCCGGCGGTCGCCATGCTGACGCGCTCGATGCGCGCCGATCTCGGCGTGATGATCTCGGCCTCGCACAACGCCTACGAGGATAACGGCATCAAGCTGTTCGGGCCGGACGGCTACAAGCTCAACGACGAGGTGGAGCGCGAGATCGAGGAGCTGATCGACAGCGACCTGACCTCGCGCCTCTCCGGCTCTCCGAAGCTCGGCCGGGCCAAGCGCATCGACAGCGCCGATGCGCGCTATGTCGAGTTCGCCAAGCGCACCATGCCGCGCAACATGAGCCTGGAAGGCCTGCGCATCGTGCTCGATTGTGCCAATGGCGCCGGCTACAAGGTGGCGCCGCAGGCGCTCTGGGAGCTGGGTGCCGAGGTCATCATCATCGGCGACGAGCCCGATGGCTTCAACATCAACCGCGATGTCGGCTCGACCCATCCGGCGACGCTGGTGGCGAAGGTCCGGGAATTGCGCGCCGATGTCGGCATTGCGCTCGACGGCGACGCCGACCGGGTGCTGGTGGTCGACGAGCAGGGGCAGGTGGTCGACGGCGACCAGCTCATGGCGGTGATCGCGCGTTCCTGGCTGGAGGACGGCCGGCTTTCGGCGCCGGGCATCGTGGCGACGGTGATGTCCAATCTCGGGCTGGAACGCTATCTGGCGGGTCTCGGCCTGTCGCTGGCGCGGACCGCGGTCGGCGACCGCTATGTGCTGGAGCACATGCGCAACCACGGCTTCAACCTCGGCGGCGAGCAGTCTGGCCATATCATCCTCTCGGATTTCGGCACGACCGGCGACGGGCTCGTCGCGGCGCTGCAATTGCTCGCCGTGGTCAAGCGGATGGACAAGCCGGTCTCGGAGGTCTGCCACTGCTTCGAACCGCTGCCGCAGATCCTCAAGAACGTCCGCTACAAGAGCGGGCGCCCGCTGGAGGAAAAGGCAGTGATCAGCGCGATTGAGGCCGCCAAGCAGCTTCTCGGCGAGAGCGGCCGCCTGGTCATCCGCCCCTCCGGCACCGAGCCGGTGATCCGCGTCATGGCGGAGGGCGACGACCGCGACCTGGTCGAGCGAGCGGTCGACGATGTCGTCGACGCCGTGACGAAGGCTGCGGCCTGATTGGGGCACGAAGGCCGCTGGCCCGCGATAATCGTCACGACAGAAGCGCGGGGAACCCTCTCCTGTAAGGAGAGGGCAGGGTGAGGTGCAGGCCGTTCTACAGTTGGCCGCGCGTTTGCCGCTGCGGGTGGGGATGAGCAAGCTGGTCCATGGGCCGACACCTCACCCCTACCCCTCTCCTTACAGGAGAGGGGTTCCCGCGGATGCTCAAGCCTCGGCGTAAGCTCGATGGACAGGTCGAGAATGACGGCGAGACCTCACACCACCGACGTCAGGCCGCCATCGACCATCAGCAGGTGGCCGTTGACGTAATCCGAGGCCGCCGAGGACAGGAAGATCGCGGCACCGGCCAGCTCCTTGGTCTCGCCCCAGCGCCCGGCCGGGGTGCGGCTGCAGACCCAGTTCGAGAAGGTCTCGTCGGCGATCAGCGCGGCGTTGATCTCGGTCGCGAAATAGCCGGGGCCGATGGCATTGGCCTGGATGTTGTGCTTGCCGAGCTCCGCCGCGAGGCCCCGCGTCATCATCTTCACCGCACCCTTGGACGCCGTATAGGGGATGATGGTGGCGCGGCCGAGCTCGCTCATCACCGAGCCGATGCTGATGATCTTGCCGCGCTTGCGCGGCACCATCCGCTTCGTCACGGCCTGGGTGACGTAGAACACCGAATGCAGGTTGGTGTTCATCACCTCATGCCAGCCCTCGACCGGGAATTCGGTGATCGGCGCGCGCTTCTGCATGCCGGCATTGTTGATGAGGATATCGATCGGGCCGATCTCGGCCTCGATCATCGCGATTCCCGCCTCGACGGCCTTCTGGTCGGTGACGTCGAAGGGGGCGATGGAGGCCTTGCGGCCGGCCGCGGTCAGCGCCTGCTGGGCGCGCTCCAGCTTGGCCTTGTCGCGTCCGTTCAGCACGACATGGGCGCCGGCATCCGAGAGCCCCTCGGCCAGCGCGAGGCCGATGCCCTGGCCCGAGCCGGTGACGAGCGCGATCTTGCCGGCGAGACTGAACAGCGACAGCGACATGGCATATCCTCGCAAAATGCCGGAGGCGGCGATTTCGGTTTGCGCCGGAGGCGCTGCTTTGGGTAAGCAGGTTTCAATCGATTAGACAATCTGGGAAAGGCCTTTCACCCTCTCAGCCCTCATCCTGAGGAGCAAGGCGAATGCCTTGCGTCTCGAAGGATGTTCCAGCGTGCTCTGAAGCATCCTTCGAGACGCCGCGTTCCGCGGCTCCTCAGGATGAGGGCTGAGGAGGGTCGGCCATTCTGATCAGGGAGAACCACCATGCGTGCTGTCGTCATCCATGCCGAGAAGGACCTGCGGGTCGAGCCGACGACCGCGCCCGAGCTTGGGCCGCGCGACGTGCGCGTGCGGATCGAAGCCGGCGGCATCTGCGGCTCGGACCTGCACTACTACCTGCATGGCGGCTTCGGCACGATCCGCGTGCGCGAGCCGATGATCCTGGGCCACGAGATCGCCGGCCGGGTCGAGGCGATCGGCGGTGAGGTCTCGCGGGTGCAGCCGGGCGACCGCGTCGCGGTCAATCCGAGCCGCGCCTGCGGCCATTGCCGCTATTGCCAGATGGGCTTGCAGCAGCACTGCACGGACATGCTGTTCTATGGCTCGGCGATGCGCTTCCCGCATGTGCAGGGCGGCTTCCGCGACGTGCTCGTGGTCGAGGAGCGGCAGGCGGTGAAGGTCGCGCCGCGCGTCACGGCGGCCGAGGCCGCCTTCGCCGAGCCGCTCTCGGTCTGCCTCCATGCCGCCAAGCGCGCCGGGCCGCTGCTCGGCAAGCGCGTGCTGGTGACGGGGGCCGGTCCGATCGGCGCGCTCACGATCCTCGCGGCGAAGGCGGCCGGCGCCTCCGAGATCGTCGCGACCGACGTGGTCGACGGGCCGCTGCCGGTCGCGCTCAAGATGGGCGCCACCGCGACGGTCAATGTCGCAGCCGAGCCGGAGCGGCTCAAGGCGGATTACGGCGCGGAGAAGGGGGCCTTCGACGTGATGTTCGAGGCCTCCGGCAACCAGCATGCGCTGACCGGCGCCTTCGATGTCGTCAGACCGGGTGGCGTGATCGTCCAGATCGGCGTCGGCGGTCAGTTCACGCTGCCGATGAACGTCGTCGTCGCCAAGGAATTCGACCTGCGGGGGTCCTTCCGCTTCCATGAGGAGTTTGACTGGGCGGTGGCGATGATCGGCTCGGGCTCGATCGACCTGTCGCCGCTGCTCACCGCCTCGATCCCGGTCGACCGGGCGGTCGAGGCCTTCGACCTCGCCGCCGACAAGTCGAAGGCGATCAAGGTCCAGCTCGACTTCGCCTGATTCGTGTCATGGCGTACGCGCTGCGGCGCGGAGTGCCGCGGCGCAGATACGAGATGACGCGCTTCAGCCGCTGCTGCGCCGGCGGAGGGGAAGCTCCTCCGCCGGGCTGATGGCGAAGCGACTCCGGCCAGTGCGCTTGGCGACATAGAGCGCCTCGTCGGCGCGGCGCGTGGCCTCGCTCAACGTGTCCTGCGGCTCGAGCAGGGTTGCGCCGACGCTGGTGCTGATCGGGACGGCCGCGCCGCTAGCGAGGGTGACGGGAGACTCCGCCGCAGCCGCGACGATGGCGGCCGCAATGGCCGACAATTCATGGCGATCGACATTGTCGAGAAGCAGAATGAATTCGTCGCCGCCCCAGCGGGCGCAAATATCCCGCTCGCGCAGAAGAGAGGCCATCCGCCGGGCGAGTTCCGCGATGGCCGCGTCGCCACTCTGGTGGCCATGGCGGTCGTTGAGCGGCTTGAGGTTGTCGAGATCGACCAGCAGCAGGCCGGCCTGATGCCCGGTGCGCCCGGCGCGGTCCAGGCTTTTCGCGAAGGCGCGTTCGAAGCCGCGCCGATTGAAGACGCCGGTCAGCGGGTCGGCATGGGCGATCCGTTCGAGCCGCTCGGTGCGCTCGCGCACGGCTTCCTCGAGCCGGGCGGTGTTTTCCTCGACGCTGCGCGCCATCGTGCCGAAGGCCTGCGACAGCCGGCCGATCTCGTCGCGCCCGGCATCGATCGCGACGGCGCGGAACTCGCGGGCGCGGACATGGCTGGCGGCATGCTCGACACGGGCCAGCCGGTCGAGCACCGCGCGCTTGAACAGCAGCGTCATCAGGGCCGCCGCGGCCAGCAGGACAGCGCCGAAGAGCAGACCGAGCGGCAGGAACAGGCTGCGGTCGATGATGCGGTCGATATCCATCACCGTGACGTTGAACCAGCCGAGCCGGTCGAGATAGCCGACGCCGACGAGCACGCGCTTGCCGTCGACCGTCATGAAGCGCGACTGCACGAGATCGTCGCCGGCCCCGACGCGGGCGATCATCTCGCCGAGCAGGCTGCGATCCGGGTCGTTGTCGACGAGCTGGTAGATCGTCTTCTTGGAGGAGATGTCCTTGGTCAGGCTGTGGAAGTCGACGAGGCTGGCGTCGCGATGGGCCTGCACGGCACCGCTGCGATCGACGAACATGCTCTGGACGCCGGTCTGCGGGATGTCGACGACCTCGCGGATGAACTGCGTCAGGTCGAGCCCGGTGCCGATGATCCCGAGGACGCGATTGTCCTTGCGGATGATGCAGTTGATCCAGACCTTGGTGACGCGGAGATTGTCGTCGTTATCGACATTGAGGTGGCAGCCGGAGCCGAGCGCCGCGGTCTTGTAATACCAGCCGTCGCGCGGGTTGCCGGCCGAGAGCGTGTAGCGCTTGCGCTCGTGCTCGTAGCTGTTGTCCTTGTCGTTGAAGTAGTAATTGCCCGAGCCGGCGAGCACGGTGAAATAGCTGCGGTCCCGGAAGGATTGGCGGTAATGCTCCAGCTCCGCCAGGCCGCGCTCGGCTTTCTGCGCATCGTCCTCGTTTTCGGCCCAGTCGACGATCGCGGGGGCGCGGGCGACGGTCTCGGCGAGCGAGACCTCGCGCATCAGGGCTTCGAGCCCACGATAGCGATCGAACAGGATCTGCTTTTCGGCGACGAGAGTGCCGAGCTTCAGCACGGTCGCGTCGACGATCCACAGGAAGGCCGCGCCGGCCGGAATCGCGATCGCCACCAGGATGGCGAGCGTCCAGCCCATGACCCGGGCTTTCAGGCTATGCGTGCGGGGCAGACCGGGTTCGGCCTGGCTCATCGGGTCGGCTTCCTTGCGGGAGGGCGCAAGGTAGAAGCTCATCCGTTGCGTAAGCTTTAAGAAGCCGTTGGAGGGCGGCGGGTATTCCGGGGCTGTCATCCCGTGCGCGCTGCGGCGCGAAGTGCCGCTGCGCAGACACGGGACCGCGTGACGAGAAGGCGCCTTTTCCGGGAAACGGTCCCGTGTCTGCGCAGCAGCGTTTCACGCTGCAGCGCGCACGGGATGACGCCTTTCAGAACAATAGCAGCGTTTCCTAGAACAGCCCTTCGATCCGGCCCTGCGCGTCGATATGGATGCGCTCGGCGGCGGGCTCGCGCGGCAGGCCGGGCATCGTCATGATGTCCCCGCAGATCGCGACGACGAAGCCGGCGCCGGCGGAGAGCCGGAGCTCGCGCAGCGGCACGGTATGGCCGGAGGGCGCGCCGCGCAGGGTCGGGTCGGCCGAGAAGGAATACTGGGTCTTGGCGACGCAGACCGGAAGGTCGCCGAAGCCGGCCTCCTCCAGTTCGGCGAAACGGGCCTGCAGCTTGGCATCGACGCTGACGCCCTCGGCGCCGTAGATCTCGCGCGCGATCGTCTCCAGCTTCTGCCGCAGCTTCATGGCATCGGGATAGAGCGGGGCGAAATCGGCCTCGCCCTCGTCGGCGAGTGCCGCGACCTTGCGGGCGAGTTCCTCGGCGCCGGCGCCGCCTTCGGCCCAATGCCGGCAGATCACCGCCTCGACGCCGAGGTGG
>NZ_JAELTI010000076.1 GCF_016428755.1 Allobosea sp. ASV33
CTCTATGCGCTGCTTCCGCTCGTCGTGCTGCTGTTGCTGGCACGGCGCGGCGCACCGGTCGACCGCAGCTTGACCGGGGCTTGCGCCGGCCTCGCCTCCGCCGGGCTCGCCACGATCGCCTACAGCCTGCATTGCCCGGACGATGCCGCACCCTTCCTGGCGACCTGGTACACGGTCGCGACCGCGATCATGACCGCACTCGGCGCGCTCATCCTGCCGCGTTTCCTGCGCTGGTGAGACGAGCCCGCACGGCACGACGAATGGTGACCTGATCTCGCAGACGCACGGTCATCGGCTGCATCGGCCAGATCGCGTTCGAAAAGAAAGTCGGATGAGCCTGATCGCGGGTACTTCGGTCAACCAATCGAAGGAACCGGTTGGTCCGGCGAACGTCCGACGACACCACCCTCACGCCCGATCGTCACGTCGTCGCTATGGCGCTTTATCTGTGCCGTTTGACAGCTCACGGTTGCGAGACGCCTACGCCTCCGTTTTGATCGGTCAACCGGAGAGGTGCCTTGATGGAACTGCGCTGCGTCGATTGCTCGAAACCCCACCCTTTGGCGTTGCTGTATCGCTGCGACGCCTGTGGCGGCATCCTCGAGGCGATCGGCGACGATGGTACGCCGCGGGTTTCGTTGGGCGAGACCGTCACGCCGCTGCTGCGCGCCGCGCGGATCGAGGCCTCGCTGCCCGGCTTCTCCGGCGAGATCTGGCTGAAGGACGAGACACGCAACCCTTCCGGCTCCTTCAAGGATCGCCTGGTCGCAAGCGCCCTGGGACGGGCACTCTCTCTGGGCGTGCGCAGAGTCGTCTGCGCCTCCTCGGGCAATGCCGGGGCTGCGACGGCCGCCTATGCCGCGCGCGCCGGCGTTCCCGCCGTGATCGTCGTTCCCGCCCATACACCGCTGGGAAAGGTGACGCAGATCGCCGCCCACGGAGCGATCCTGCTGCTGGTCGAAGGCCATTACAGCCGCTCCTACGACCTCGCTCTCGCCCTGGCCGAGCAGCACGGCTTCGCCAATCTGACCACGACATTCATCAACCCCTATGCGGTCGCGGGCCTGACGGCCGTCGGAACGGAACTGGTCGAGCAACTGGGCGGCGCTCCGAGCCATGTCCTGGTGCCCACCGGCAGCGGTCCGCTGGTCAAGGGCATCTGGCAGGGCGTGACCGATGCCGGCGCAACCACGCGATTGATCGCAGTGCAGGCGGAAGGCTGCGCGCCGATCGTACAGGCTTTCGACCAGGGACGAGAGCAAGTCCACGCTTGGGGCACGCCGCAGACCATCGCGTCCGGCATCAGCGATCCGTTGATCGGATATGAGCGTGACGGCACCTACACGCTGAAGCTGGTGCGCCAGAGCGGCGGCCGGGCGATCGCGGTCAGCGACGACGCGCTACGCGCGGCGATGCAGCTCCTCGCGCGCAGTGAGGGAATCTATGCCGAGCCGACCGGCGCCAGCCCGATCGCGGCCCTGCCGCGCCTTTGGGCCGAGGGCCATCTGCCCGCCGATGCGCGGGTCGTCTGCATGGTGACCGGTCACGGCTTCAAGGACGGCAAGGTCTACCAGGACCTGCCTGTCCATACGCATCGCGTCGACGATCCGACGGATACCGCTGCCGTTGCACGGATCTGCGAGGCTGCTCTTGGGATGAGCTGAGCTGCCCAGAATTTCACTTGCTACGGTTCACTATTCGGCTTTCCATCCAATGGGCTTCTTGCCACGCTACGATCGGGAACAACAATCAAATAGCGGGGGTTCGGAATGAGCATTCATGACGACAAGGCTTTGGCTGATGCCGCGATCCCTCCGGAAGAGGAAGCATTGTCGCTTCAGCGACGCAGCCTGTTCGGGCTCGGACTTGCAGGAGCTGCGGTCGGCGCCGCAGCCGGCCTCTTGGCCGCCCCGGCGGTCGCCCAAGCCCAGACGGTGGCCAAGAGCAAGCTCTACACGATCAAGGAACGCGGCAAGCTGATCGTCGGCACCGGCAGCACCAACCCGCCCTGGCATTTCCAGGATGCCAGCGGCAAGCTCGTCGGCATGGACATCGACCTCGCCCGGCTCTTGGCCAAGGGACTGTTCGATGATTACGAGAAGGTCGAGTTCGTCCTGCAGGGCTCCGATGCACGCATTCCGAGCCTTGTGACCGACAAGGTGGATATTGTCGTGCAGTGGATGACGGTGACCGCCGGCCGCGCCCAGCAGGTCGACTTCACCATCCCCTATTATCGCGAAGGCGTCGGCCTGCTCATGCTGGCGCGCGGCGGCAAGTACAAGAACTACGAGGAGTTGAAGGCCGCCGGCAAGGACGTCAGCATCGGCGGCATGCAGAATGTCTTCCTCGAAGAGTGGATCCACAAGGCCTTACCCGGCGCGAAGGTGGACGCCTTCGAGAGCCCGGACGCCGCGATGCAGGCGCTGAACGCGCGCCGGATCGATGCGTCGATGCAGGACCAGTCCGCCATGCGCTGGCTGATGCAGCAGGCTCCCGGCCGCTTCGTCGATGCAGGCTTTGGCTGGATGCCGAATTCCTACGCATCCGCGGTGAAGCCCGGCGATCCGACCTGGCTGAACTGGGTCAACACCGTCTACAAGGAGGCGATGATGGGGGTCGATTTCGACTACTTCGCCGCCTCCTACAAGAAATGGTTCGGCATCGAGCTGCCCATCCCGAAGGTCGGCTTCCCGCAAGAATTCGCCTGACCCCTTCCTGCGACGACGGCGGGCCGCTTCCCGGCCCGCCGCTTTCGGGACCTCAGCGGCCTAAATGATCGACTATCATTTCGACTGGTCCGTCATCACGCGGAACTGGGACAAGCTGACCGACGCGCTTCTGCTCGGCCTCCTGCTCGCCGTAATCTCGCTGGCGATCGGCTGCATCATCGGCCTCCTGTCGGCCTATGCGCGCCTCTCCACGAAGAAGTGGCTCTCGCTGCCGGCCTGGGCCTATGTCGAATTCATTCGCTGCACGCCATTGCTGCTGCTGATCTTCTTCCTGTATTTCGGTCTGCCCGAGTTCAACATCACCTTCCTGAACAAGTTCGAGAGCTTCGTGCTCTCGCTCTCGCTCTATGCCGGCGCCTATATGTCCGAGGTTTTCCGCTCGGGCCTGTCCTCGATCCCGAAACAATATGTCGAGGCGGCTAAGGCGATCGGCCTGCGTCCCTGGCAGCGTCAGGTCTATGTCGTGCTGCCGGTGATGTTCCGCATCACGCTGCCGGCGGTCAGCAACAACCTGATTTCGCTTTTCAAGGACACCTCGCTCGCCGCAGCCATCGCGGTGCCGGAACTGACCTTTGTCGCCCGGCAGATCAACGCCAACACCTTCCGGGTCATGGAGGTGTGGCTGACCGCGAGCGCGCTCTATCTCGCCACGGCCTACATCATCGCCCTTCTGCTGCGCCAGGTCGAACGGCGCTACGCTTCGATCCGCTAGGTGACCCGGCGATGGACTCCTTGATGGCTCCCGGCACTTTCCTTTTCGAGGCCTGGCAGGCCCGCGCCTCGCTGGCATCGGGTCTCGGCGTCACGCTCCTGAGCTCGGCCTTCAGCATTGTCATCGCGACCGTCTGCGGCATCGCGATGGGCGTCGCGCTGAGCTATGGCTGGTGGTGGCTGAGGCTGCTCTCCCGGCTCTATGTCGACCTGATGCGCGGCATTCCGGTTCTGGTCCTGATCCTCTTCACCTATTACGGCCTGGCCCTGTTCGGCGTGAACGTCGCCGCCTTCTGGGCTGGGGTGATCGCGCTCGGCGCCTTCGCGACCGCCCATGTCGCCGAGAATTTCCGCGGCGCCGTCGAATCCGTGCCGGCCGGCCAGATGGAGGCGGCCAAGGCGATCGGCCTGACCTTCGGCAAGCGGCTGAGATATGTGATCCTGCCGCAGGCCTTCCGGCGCATGTTGCCGCCCTGGGTCAATACCGGCCTCGAAGTGGTCAAGGGCACGACCCTGCTCTCGATCATCGGCGTCGTGGAGCTGCTCCTGTCGGCACAACAGCAGATGGCGCGCAACTACATGATCGTCGAGTTCTACCTGTTGGCGACGGTGCTCTATCTGATCGTCAACTTCACGCTGGCGCAGCTCGGCGCGCTGCTCGAACGCAAAACCTCCTATCTGCGTTACTGAACGGGACATTGCCATCGATGACCGAGCAACCGCTGCTTCAGGCCACAAATGTCCGCAAGCATTTCGGTGCGATCGAGGTGCTCAAGGGCATTGACCTCACCGTCCAGCAAGGGCAGGTCGTCTCGCTGATCGGCGCCTCGGGCTCCGGCAAGACGACTTTCCTGCGCTGCGTCAATCTGCTCGAAGAGCATGATGGCGGCGAAATCCTGCTCGACGGCGACCCGATCGGCTACCGGATGATCGGGGGAAAGCGGAAGCGCCTCAACGAAACCATGGTCTCGGCCCAGCGGGCCCGCATCGGTATGGTCTTCCAGCAGTTCAATCTGTTTCCGCATCTTACCGCGGCCGAGAACGTCATGCTCGGCCTGACCAAGGTGCTCGGGAAGAACCATGCCGAAGCCAAAGACATCGCCGGCCATTGGCTCGCCCGCGTCGGCCTCGGCGAACGCCGGGACCACTATCCCTATCAACTTTCAGGCGGCCAGCAGCAGCGTGTGGCGATCGCGCGCGCCGTTGCGATGCAGCCGCGCCTGCTGCTGTTCGACGAGGTCACCTCCGCTCTCGACCCGGAACTGGTGGCCGAGGTTCTCAGCGTCATGCAAGCCCTCGCGGAGTCGGGGATGACCATGCTGCTGGTGAGCCACGAAATGCTGTTTGTCCGCGACGTGTCGCATCACGTCCTGTTTCTTGATCAAGGGCGCGTCGCACAGGCCGGGCCCCCGACCGAGGTTTTCGACAATCCGCAGAGCGAACGCCTCCGTAGCTTCCTCGGCCGCTTCCACGGGATCTTCGGCCGCTGAGCCCAATCCAGGTCGACATCGGCTTCCTTGTCTGCCGAGCGTCCTTTCGCCTGTCGCCAGACGAAGCGCGATGATGGGCGAGCGGCTGAGGCGCTGTTCCATAAGTTCGGCATTGAGCGTTGCGTCCCAGCCGGTCATTGGGGCGCGGCATCGCTCGTTTCGTCGATCTTTCGGCTACGCTACGCGCCATCTTCGCACATTGGCACTTTGCCGTATTGCGGATCTCCCAGGCTGTTCCCAATGAAGGCGTCGCCGATGGCAGGTTCGACAAGGCTTGCTTTCTAAGCCAGCTGCCGGAGCCAATTCGCCAGGCTGTCATCGCCCGCTTCGAGCGCTGACGATAGGCGCAGATGCGCGGCGTCGCGTGGCGCGATGCCGTACTGCGCCTTGAAGGCGCGCGAGAAAGCATCATCGCTGGAAAAGCCGAACTGGCGTGCAATCCTTCCGATACCGCCTCTCCCGCGCGCCGAAGCATTGAGCGCCAGACGGGCTCGCGCCAGACGGCGCCGGCGGATATAGTCCGAAACGCCGCCGATCGGGGCGAAGAGGCGGTAAAGCGCCGAGCGCGACAAGCCGAACGCGCTGCAGAGCATCCGGGCATCAAGAGCGGGATCGCCGATCCGCCGGTCGATGAAGCGGCAGATCATGGCCAGGCTCGCCGTCAGTGTTGCCGGGGCGTCTCTGTCGCGCAACAGCGTCGGCGACAGGCAGGCCGATAGCAGTTGCGCGCTGGCCTTGGCGATATCGGAGGCTGCTGCCGGTTCGAGCGTGGGTGCCGCCTTCAGCAGGCTGCGCAGATGGTCGCCGGCCAGCGAACCGAGCGGGCTTGCTCCGGACAGGACAGTGCCATGCACCCGGTCCAGGCTGCCGGCATCGAGCGCGAGCAGACTGCGCGGCAACACCAGGTTGACCGCCCGCATGTCGGTGGCATGCGACCGTACCGGACGGGACAGGTCGAAAACCAGGACATCGCCCGGGCCGGCATGAACCTCCTCCCCATCCAGGTCGAGCGTCGTATGCCCGGCCTCGTAGCGCTGGATCAGCAGGTGGTCGACGCCGACCGCGCCGATCAGGCTTTCCGAGCGTTCGTAATGCTGGGCGCTCGTCGCCACCTGCCCGACCAGTGCCGTGCTCAAGTGGTGCCGATCGAGTTCCGCATGGAAACCGGCATCCCAGTCGCCGGCGAGCGGGCGCACATCGAAGATCGGTGCAATGGTCTCACGCCAGCTCCCGAAAAGCTGGCGCGCCTGATCGCCTTCCCTGCCCATCGCCCAGCCTGCCCCCTCTCGCAGCACTGCCCGTTACCAGGCATCGGCGCGGTTTTTCTAGACAAGAGAGAGCTGCGATAACGTAAAGATGTCGAAGAAAGAGCTCTGATACGCTGGCCCGGATGATTGGGACGCAGCGTCGCCTGTCCAGCGTCTCCCCGGTTTTCGTTCCATGTTACGCGCCGATCAACCGGTCCACCCTTGGTGGACGACGTTGATGAGCCTTGCCTATGCCGACGATCGCCGCGCGCCGAATCCTTCTTCGCTCTGCCTTCCTCGGTGCAAGCGCGGCGTCGCTTCTTGCCGCTCTAATGCCGGCTGTCGCCTCGGCCTCGGATCTGCCCGCGCTGCCGGACGCGTTCTTCGGCCGCCCCGCTCGCAACCTCCCGCGTGCCGCAATGATCCCTGCGCCCGCGTATTTCATGACGCCCGAGTACAACGCCAATTACGGCCTCGCGCAGACCAACGCCGCGGACGCCTACGCGCT
Organism: Allobosea sp. ASV33; assembly: GCF_016428755.1. Taxonomy (GTDB): domain Bacteria; phylum Pseudomonadota; class Alphaproteobacteria; order Rhizobiales; family Beijerinckiaceae; genus Allobosea. Next base: position 6,686 of record NZ_JAELTI010000076.1, read on the forward strand.
TGGACTCAGCGGAAAAGGCGTTCTGGTGGCGGTAGTCGACAGCGGCATCGACCCGACGCATTCCGAATTTGCCGGCAGGCTCTCGCCCCTATCCCGCAATTTCGGCTTCGACCTGCCCGACCCGGCCGACATCCTGGATCGGGACAGGTTCTCGCACGGAACCCATGTGGCCGGGACGATCGCTGCTGCGAGAGATGGCAACGGCATGCAGGGCGTCGCCTACAATGCCGAAATCCTGGCCTTGCGCGCGATCACCCCGAGCGGGGGGGACACGGCTGCCGCCATCCGCTATGCGAGCGAGCAGGGCGCGAAGGTTCTGAACGGCAGCTATGGCCCCGTCTATCCCTCGCTGACCCTGCCGGACGGCAGCCCCAATCCGGACTACAGCCTCGTCCCGATCCAGCCCTACCATGTCGACGGCACCGCCGCCGAAGTCTCGGCCATTCGTCAGGCAGGCGCTTCGGACATGGTCATGGTCTTCGCCGCCGGCAACGAGCGCGAGGACCAGCCGGTGATCGCGCGCAATCCGACGGGGGCGGCGTTCTACCCCGCGATCCGTCCGGAAAACGCCGGCAAGAATCTCTATGTCTTCCTCGACGGCAACGGCGACCAGCTCGACGCGAGCAGCCTGAACTATTCGGATCTCCAGCCCTATACGATCGCCGTCGTCGCGGTGGACCGCGATCGGAAGATCGCATCGTTCAGCAACTATTGCGGCATCGCCGCCGCGTGGTGCCTCGCGGCGCCCGGCGTCGGCATCCTTTCGACCGTGACGCCGGCCAATGGCAGCTCGCCGACGGAACCGTACAACCTGTCCAGCGGAACCTCTATGGCCGCTCCGCATGTGGCGGGAGCGGCCGCCCTCGTCCGCGAGGCGTTTCCGTTCATGACCGCGCCGCAGGTGGTCCAGTCCATCCTCACCACGGCGACCGATCTGGGCTCGCCCGAGATCTATGGCTGGGGCCTGCTCAATGTCGGCAAGGCGGTGCGTGGCCCCGGCCAGTTCATGCAGACCTTCGACGTCGACACCAAGGGCTATTCGGCAACCTTCGGCAACGACATCACCGGCGCGGGCGGGCTGGTCAAGCGCGGCGAAGGCCGGCTCGAGCTGAGCGGTCGCAACACTTATGCGGGAGGCACCTCCGTTATTGGGGGAACGCTTGCGCTGAACGGTTCCGTTGCTTCGACGGTCTCCATCGGCCAGCAGGGCACCTTGCGCGGCACGGGCTCGATCGACGCGGGCCTGTTCAGCGCCGGCACGGTCATGCCCGGCAACTCCCCCGGCGCGCTGTTCGTCAAGGGGCCGGTGAGCTTCGGCGGCACCAACCGCTTCGTCCTCGAGATAGACGGAACCGGCACGGGCAACGGTGCGGGCAACTATTCGCGTCTCGTCGCACAGAGCGCGTCTGGACATGTCACCGTCGATGGGCGGATCGCCCCCGTGCTGCGCGGCATCGGCGGCGATGCGGGCAACGGCTTTACGCCCGTGTCCGGCACCGCCTTCCGGGTGCTGACGGCCGAAGGAGGCCTGAGCGGCAGCTTCACCGGGCTGGACCAGCCGGCCAATGGCTTGCCGGCCAATACCCGCTTCGACGCCCTCTATGGTGCCAGCGGGCTGTCGCTGGTCGTGACGCCCGGCTCCTATGCCGCGCTCGCAGGCCTGAACGGCAATGCTTCCTCCGTCGCAAGGGCGCTCGATTTTGTGCGGCCCGCCGCCGGGACGCGCCCCGATGCCGCCCGGCAGGAAGTCTTCGATGCACTCTACACGGCTGGCGCAGGCGCGCTTCCCGGTACGCTGAGTTCGCTGTCGGGGCAAAGCTATGCCGATGCCCGCATGGCGGCCATGAACGCCCAGCGGACGGTGAGCGCAGCCCTCGATCAGCGCCTGACGGCCGGCTGGTCCTCCCGATATGACCAGCTCACCGGGCTGGGAGCGGCGGGCTATGCCGGCCTTGGCAGCGCTTCGGCGCGGCCCGAGCGGATGCAGCCGGCGCAGGACGGCGCGCTCTGGGGGCAGGCCCTCTACGGTTTCGGGCGGACGGGAGCGGACGCGAACGGGATGGGCTCGAGCTTCGGCCTCGCCGGCGCCCTAATCGGTGCGGAAACCACCGCCTTCAGGGCCGGGACGATCGGCGCCGCCCTGGGATACACACGCTCGAACGGAGACCCGAAGGCCGATGCGACCGGTCGCGTCGCGCTCGACAGCTACAGCCTGGCGACCTATGGCCGGACTGATTTCGGAGCCCTGACCCTGCGGGGCTCGATCGGTGCCAGCTATGGCAAGACGGATATTCGCAGGACCATCCAGCTCGGCAATGCCCAGCGGGTCGCCCATGGCGAGGCCGACAGCTACGGCTTCTTCGGCAATGCCGTCGCCGGATATCGCCTCGCCTCCCTAGCGGGCCTCGATCTGTCGCCTGAAGCCGGGATCAGCCTGCACCACTCCCGGCAGGATGGTTTGACCGAAACGCAGGCGGGGGCTTTCGCGCTCACCCTGCGCGGCCAGAACCAGACCTCTGCAAGGTCCCTGGCGGGCGCCCGGCTGTCGACGCCCCCGGCCGGCGAGGCGAAGCTGCGCCTCGACCTCAAGGCCTACTGGTCCCATGAGTTCGCCGACAACGTCGCGGTCCTGCAGGCGAGCCTGCTGGGTGCGGGCATCGTGACGCGGAGCCCGGGCGCGGCGCGGGATGGTGCGGTGATCGGCGCAAGCCTGTCGGGCTTCGTCACCCCGCAGATCGAGGTGGCCGGTTCCTATGACGGCGACCTGCGGCTGGGCGCCACGACCCACCGCTTCTCCTTCCAGGCGATGACACGCTGGTAGGCCGACCGGAGATGCCCATGCCGTCCTCCTTCGCGCAACGCCTGCTGGGCGCCGGCCTGCCCGCTCTCCTCCTCGCCTGTATCCTCGGGGCCATGCTCTGGCACCAGCATCGCAGCGTCGAGCAGGTCGCGGCGCGCAGCCGCGAGGAGCAGATGCGGCTCGTCGGCACCTTGCTCGGCGCGAGTTTCGATCAGGCGGCCAAGTCGTCGCTCTCGCTCGCCGAATCCTTCGCGCGCAATGCCGATATTCGCGACGCGCTCGCCGCCGAGGATCGCATCCGGCTGCAGGCCCTATCCCAGGACGCCTACCAATATCTCAGCCGGCAGGCGAACGTGCAGATCTTCGGCTTTCACGACAGGGAGCTGCGCTATCTGCTGCGCATGCATCGCCCCGATCAGCATGGCGACGACATATCCGCGTTCAGGGCTATGATCGTGGCGGCCAACCGGCTGCGGCGCGCCCAGACCGGGATCGAGATCGGCATCGCCGGCATCGGCATCCGCGGCGTCGCTCTGGTCCAGCGGGGTTCGGAGTTCTTCGGGACGATGGAGGTCGGGCTCGACATCAGGCCCTTGATCGAGCTCGTCAAGACGGCGACCAACAGCGAGATTGCGGTTGTCGCTGCGGCCTCCCTCACCGGCGTCGCGCTCGACCCGAAGCTGCCTTCGATCGGCGGCCTCAGCATCATGGCATCGACCGACGACCAGCTTTTCCTGAATCTGCTGCGCGCCCAGGGAACGCAGCCGCAGCGGGATATCGAGTTCGGCCGCAGGCGGATCGGCGAGCGCAACTATGCCTTCATGAGCCAGCCACTGGTCGACTTCTCCGGCAAACTGGTCGGAACCGTCCTGATGCTCAAGGAGGAGCCCCGGTCCGACTGGAGCCGACTGAGCACCGAACTATGGGTCATCGCCCTTTGCGGCGGGATACTCGCCTTTGTCGGCTTTCTCGTGTTGTCGCGCCCGCGGCGGGCCGTGTCATGATCTGGCGCCTGCTTCTCCTCCCCCTGATCCTTGTCGGCCTCGCTCAAGGCGCTTGGGGGGAGGAAAGGACGAACAACGGCAAGGCAACGCTGCCGGAAGCTTTCGGCTTGCCCGTGCGTGTCCATATCGCGCTGCGCGTGCTCAATGTCCTGGAGATCAAGGAAGTCTCCGGGCAGGGACGGTTGCATCTCGAATTGACCCAACGCTGGCGCGACCCGCGCCTTGCCTTCGATGCGGTCGCGCGCGGCCTTGCCCGCGAGGATCGGGTCGGCGAGGAAGCCGACGACTATCTGAAGACCATCTGGTCGCCCGGTCTCGCGCTCGACAACCAGATCGGAGACAAGGACGCCCGCATCGTCGCCCTTTCCGTGCATGCCGATGGCGAGGTGGTGTTGATCGAGCGCTTCGAAAGCGATTTCCGCTTTCGGATGAACATGGACGCCTTTCCTTTCGACCGTCAGAGCCTGACGATCGGGCTCTCGCTCCCGCGCTATGCACAGCAGGAGGCGATCGTCCTGACGACGGAGGCGGACCGCCCCTTCTCAGGCGTCGAGGATACGCTCTCGGTCGTCGACTGGCGGCCGGTCGGCCTGCGCTTCACCAACGATCTCGCGATCGGCTGGAACGCGCGCTCCTATTCGCGCCTCAACGCGACCGTGACGATCGCACGCTATGCGGAGCGCTACCATCTGCGGATCTTCGTTCCCATCATCGCGGTACTAGCGGTCTCACTGTTCGTGCTGTGGTCCCCGGGTTTGAAGGAGCAGGACAAGGGAGGCCTGATCTTCTCGTCGCTGCTGGCGCTGGCGGCGATCAGCTTCACCTTCGAATCCTCGTTTCCCGGCTCGATCTCCCTCAATACCCCCGTCGCCGAGATGATATCGCTCGGATACCTCTATCTCGTCGTGGTGCTGATGTTCGAGATCGCGCTCTCGGTCGCGATCGCTCACCCCGGCTTCCGCTGGCGCGACCAGGCCGCTGATTTGCGCTGGCATCTGCGCTGGGCGGTGCCGGCAATGATGTTGATCATCTGCGTCGGGGCGGCGGTCCGCGCCCTGCCCTGATCGTTCGCTCGCCCGCTCGAGGTCCTCGATCGCTTCGCCGGGTCGCGCTTCGGACCATCGCAAAGCCGCAGGCGACATCGCCGGATTGGGGTGACCGGGAAGCAGGCTTCAGCAGACTATTGTCAGACACAGGCGGTCCATTGAAGTCGGCGGGACTTCGGCGCCATCCATTTGCCTGAAAGGCGAGCGACATCGGCTGCTGCCGAAAGAGATATCGCTGCATGACCAAGCGCCCGCCCTTCGAACGCATCGCGCTGCTCCTGCAGGGGGGTGGAGCCCTCGGCTCCTACCAGGCGGGAGTCTACCAGGCCCTGGCCGAAGCCGGATTGCAGCCGGACTGGGTGGCGGGCATCTCGATCGGCGCGATCAATTCCGCCCTGATCGCGGGCAATCCGCCGGAACGGCGCGTGGCGGCCCTGCGGGCGTTCTGGGAAGCGATCACCGTGCCGCCGCCCGTCCTGCCGGCCTTCGTTTCGTCCATGCTGGAGGCGGTGCAGTGGCGAAGCGATGTGACCCATGGCTGGCTCAACCAGACGCGCGCCTTCGCCACGCTCCTGGGAGGCGCGCCGGACTTCTTCAGCCCGCGCCCGGTCCCGCCCTTCCTGTCGCCTGACGGCGGCGCAGCCGCCCAAAGCTTCTATGATGTCGGCCCGCTCAAGGCGACGCTCGAGAGATTGGTCGATTTCGACCGCATCAACGCCGGCCCCATGCGCTTCAGTGTCGGCGCGGTGAATGTCAGGACCGGCAACTTCGCCTATTTCGATACGACGACCCATGTCATCGGCGCCGACCATGTCATGGCGAGCGGCGCCCTGCCGCCGGGTTTTCCGGCCGTCGAGATCGACGGCGAGAGCTATTGGGATGGCGGGCTGGTGTCGAACACTCCCCTGCAATGGGTGCTGGAATGCCATCCTCGTCAGGACACGCTCGCTTTCCAGATCGATCTGTGGAGTGCGACGGGCGAGTTCCCCACGGATCTGGCCAGTCAGGATTCGCGGCTGAAGGACATCCGCTTCTCGAGCCGCACCCGTGCCGCGACCGACCAGTTCCGGAAGACCCAGAGCCTGCGCCGGGCGCTGGGGCGCCTGATCGAGCGCGTGCCGGACTCGGTGCTCGCAGGAGCCGATGCCGATATCCTGGCTTTGCTCGCGGAGGCCGACGAGAAGGTCTACAATATCGCCCAATTGATCTATCGCTCGAAGGGGTACGAAGGGTCCTCCAAGGACTACGAGTTCTCGCGCGCGACCATGGAGGAGCACTGGGCATCGGGCTACGAGGACGCGCGCCTCACCTTGAGCTACCCGGAAGTGCTCCAGCGCCCGCAGACGGCCGATGGCGTCGCCACGTTCGATCTGGCGAAACTAGCGCAACGCTCGCCCGACGGCAGCCCGTCATAGTGTCGGCGCGATCGCGCCTGCACCCTGTTTCGCCTCCCATGTCCAGCCACCGACGAGAAGCAGGACCTCCTCATGAAGATCCAAGATGTCCGCGCCAAGGCCTTCGCCATGCCGCTGAACAATCCGGCCTACCCCCGTCCGCCCTATAAATTCTACAACCGCGAATTCGTCGTCATCAATTACCGCACCGATCCGGAGCTGCTGCGCGCAGTGGTTCCCGAGCCTCTGGAAGTCATCGGCGATACGGTCGCCTATGAATTCATCCGCATGCCGGATTCGACCGGTTTCGGCGACTACACCGAAACCGGGCAGGTCATTCCGGTGCGCTTCACCACGGCTTCCGGCGAGGTGCAGGAAGGCGGCTATGTCCACGCCATGTATCTCGACGACAACGCGCCCATCGCCGGCGGCCGCGAGATCTGGGGCTTTCCGAAGAAGCTGGCCTCGCCGAAGATCAGCCACGAGCAGGAGACGCTCGTCGGCACGCTGCATTACGGCTCGGTGCTCTGCGTGACGGCCACCATGGGCTACAAGCACCGCGAGCTCGATCTGGCGCCGCTCGCCAAAGCGATGGCGAAGCCTGCCTTCATGATCAAGATCATCCCTCATGTCGACGGCTCGCCGCGCATCTGCGAGCTGGTGCGCTATTACATGGAGGACGTGACGTTGAAGGGGGCCTGGACCGGCCCCGCCGCGCTGCAGCTCTTCGAGCATGCGATGTGCGATGTCGCCCGCCTGCCGGTGCATGAAGTGGTCTCGGCGAGCCATTACGTCGCCGATCTGACGCTCGGCCTCGGCGAGGTTGTGTTCGACTATCTCAAGGCGGACTCGCCCGCCAACTGAAAGGAAGCAGGATCATGGCTCGTTTCGACGGAAGAGTTGCAATCGTCACCGGCGCCGCCAGCGGTATCGGCAAGGAGATCGCGATCCGCCTCGCTGCCGAAGGCGGCATTCCGGTCATCGCGGATCTCAATCTCGACGCCGCCAATGCCACGGCAGACGAGATCAGGGCGACGGGTGCCGACGCCTTCGCGGTGTCAATGAACGTGACCGATGAGGATCAGGTCGAAAAGGGTGTCGCCGACGTCGTGGCGAAATACGGCAAGATCGATGTGCTGGTCAGCAATGCCGGCATCCAGATCGTCAAGCCTCTGGTCGACTTCCCCTATGCCGACTGGAAGAAACTGCTCTCGATCCATCTCGACGGGGCCTTCCTGACCACCCGCGCCTGCCTCAAGCACATGTACGCCGCCAATTATGGCCGCGTGATCTACATGGGATCGGTGCATTCCAAGGAGGCCTCGAAACTGAAGGCGCCCTATGTCACGGCCAAGCATGGCCTGATCGGCCTCGCCAAGGTGCTGGCCAAGGAGGGCGCCGAGCACAACGTCACGGCCAATGTCGTCTGCCCCGGTTTCGTGCGCACGCCGCTCGTCGAGAAGCAGATTCCGGAGCAGGCCAAGGAGCTCGGCCTGACCGAGGAGCAGGTGGTCAAGACCGTCATGCTCAAGGACACGGTCGACGGCGAGTTCACCACCACCGACGATGTCGCCGATGCCGTGCTCTATTTCGCGGCAGCCAGGACGAACGCGCTGACGGGCCAGTCGCTCGTCGTCAGCCATGGCTGGTTCATGCAGTAGCAGGCGCGCGGACGAAGCTCGCACGCTCCGTATCGCGAGACGTAGCCGATCTCACCTGGGACATCTCCGCGCTTCGATGAAGTGCGGAGATGTCACCGCATAGCGTCATGCGAGCTCGTAGCGGCTGCGCTCGAGGGCGCCCTAGAACCTGCCGGCGAGCCGGGGCACGCTCCGATGCCCCGGCCAAGCTTCAAGGCATGGGCCGGGAAAGCGTCTCAGGCTCCCTTCAGGCGCGCGTTGCACTGGCTGTAGTAGCCACCGCCCTTCTGGATCCATTTCAGGCTGCCGTTGCCGCCATTGGCCTTGTTGACGTTGTACTGGTCGTCGCAGGTCTTGAAACGTTGTTTGCCGGCTGAAAGCGTCGAATATTTAGAGTCGACCTTGCTCGGAAACACGACATTGCCAGCCGCTACGGGGGGAGCCATGGCCGGTTTTGCCGGCACGGCCGGCGCCGTAGCGACAGGCTTGGCCGGAGCCGCGGCAGCCGGTGCGGGTGCAGGTGCGGTAGCGGCGGCAGGCGCCGCAGTATCACTGCATTGCGCCTTGCGGAAATCGTTCCATGACTGCCCGCCAAGGGTATTGCTGGTCTTGGCGGCATTGTACTTGGTGCTGCACTCCTTCATCGACAGCGCCATGGCTGGCGTTGATACCTGCCATGCGAAACCACTGGCGAGCACGAAGAGAGCCGCTGCTGCTCTGATCCGGTTATATGCCATGTCCGTAGTCCCCCTATGGGGTGTGGTTGATATGGCCATGACCAAACAGACCATTCCAGATGGCCATGCCACGCCTCATGATTACATTGCGTCACATGAATGAAAACCGACGCTTTTTGTCGACGCTCTCCATACGGTGTCGAGGGCTCGGTTGCTGAACCACGCGCGGAAGGTGTCGGCCCCGCCGCGACACACACATCGCGTCGGTCTGACCTTCGACGCTGTGTTCCGGGGCCCGGAACATGCAGGTGGCTGGGTACGCAGCCATCGCAGCATAACCTTTGGAAGCGTGGGACCGACCGCGGTCGGCGTGCGAGCGCCGAACTCCAATTCGGAAGGGTTGTCGTACCCCACCGATGTCAACGGATGGATTGCTCTAGCGCTTTATCTCGCCTCGAAAATTATCGATATTTTTCAATAAGATGAATTCTGAAATGCCCCAGCGCCGAGATTGAACTACGTCATTTCGGCGATTGACGCTGGCTTCCGGAAACCTGGAGTGTAGGCGTCCTCTCCACTCCGCACAGCGACACTCTGCTGACGCCACCTAGCGATCGAGCCAACGCGCTCTTTTTTCCCGTGAACGAAACAGCCGCTATTTGCCTGGTAGCTCTGTGCTGTTTGACAGCTCACAGCTGCGAGGCGCCGGCGCCTCCGTTTTGATCGGTCAACCGGAGAAGTGTCTTGATGGAAGTGCGCGGCGTCGATTGTCCCAGTGACGGCGTCGCAGATCGCAGGTTCGACAAGGCTTGATTTCTATCCATATATCCAATAACTCGGATGCATGGATAGAAACCAGGTCATTGCAGCCATGGCTGCCCTGGCGCAGCCGACCCGGCTCGACACCTTCAAGCTATTGGTCAACCGGGAGCCCGCGGGTATTCCCGCCGGCGAACTCGCCCGCCTGATCGACGTCCCGCAGAACACCATGTCGGCGCATCTGGCGGTCTTGTCCCGCGCTGGTCTGATCGTCGGCGAGCGCCACAGCCGCTCCATCATCTACCGGGCCGACCTCGACGGCGTCCGCTCGGTGATCACCTTCCTGCTGATGGACTGCTGCGGCGGGCGGGCCGACCTCTGCCAGCCCCTCATCGACGAACTCGTTCCCTGCTGCCCGTGAAAGCCAGCCCTATGGATGTCGTCATCTACCACAATCCCGACTGCGGGACGTCGCGGAACACGCTCGCCCTGATCCGGAACGCCGGCCTGGAGCCGCATATCGTCGAGTACCTGAAGACGCCGCCGACCCGAGCGAGGATCGTTGATTTGGTCAAGCGCATGGGAGTGTCGCTGCGCCATGTCATTCGTGAGAAAGGCACACCCTTCGCCGAGCTCGGGCTCGCTGATCCGTCGCTGTCGGACGACGCCTTGCTCGCTGCGATCGAGAGGCACCCGATCCTGCTCAATCGCCCCATCGTTGTAACCTCAAGGGGAGTGCGGCTCTGCCGCCCCTCCGAGGAGGTCATCGACTTGCTGCCTCCGCAGCTTGGCGCCTTCGTCAAAGAGGATGGCGAGCGCATCGTCGATGAGTCCGGCCGCCGCGCCGCGAGCGCCTGACCCGATGTCCATCTTCGAACGCTACCTCACGCTGTGGGTGGTGCTGTGCATCGTCGCCGGCGTCTCCCTCGGGCATCTGGTCCCCGGCGTCTTCCAATTCATTGGCAGCATGGAGATTGCCAAGGTCAACCTACCGATGGCGGTCCTGATCTGGCTCATGGTCATACCCATGCTGCTGAAGATCGACTTCGCCGCGCTTGGTCACGTCGGCCGGCACTGGCGCGGCATCGGCGTGACCCTGTTCGTCAACTGGGCGGTGAAGCCTTTCTCGATGGCGCTGCTGGGCTGGCTATTCGTCGGATGGCTCTTTCGTCCCTATCTGCCGGCGGTCCAGATCGATTCCTACATCGCCGGTCTGATCATCCTGGCGGCCGCACCCTGCACAGCGATGGTGTTCGTCTGGTCGAACCTGATCAAGGGCGAGCCGCACTTCACCCTAAGCCAGGTCGCGCTGAACGACGCCATCATGGTCGTGGCCTTCGCCCCGATTGTCGGCCTGCTGCTGGGCTTGTCGGCCATCACCGTGCCGTGGGGCACTCTGACGCTCTCGGTCGCCCTGTACATCGTCGTGCCGGTGATCGTCTCGCAACTGATCCGCAGGAGCGTGCTCGTCTCCGGGGACCAGGCGGCGCTCCAACGGCTGCTCGGCTTCCTGTCGCCGGTCTCGCTTGTCGCCTTGTTGGCCACGCTGGTGATGCTCTTCGGCTTCCAGGGAAAGCAGATCCTGGCGCAGCCCTCGATCATCGCGATCCTCGCCGTCCCGATCCTGATCCAGGTCTACTTCAACGCCGGCCTCGCCTACTGGATGAATCGGCTCGCCGGCGAGCAGCATTGCGTTGCGGGTCCCTCGGCGCTGATCGGCGCCTCCAACTTCTTCGAGCTCGCCGTCGCCGCCGCCATCAGCCTGTTCGGGTTCAATTCCGGGGCGGCGCTCGCCACGGTCGTCGGCGTGCTGATCGAGGTGCCCGTCATGCTGTCGGTCGTCTGGATCGTGAACCGCTCGAAGGGCTGGTACGAACGCGGTGCGTTACCGGCGGACGCAAAGGGAATGCGATGAACGATCTTCCCAACCTCGATTTCGATCGCCTGCTCCCGCCGGATATCAGCCGTCTCGAACCTGCTGAACGGGCCTCGCACCCGCCCCGTATCCTTCTGCTCTACGGCTCGCTTCGGACACGCTCCTATAGCCGCCTTCTGACCTTGGAAGCCGAGCGCATTCTCCGCCACCTCGGCGCCGAGACGCGCGTGTTCGATCCCACCGGTCTTCCGATGCCCGACAGCGTCCCCGTCGATCATCCCAAGGTGAAGGAGCTTCTGGACCTGGCTCTTTGGTCGGAGGGCCAGGTCTGGTGCAGCCCGGAACGCCACGGCACGATCACCGGCGTCTTCAAGAGCCAGATCGACTGGATACCGCTGGAGCTCGGATCTGTGCGTCCGACGCAAGGCCGCACGCTCGCGGTCATGCAGGTCTCCGGCGGCTCGCAATCGTTTAACGCGGTCAACGCACTTCGCGTGCTGGGGCGCTGGATGCGAATGGTTGCGATCCCGAACCAATCCTCGGTCCCCAAGGCCTACCAGGAGTTCGACGAGGCGGGCCGCATGAAGCCGTCCGCATACTATGACCGCGTCGTCGACGTGATGGAGGAACTAGTCCGCTTCACGCTGCTGACGCGTGATCGGTCGGATTATCTGACGATGCGCTACAGCGAGCGGAAGACGACGCCAGGGGCGTCCGTGACGTCGCTGTGATCGGGCTGGCTGCAGCATCCAATAATACGACGGGTGCGTGCGTTGCCATTCGCTCAACGCCGGAAAGCGCACCCGTCCGAATAGAGCCACGCTATTTTGCGACGAGCGGGCACTTGCTCTCGGATAGCGGCCAGACCGTTTCCTCCGGCGCAATCTTGCGCACGATCTCGAAATAATCCCACGGCGCCTTGGAGGCCGCCGGCTTCTTTACGCGGGCCAGATACATCTCGCGCAAGACCCGGCCATCGGCGCGGATCCTGGCATTCTGCGTGAAGGCGTCGTTGATCGGCATCGCCTTCATCGCGGCAGTCACCTTGTCCGGGTCATCCGTGCCGGCTTCCTTGATCGCCTTGAGATAGTGCAGCACCGAGCCGTAGACGCCGGCGTGAAGCATCGAGGGCATCATCCCGGTCCGCTCCATGAACTGCTTCGACCAGGCGCGGGAGGCGTCGTCGATATCCCAATAGGATGCCGTGGTCAGATAGGTGCCCTGCGTCGCCTTGAGCCCGAGGCTATGGACGTCCTGCAGGAAGAAGATGAGTGCCGCCAGGTTCTGGCCCTGTTCGGTGATGCCGAACTCACCGGCCTGCTTGATGGCATTGACCGTGTCGTTGCCGGCATTGGCGATGCCGATCACCTTTGCCCCGGAAGCCTGGGCGCGCAGCAGGAAGGACGAGAAATCGGCGTTGTTCAGGGGGTGGCGGACCGCACCCACGACCTTGCCGCCATTGGCCTCGACGACATCGGTCGCGTCCTTCTGCAACTGATGGCCGAAGGCGTAATCCGAAGCGAGCATGAACCAACTGGTCCCGCCAGCCTTGACCACAGCCGACGCCGTGCCCCGCGCGACGCCATAGGTGTCGTAGGTCCAGTGGAAGCCGTAAGGCGAACATTGCTCGTTGGTGAGCGCCGTCGTACCTGCGCCGGAATACATGACGATGCGCTTCTTCTCGCGCGCCAGAGACTGGATCGCGAGTGCGACGGCTGAATTCGGCACATCCACGATCGCGTCGACCTTGTCGACATCGAACCATTGCCGGGCGATGGTGAGGCCGATATCGGCCTTGTGCTGATGATCCGCCGAAACGATCTGGATCGGCTTGCCGAGAACGGTGCCGCCGAATTCCTTCACCGCCATCTCGGCGGCAACGAGCGAACCCTTTCCGGTGATGTCGGCGGTGACGCCGGCCATGTCGGTCAGGACGCCGATCTTGACGACATCATCACTCACCTGCGCGTGGGCGGTGCCGGCACAAGCGAGCATGGCCGTCAGGCTGGCCAGCAGCAACTTCTTCATCTCGTCCTCCCGGGTCAGGTCCGCTTGGCGCGGATCGTCAAATCACGCGTTCAAAGGCCGCGCTCGTCGAGCCAGCGCAGGAGCCTGTCGGCGATGGCGTCGCTGTTGTCCTCGATCATCGGCATGTGCCCATTGCCTTCGATGCCTTCGTCCGGCAGCCACAGGAACTGCGCGCCGAGATAGCGCGCGGTCGCCTCGTCCATCGCTTTCGGATGCCGGGGATCGTGGTCTCCGGTGACGATCAGGATCGGTGTTTGCGCGAGAGAAGCAGGGTCGGCGATGCGCAGCCCCCGCCCCCCGATATTGAAGCGCTCGTTGAAGAGACGCGCGCTCTCGGGAACGATCGAAAGCCGATATTGATCGAAGGCATGCTGCGGAAAACGCGGGGCATTGGCCCAGAAGCTGCGCATGAAGGCATCGCCGACGCTGACCGGCCGGTCCTCCGGCGTCATCACCGGGCAGCCAAGGCTGATATCGTTGCTCAGCATGGCAACCGCCTCGTGATCCTCGGGCAGCACCGCCAGGATATTGGCAGGCGCGCCGGGAGCGATGCCGAGAACGGCAGCGACGGAACGCTGTGCGCGTTCGGCGATCCACCATGCCATCGGCCCGCTGGCAGAATGGACGAGCAGGACCGCCGGCCCGACCTGTTCGACCAGCGCGAGGATCGCCTCCGCAATGTCCTGCGTCGGCAGGGATGCCAGGTCTTCGCAGGTTGGCGAGCGGCCATGGCCGGGCCAGTCGACCACGAAGACGTCCCGGTCCGCTGAAGCGAAACGTGGTGCCCATCCTTCGCGTCCGTCCGGCGTCGCGAGATAGCACTGGCCGGTATGGCAGCCGCCATGGACCATCACGACAGCGAGATGATGGGATGCAGCCTTTGCGGGCAGATGATCGACATAGATCGGGCGAGCGGGCGTCCCGCTGAAGAAAGCGCGCCCGAATTGGCGCTGGGTCGCGACAGGGCGAGCACTCGCCGGAGCCGGCCTGTTCATGCGATCCTCCCAGCGGCAGGGCTTCGAGGCCGTGCCATCTTCTTGCCAGGATGCTACGACCGCCCCGCCATGAGATCAACAAGAAAGTCTCATATGAGACCGAATAAGCTTGAGCAGCCAATCCTGCCGGACCAAGGCGAGGACGACCTGCGCGCCATTCTGGGCGGCACCGAAATCCCGACCGCCTACAAGATCGGCTACATCCTCAACTTCTATCGAGAGCCGTCTTTCCGGCGCATCGAAGCCGAGTTCGGGCTGACGCGGCCGGAGATCGTGATCCTGCTCGCCCTGCATTTCCGCGAGGGCATCACCGCAGCCGAGTTCTGCGAGTTCTCGGGTCACCTCAAGGCCGGCGTTAGCCGCGCGGCCATCGCGCTTGAAAAGAAGGATCTGATCCGGCGCGTTACTGACCCGGCGGATAGTCGCCGGCAGCGCCTTTTCCTGACGGATGCGGGTCGTGATCTTTATAGCCGCTACGTTCCGGCATTGAAGGCGCGGGAAGCCGCCATGCTGGCCTGCCTCTCAGGCTCGGAGCGCAAGCAGCTTGACCGTCTGCTCGACAAGCTCGCTGCCCACGTGCCGGATTGGGGCTCGGCTTCAGAGCTCTAAGCAGCCCCAATCACTGAAATACACACGACCGGAGATTGGAGCTTCGCCCGGAAGCGGACGTTACCGGATCGGGTCAGATAAGCGTTTCCGACCTTGAGCTGCTCTACGGCAGCGTTTGCACGGCTCGGTCGGTCGTGCTCGGAATGCGGACTGGCTAGCGGTCTGTGGTCGCGGCCAGAGCGGGGTATTTCCACGCAAGGGTGACCGCGCGCGCGATGAAGAACACGGCTTGAGCAAGCCATAGACCATGGTTTCCGAGCCACGGCAGCGCGATCGCGAGCACCCCAAGGTACAGGACGAAGCTCACGAGCATCATGTTGCGCATGTCGACGGTGCGCGTCGCCCCGATGAACACGCCGTCGAGCAGGAAGCAGCCGACCGCTATCAGCGGTAGCCATGCGACCCAAGCAAAATAAGCGACGGCCTGCGCCTGCACCTCGGTGCTGGTAGTCATGAAGGTGATGAGCGGGCCGGCTGCGAACCAGAGCACCACGCCGATGAATGCGCCGGTGATCGCGGCCGCGATGGCGGCGAGCCGCACGGAGAGATCGAGACGCAGCCGGTCTCTCGCGCCAACGGCCTGTCCGACCAGCGTTTCCGTGGCATGGCTATAACCGTCGAGCAGGAAGTAGGCGATCATCAGGATGCTCGCGAGCAACGCGTTGGCGGCAAGTACGGCATCGCCCTGCGTGGCGCCGAGGCGGATGAAGATCTGCCCGACGGCGAGCACACACACGGTGCGGATCATGATGTCACGATTGGCGGCGAAGAGCGCACGCAGTTTCGCCCGGTCAAGCAATGTCGCGCGGGATGCGCCGGCGCCGTGGGCGACGAGTTCGCGCCGTGCGTAATAGAGCCCACCGGCGACCGCCGCGACTTCGGAGAGAAACGCTGCAAGGCCGACGCCCGAGACACCCCAGCCAAGCCATGGCACGAAGACGAGCGCGAAGACGATGTTGAGCACGTTGGCGAGCACTTGAACCCAGAACGCGACCATCGTGCGTCCGAGGCCGATGAACCAGCCGAGCAGCGCGGCGTTGGCGAACCCCGCCGGTGCGGCCCAGATGCGCCAATTGTAGTATTCGGTCGTCGCCGCCTGCACGGCAGGTGAGCCGTCGAGGAACCAGAGGAAGCCACGCCGGATCGGGGCCTGGAACAGCACGACTGCTATGCCGATCACGCCGGCGATCAGCAGGGCGCGCAGGAGAGTGGCCGCGATCTCCGTGCTGTCGCGCGCGCCATAGGCCTGCGCCGTGAAGCCCGTCGTGCTCATGCGCAGAAAGCCGACGCACCAGTAGATGGCATTGAAGATCGCAGCCCCGACGGCGACGCCACCGATCAAGGCCGCGTCACCGAGCCGGCCGATGACGGCCGCGTCGACGAAGCCGATCAGCGGCGTCGAGGCGTTTGCGAGCATGATCGGAGCGGCTAGCGCGAGCACGCCCCACAGGGTCGGTATGGGCGATGGTGTCAGCGCCGCAGCGCGTGGCGCGTCGGTCACGGTGTCAGGATGGTGGCCACAAGGGCAAACACCCAAGTCTGTACTGCGCGCATGTGCCCCATCCAACGTTCGGTTCACCCGAACTGATCGTATCTGCGCAGAAAGACACAGCACCTAAAAGGGCATCGCTGCTTTGTAGTTTATGCGTATGCGACGCGGTAGGCCGCATCAGGGAGCACTGGCGTCCCGAAAAGGACAGGCCGAGGCAAAACCGGCTCGGACCAGGTCGAGGTTCAGGAGCGCTGGCGCCGTTGAGGCCCGCATGGATCGGCGAAAATCAAGAATCACCAATCCAATCCATTTCGGGGGGGTCCGACGAACGGCAAAATAATGTGCCTTCAGTGGGTACAAAGCTGGGTACGAACTTGGGTACGGCCGATTTTTCCGGCTTCCCGTAAGCACATGAATTTGCTAATCTAATTCAGTTTCGGTCGCACGCCGATTTGGCCTGGTGGAGCTGAGGGGATTCGAACCCCTGACCTCTGCAGTGCGATTGCAGCGCTCTCCCATCTGAGCTACAGCCCCAAGGCGCTGGCCTTCTAGGCTGTGCGTCGCGTGAATGTCAATCACTTCCGCCAGGAGATTTGGCGCAAGCAGGGGATATTCCGCGTAACCTTTCCGGACCGGTCTAAAAGGAACATCGATGCGCGCCGTTCTCGACGTGGTTCTGCTCGCGCTGCAGATCTATGTGTGGATCCTGATCGCCTCGGCGGTGCTGAGCTGGCTGATCGCCTTCAACGTCATCAACACGCGCAATCAGTTCGTGGCTACGCTCTGGGATGCGATCTATCGCGTCACCGAGCCCGCCTTGCGGCCGATCCGCGAGCGCCTGCCCAATCTCGGCGGCCTCGACATCTCGCCGATCATCCTGCTGCTGATCATCTACTTCATCCAGAGCGTGATCGTCCGCTACATCTACCCGAACGTGTTCTAACCAGGCATCGGACCGAAAAGTGGGCTGCACTTTCGGGCAGATCCGATGCCGAAGCCCAAGGGAGGATCGTCACTTTGCGCCCGAGAGGACGCATGACGATCCGCGCCGCGCCCTGCGCCGGGCGCGGCCCATGATCCGCCACGACGCATTCGACGCCGTGCCGGGCGGTATGCAGTATGGCCACCTCGCAAAACTGTTCGAGGTCGCCACATGGCCGCTACCGCCACCCCCTATCGCAGCCAGAACTGGGCTCTGACCAAACCCGCCGCGCGCGGAAAGCACGGTATCGTCGTCTCGCAGAGCCGTGAGGCGGCGGAAGCGGGAACGGCGATCCTCGAACAGGGCGGCAATGCCGCCGACGCCGCCGTCGCCGCCTGCTTCGCGCTGGCCGCGGTCGAGCCCTGGAACAGCGGACTCGGCGGCATCGGCTTCGCCGTCGTGCTCAAGGCCGGCGAAACCCGCGCGCAGGTGGTCGATTTCGGGCCGGTCGCGCCGCGCCGTGCCGACCCCGCCGACTATCCCCTGACCGGCGAGATGAAGAAGGACCTCTTCACCTGGCCGGAAGTGGTTGATGACCGCAACATTCACGGCCCCCTTTCCTTCGTCACGCCCTCCTCCGTCGCGGGCTACAAGAAGCTGAAGGAGGCCTTCGGCTCGAAGCTGCCGCTCGCTGACATCCTCGCGCCGGCCATTGCGCTCGCCAAGCGCGGCCTGCCGGCCGACTGGTACACGACGCTGAAGATCGCCTCCTCGGCCTCGGTCCTGCGCCTCTATGCGGAGAGCGCGCGCATCTACCTCCCGGGCGGCCTGCCGCCGGTGCCGCCCTATCAGGGCATTCCGGGCTTCATGAAGCTGGGGAATCTCGGTGACACGATCGAGCGTTTGGCAAAGGCCGGGCTCGACGACTTCTACCGCGGCGATGTCGCGAGCCGGATCGTGGCGGATATCGCCGAAGCCGGCGGCGTGGTCGATGCGCAGGACCTGGCCGACTGCAAGGCCGAGCTCCGCGATGCGCCGACGATCGACTGGCGCGGCAGCCATCTCATCCACACGGCCGGCGGACTCACCGCCGCGCCGACGCTGGAGCGCGTCGTCGACGGCATGGCCGATGCTCCGATCGATGGCGACGGCCCCTCGGCCGCCTGGTTCGCGCAGCTCTCGCAGGTGATGCGTCAGGCCTACAAGGAAAGGCTCGACGGCCTCGGCGCCGCCGTGACCGCAAAGGAGCCGGGCGACACCTGCACCACCCATCTCACCGTGGTCGATGGCGAGGGCAATCTCGTCACCGTCACCACGACGCTGCTTTCGTCGATGGGCAGCCGCGTCGTGCTGCCCTCGACCGGCGTACTGATGAACAACGGCATGATGTGGTTCGATCCGCGCCCAGGCAGCGCCAATGCGATCGCGCCCGGCGCCCGCCCGCTCTGCAACATGTGTCCCGTCGTGGTCACGCCGAAGGATGGCGGCTGGCCGCGCCAGGCGATGGGCTCCTCCGGCGGGCGGCGCATCCTCGCCAGCGTCTACCAGACACTGGCCTGGCAGCTCGATTTCGGCATGGACACCGAGGCGACCGCGCATCAGCCGCGCATCGACGTCTCCGGACCGGATTCGGCCAGCGCCGACCTGCGCCTGCCGGCCGAGACGCTTGCCGCGCTGGAAGCGGCGGGCCCGACCGCGATCGTCGAGCACAGCGTCCTGCCGATAAACTTCGCCTGCCCGAACTTCGTTCGCGTCGACGAGAACGGCGCGGAAGGATCGAGCGACGCCGCCTCGCCCTGGTCGGCGGCGGTAGCAGCGACACGCTGAAACAAAAAGGGCGGCCGTGAGGCCGCCCTTTTCCGTATCGTTCTGCGCTCAGCCCCTTTTCAGGCCCCACGGATAAGGCGCCGAGCCCGCGAGCATTCCGGTCATGTCCTTGCGATAGGCCGTGCGGCTGACGAACTGGCCGAGCGGGATGGTCGCAACCTCTTCGAGTGCCAAGCGGGCCAGCGCCTTGGCGCTCTTGCGCTGGGCGGCCTCGTCGGGCGCGTAGAGCCATTCCTCGGCCAGCGCCTCGGCGGCATCGCTCTTCCACCAGCCGAACCAGCCCTTGTCGCCTTGCCCGCGCACCAGCGTGGACATGGCGGGATTGCCCCAGCTCGTCGCCGAGCCTGTCGTGTGGAAGATGCTCCAGCCGCCCTTCTCGGTCGATTCGCGGCTGCCGCGGCGCTGCACGACGGTGCCCCAGTCGCTCGCCGCCATCTCGACATTCATGCCGAGCTGCTTGAGCAGTTCGAAGGTCACCTCGCCGAGCGGGCCGATATCCGGGAAGTCGGTCGGGTTGATGATGACGACCTTCTCGCCATTGTAGCCGGATTCCTTGAGCGCCGCCTTCGCCTTCTCCAGGCTCTGCGGCATCAGGTCTTCCTGCTCGCCGTCGTAATAGGGCGTGCCGCGCCACCACAGGCTACGGCAGGTCTGCCAGAGCGTGGTGTCGTCGCCCTGGGCGGCGCGCATGTAATCTTCCTGCTTCACCGCCATGCGCACGGCAGCGCGCACCTTCGGATTGTTGAAGGGCGCCTGCAGATGATTAAGCCGGATGACCGCGCCGCGGCCGGCCTTGTCGATGACCTCCTGCTTGATGTCCTTGTTACCCGCCAGCATCGGTTGCAGATCGGTGAGCGGGCGCTCCCACCAGTCGATCTCGCCACGCGTCAGGGCCGCCCCGGCCGTCGCCGGGTCAGGCAGGATGTTCCACTCGATCCGCTTGAAATACGCGACCTTGCCGCCGGCATTGCGGCTGGGCGGCTCGGCGCGCGGCTTGTAGGCCTCGAATTTCTCGTAGACGACCTTGCTGCCGGAAACATATTCGGACGCGACGAACTTGTAGGGTCCCGAGCCCATCATCTCGGTCACCTGCGTGTTCGCATCGGTCTTGGCCAGGCGCTCCGGCATGATGATCGGCGGTTGGTCGGACTTCGCCAGGCAGTCCAGCATCATCGGGAAGGGACGCTTCAGCTTGATCTCGATCGTGCGCTCGTCCGGCGCACCCCATTCCTCGACCGCCCGCCCGAGCAACTGGCCGTAAGGGTCGCGCTGCGTCCAGCGCTTAAGGCTCGCGGCGCAGTCGGCCGCCTTGACCGGCGTGCCGTCATGGAAGCTCAAGCCCTCGCGCAACTTGATGCGCCAGGTCTTGCCATCGGCCGAGACCTCGTGCCCCTCCGCCATCTGCGGCTGCGGCTTCAGATTCTCGTCCGCCCCGTAGAGCATGTCGAAGACATAATAGCCGTGGTTGTTGGTAACGGTCGCCGTGGTCCAGACTGGATCCAGCGCCGAGAGATTGGCTTGCGGCACGAACTTCATCACCGTCGTGCTCGCTTGCGCCGCAGCCGGCCGCGGCAGGGCCGGCCCGGCAAGGCCGAGCGCGGCCGTCCCCATCAGAAAATCACGACGCTTCATTCTTCGTCTCCCCATTATGGTTGGTTTGGAATGCAGGTCCGGGCTTAGGCGAAGCCCATGAAGTTCGGGCTCTCGCTGAGCGGCCGCGCCTTGGCGAGCTTGGCGAGATCCGGCACCGGCCGCGCCGTCAGCGGGTCGCCCGCGAGCGCGGCCTCCAGCGCCGCCGCCACAGCCAGCACCTTGGCGTCGCCACCGCGCGGCCCGACGATCTGAAGGCCGAAGGGCATCCCGTTGCGGTCGAGCCCGACCGGCAACGAGATCGCCGGGTGGCCGACGATGGTGACCGCATAGGCCGCCGCCAGCCAGTGGAAATAGGTCCGGGTCGGCTTGCCGTCGATTTCCGACGGGAAGAGCTCGGTCCAGGGCCGCGGGCTCAGCGTCACTGCCGGCGACAGGATGACGTCGTAATCGTCGAAGAAACGCTGCCAGCGCTGGTAGATCACCGTCTGCTGCTTCATCGCGCGGGTGACGTCGAGCGCGGAA
>NZ_JAELTI010000077.1 GCF_016428755.1 Allobosea sp. ASV33
GCAGATCAACGGCCTGCGCGATCGGGTTCAGAGTGCGATCGCGGCGCGCAAGGAAGCGCTGGGCGAGGCTGCTCTCGAAGCCCGGCTCGCCTCCGAGCGCGTCGATATCTCGCTGCCGGTGCAGGACGGCCCGGAGGCGCGCGGCCGCATTCATCCGATCAGCCAGGTCATCGACGAGATCACCGCGATCTTCGGCGACATGGGCTTCGCCATCGCCGAGGGGCCGGATGTCGAGACCGACGACCTCAACTTCACCAAGCTCAACTTCCCGGTCGGCCATCCCGCCCGCGAGATGCACGACACCTTCTTCTTCGCGCCGGACGAGAACGGCGAGCGCAAGCTTTTGCGCACCCATACCTCGCCGGTCCAGGTCCGCACCATGCTGGCGCAGCAGCCGCCGATCCGCGTGATCTGCCCGGGCCGGACCTATCGCAACGATTCCGACCAGACCCACACGCCGATGTTCCATCAGGTCGAGGGGCTCGTCATCGACAAGTCCGCCAATCTCGGCCACCTCAAGTGGATCCTCGAGGAGTTCTGCAAGTCCTTCTTCGAGATCGACGACGTGAAGATGCGCTTCCGCCCGTCCTTCTTCCCCTTCACCGAGCCCTCGATGGAGGTCGACATCCAGTGCTCGCGCAAGGGCGGCGAAATCCGCTTCGGCGAGGGCGACGACTGGCTGGAGATCCTCGGCTGCGGCATGGTCCACCCGAACGTGCTGCGCAATTGCGGGCTCGATCCGGAGGTCTATCAGGGCTTCGCCTGGGGCATGGGGATCGACCGCATCGCCATGCTGAAATACGGCATGCCGGACCTGCGCCCCTTCTTCGAGGCGGATGTGCGATGGCTCGCGCATTACGGCTTCCGCCCGCTCGACCTGCCGACGCTGACGGGCGGCCTCTCGTCATGACGGCACGGGCCGGGCAGGGGAGGGCGCGATGACGCCTGCGGGCTGGGCGGCGACGATCGCCGTGCTGCTGGTCGTGATGAACCTGCTCAGCCAGGCCATCGCGCTCTGGCGGCTGCGCCGGCCCCTGCAGCGCTCGGCCCTGCTCGACACCCTGCCGCCGGTCACGATCGTCCGGCCGGTGCGCGGTATCGAGGCCTTCAGCCGGGAGACGGCAGTCTCGGGGCTGGAACTCGATTATCCCCGCTACAGCACGGTCTTCTGCGTCGCCGACGCGCATGACCCTATCATCCCGCTGATCGAGGAACTGATCGGCATCTACGGTCCCGAGAAGGTCCGCCTGATCGTCGGCGACGTGCCGGTCAGCGCCAATCCCAAGCTCAACAACTGCGTGCGCGGCTGGGAAGCGGCGGCGACCGACTGGGTCATCCTCGCCGATTCCAACGTGCTGATGCCCCGGGACTATATCCAGCGCATGCTGGCCGCCTGGCAGCCCACGACCGGCCTCGTCTGCTCGACGCCGGCCGGCTCCCGGCCGCTGTGCTTCGGTGCCGAGGTCGAGTGCGCCTTCCTCAACGCCTTCCAGGCGCGCTGGCAATATGTCGGCGAGGCGCTGGGCCTCGGCTTCGCGCAGGGCAAGTCGATGCTCTGGAACAAGCCGTTCCTCGACGCCAATGGCGGCATCGCCGCGCTCGGCGCCGAGATCGCGGAGGATGCGGCTTCGACCAAGCTGGTGCGCGCCACTGGCCGGCATGTCCATCTCGTCGGCCAACCCTTCGAGCAGCCGCTTGGCCGGCGCCGACTGAGGGACGCCGTGCAGCGCCAGTTCCGCTGGGCGCGGCTCCGGCGCGTGACGTTCCTGCCCTTCTTCTTGCTGGAAATTCTGTCCACGCCCTTCCTCGCCGCCGTGCTCGCAGCCTTCGGCGCTTCGGCCATCGGCTTGCCGGTCTGGCTCGCGCCGCTGCTCGTGCTGCTGGTCTGGTATGCCGGCGATATCCTGCTGTCCGCGAGCGTCGGCTGGTTCCTGAATTGGCGCTCGCCCTTCGCCATGCTGGCGCGCGACATCGCCTTCCCCGGCATCTGGGCTTACGCCTTCGTCGGCGGCGAGGTGAGCTGGCGCGGCAACGCCATGAAGATCAGCACCGACGGCGCCAACAAGCTCAACGATGCGCTGCCGGCGGCGCCGGGCCAAGTGGGGCGCGATGCGCGCTGACCTCCTAGCATCCGTTCCCGAGCGCTATCGCGGCTGCCCGAGCTTTTCCTTCGGGGACAGCCCGGAGCTCGCGACGGAGCTTGCTGCGCTGGTCGTCAGCGGCCGCAAGATCGCGACGGCGAACACGCTCGATGCGCCCGATTGCCCCAAGCTCAATGAGCTCTGGATCGTGCTCGACGGCACAGGCCGGCCCGTCTGCGTCATCGAGACGCTCGAACTCGTGCCGCGCCGCTTCGACGAAGTTGACGAGGCCTTCGCCTTCGACGAAGGGGAGGGGGACCGCTCCCTGGCCTTCTGGCGGGATGCCCACGAATCCTATTTCCGGCGCATCGGTGTCTTCAGCCCCGACATGCCCTTGCTTTGCGAACGCTTCCGTCTGGTGGAAGTGTTCGCCCCGATGGACGTAGACGCATGAAGTTCACGATCTCCTGGCTCAAAGAGCATCTCGACACCGACGCCTCCGTTGCGGAGATCACCGATGCCCTGAACCGCGTCGGCCTCGAGGTCGAGGCGATCGAAGATCGCGCCGCCGCGCTCTCCGCCTTCACCATCGCCTATGTCATCGAGGCGAAGCCGCATCCGAACGCCGACCGCCTGCGCGTCTGCATGGTCGATACCGGCGCGGGCGAACCCGTGCAGGTCGTCTGCGGCGCGCCGAACGCCCGCACCGGCATGAAGGGCGTGTTCTCGCCGCCGGGCAGCTACATCCCCGGCAAGAAGGTCACGCTCGGCAAGGGCGTGATCCGCGGCGTCGAATCGAACGGCATGCTGGTCTCGGAAGCCGAGCTCGAGCTCTCCGACGATCATGACGGCGTCATCGATCTGCCGGCGGATGCGCCCGTCGGCCAGCCCTACGCGCTCTATGCCGGGCTCGACGATGCCGTGATCGAGATCGCGGTGACGCCGAACCGCGCGGATGCGCTTGGGCTAGCCGGCATCGCCCGCGACCTCGCCGCCGCCGGCCTCGGCAAGCTGAAGTCGAAGGCTATCCAGCCGATCGGCGGCTCCTTCCCGTGCCCGGTCAAGGTCACGCTGGATTTCGCTGGCGACGACAAGAAGCTCTGCCCGGCTTTCGCATTGCGCCTCGTGCGCGGCGTCAAGAACGGCCCCTCGCCGGACTGGCTGCAGGCTCGTCTGCGCGCCGTCGGCCTCAGGCCCATCAACGCGCTGGTCGACATCACCAATTTCATGACGCTCGACCGCAACCGGCCACTGCATGTCTTCGACGCCGCCAAGGTGAAGGGTAACCTCACCGTCCGCCGCGCCAAGGCAGGCGAGACCATCCTCGCACTCGACGGCAAGACCTATACGCTGACCGAGGAGCAGGTCGTGATCGCCGACGAGCACGGCGTCGAGTCGCTCGCCGGCATCATGGGCGGCGAGGCCTCGGGCTCAAGCGAGGCGACCACCGACGTGCTGATCGAGAGCGCGCTCTGGGACCCGCTGAACGTCGCTCGTTCGGGCCGCGCGCTCGGCATCAATTCGGATGCGCGCTACCGTTTCGAGCGTGGCGTCGATCCCGATTTCGCCCGTCCCGGCCTCGATCTCGCAACCGCGATGGTGATCGAGCTCTGCGGTGGCGAGGCCTCCGAGATGGAATTCGTCGGCGAACTGCCCGCCAGCCCGGCCGCGATCGATTTCCCCTGGTCCGAGGTCAAGCGCCTGACCGGGCTCGACCTGCCGCAGGACGAGATGCAGGCGGCGCTGACTTCGCTCGGCTTCGACGTCTCGGGCACTGGTGAACGGGTGAAGGTCGCGGTCCCGTCCTGGCGGGCCGATGTCGGCGGCAAGGCTGATCTCGTCGAGGAGATCGTCCGCATCGCCGGGCTCGACCGCGTCGCCTCGACGCCGCTGCCGCGCATCAAGGGCGAGGTCGTCAAGCCGGTGCTGACCGTGCTGCAGAAGCGCACCCGCACCGCCAAGCGCACGCTCGCGGCGCGCGGCCTCGTCGAGGCCGTGACCTGGTCCTTCATCTCGCATGACCAGGCCAAGCTCTTCGGCGGGGGCTCGCCGAAGCTTGCGCTCGCCAACCCGATCGCGGCGGATCTCTCGGACATGCGGCCTTCGCTGCTGCCGGGGCTGATCCGTGCCGCGCAGAGCAACGCGGATCGCGGTTTCCCGGATGTCGCGCTGTTCGAGGTCGGGCAGGTCTTCAAGAGCGACGAGCCGGAAGGCCAGCTCATCGCCGCGACCGGCCTGCGCCGCGGCACCGCCCGTCTCGACGGCACCGGCCGGCGCTGGGATGGCGGCGCCAAGCCCGTCGACGTCTTCGATGCCAAGGCCGATGTGCTCGGCCTGCTCTCCGGGCTCGGCATCCCGACCGGCGGTCTCCAGATCGTCGCTGGCGGCCTGGCCTGGGCGCATCCCGGCCGTTCGGCCACGCTCCAGTTCGGCCCTAAGGGCGTGATCGGCGCCTTCGGCGAGGTCCATCCCAAGATCCTTCGGGCGCTCGACGTGAAGGGTCCGCTGGTCGCCTTCGAGATCCATCTGGATACGCTGCCGCTGCCCAAGGCCAAGCCGACCAAGGTCAAGCCGAAGCTCGCGCTTTCCGACTTCCAGCCGGTGACACGCGACTTCGCCTTCATCGTCGACAAGGCGGTGGCGGCCGGCGACATGGTCAAGACGGCGCAAGGCGCGGATCGCGCGCTGATCGCCAATGTCGGCGTCTTCGATCTCTACGAGGGCGCGGGCGTCGAGGCCGGCAAGAAGTCGGTCGCGCTCGCGGTCACCTTGCAGCCGACCGAGAAGACGCTGACCGAAGCCGAGATCGAGGCCGTCGGCAGCAAGATCGTCGCCGAGATCGGCAAGCGCTATGGCGCGACGCTGCGCGGCTAAGACCGTCTCGTCGTCATGGTCGGGCTTGTCCCGACCATCCACGCCTTCGCTGCTCGAAGGCCGTGTTCAAGACGTGGATGCTCGCCACAAGGGCGAGCATGACGGCTCAGGCTGCCACGGCCCCAGAGCCGACCCTTCCAACCATTGATCGAGATTATGTAATAATCCGTGCGCGAAATCCCCGGGCTTTCGGGGTAAGCGCTGACGTATTCTTGCATTGCTGCGGTCCTATGGTTCTCACCGAACGTCCCGTTACGGACAATCTGTTCCCTGGCTTTCGCCTGCTCGACGTCCAGACGTCGGGGCCGCGGATTCGCGTGCGGACGGGCGGGGAGGGGCCGCCGCTGCTCCTGCTCCACGGCTATCCGCAGACGCATGTGATGTGGCGCCGCGTCGCGCCCCGGCTGGCCGAGCGTTTCACCCTGGTCTGCCCGGATCTGCGTGGCTACGGCGATTCCGAAAAGCCGCCGAGCGCCGCCGATCACGCGCCATACGCGAAGCGCGCCATGGCGCAGGACATGGCCGAGGTCATGAGCGCGCTCGGCCACGAGCGGTTCTTCGTCGGCTCGCATGACCGTGGTGCGCGCGTTGCGCACCGGCTGGCGCTCGACCATGGCGAGCGCGTGCTGAAGCTTGCGACCCTCGACATCGCGCCGACGCGCGAGATGTACCGCGACACGACCGACGCCTTCGCCCGCGGCTACTGGCACTGGTTCTTCCTGATCCAGCCGGCGCCGATGCCCGAGCGCATGATTGAGAGCGATCCGGAGTTCTACTGGACGAGCCGGCGCGCCTCCGACATGCGGCTGTTCGAGCCGGAGGCGCTCGCCGAATATCTGCGCTGCTTCCGCGATCCCGCGATGATCCATGCCAGCTGCGAGGATTATCGCGCCGCTGCGACGATCGACATCGCCCATGACGATGCTGATTCCGGCCGCAAGCTCGCCATGCCGCTGCTGGCGCTCTGGGGCGAGCGCGGCATCATCGGCAAGTGCTTCGACCCTCTGGCCTTGTGGCGCGAGCGTGCGCAGGATGTGCGCGGCCACGCCCTCCCGGGCGGGCATT
Source organism: Allobosea sp. ASV33 (assembly GCF_016428755.1). Classification (GTDB taxonomy): domain Bacteria; phylum Pseudomonadota; class Alphaproteobacteria; order Rhizobiales; family Beijerinckiaceae; genus Allobosea. The sequence continues at coordinate 6,021 of NZ_JAELTI010000077.1, forward strand.
ATCTCGCGGAAGAGGTCCCCGATCTCGTCGCCGCGGAGTTCGAAGCCTTTTTCGGAGAAGCCGTATGACTGGGACCAACCGCGTTTACCGCATCGCCGTGATCCCCGGCGACGGCATCGGCAAGGAAGTCATGCCCGAGGGTCTCCGCGTGCTCGCGGCCGCCTCGAAGAAATACGGCTTCGAATTGCGTCTCGACGAGTTCGATTTCTCCTCCTGCGACTACTTCGCCAAGCACGGCAAGATGCTGCCGGACGACTGGAAGGAGAAGATCGGCGGCCATGACGCGATCTATTTCGGCGCCGTCGGCATGCCCCAGCAGGTGCCGGACCATATCTCGCTTTGGGGCTCGCTCCTGCTGTTCCGGCGCGAGTTCGACCAATACGTCAACCTGCGCCCCGTGCGGCTGATGCCGGGCGTTCCCGGCCCGCTCGCCAACCGCAAGCCCGGCGATATCGACTTCTTCGTCGTCCGCGAGAACACCGAGGGCGAGTATTCCTCCGTCGGCGGTCGCATGTATGCCGGCACCGAGCGCGAGATCGTCATCCAGGAGACGGTGATGAGCCGCGTCGGCGTCGATCGCGTCTTGAAATACGCTTTCGAACTGGCCCAGCGTCGCCCGCGCAAGAAGCTGACCTCGGCCACCAAGTCCAACGGCATCTCCATCACCATGCCGTACTGGGACGAGCGGGTGAAGGAGATGGCCAAGAATTATCCGGGCGTTGCCGTCGACCAGTACCATATCGACATCCTGACCGCGCATTTCGTCCTGAATCCGGACCGCTTCGACGTCGTCGTCGCCTCCAACCTGTTCGGCGACATCCTCTCCGATCTCGGCCCGGCCTGCACCGGCACGATCGGCATCGCCCCCTCCGGCAACATCAATCCGACGGGCGACCATCCTTCGTTGTTCGAGCCGGTCCATGGCTCAGCGCCGGATATCGCGGGCCAGGGCATCGCCAATCCCGTCGGCATGATCTGGTCGGGCGCGATGATGCTCGACCATCTCGGCGAGCACGAGGCCGCCAAGGGGATCGAGGCCGCGATCGAGCGCGCGCTCGGCGACGCCCGCACCCGCACCCGCGATCTCGGCGGCTCGCTCGGCACGGAAGCCGCCGGCAAGGCGGTCGAGCAGGCGCTGTGAGCCGGAATTTGGCTGCAAGGATTTGATGAAATGGATTTGTCGTCGGTCTCCTTCGTCGACCCGCTTGTCTGGGGCAAGCTGGCCGAGATCGTCCTGCTCAACATCGTGCTGTCCGGCGACAACGCCGTCGTCATCGCGCTCGCCTGCCGCGCGCTGGCGCCGGCGCAGCGGACCAAGGGCATCGCGCTCGGTGCGGGCGTCGCGGTCGTGCTGCGCGTGGTCTTCACGGTGCTGATCGCCTCGCTGCTCAACACGCCCTTTCTGCGCATCGTCGGCGCGGGCCTGCTGATCTGGATCGCGGTGAAACTGATCGTCGAGGACGAGGGCCAGGACGAGGATTCGATCACGGCCAGCAGCAAGCTCTGGAAGGCGGTGCAGACGGTGGCGATCGCCGACATCGTCATGAGCCTCGACAACGTGCTCGCCATCGCCGCCGTCGCCAAGGATTCGATCCCGCTGCTGGTCGCGGGCCTGATCATCTCGATCCCGCTGATCGTGCTCGGCGCCTCGCTGATCACCAACCTGCTGACGCGCTTCCCGATCCTGGTCTGGGCGGGTGCGGCGCTGCTCGGCTGGGTCGCCGGCGAGATGTTCGACAGCGACCCCTGGCTGATCGGCCGCTTCGGCGAGGAGTTGCTGCACAAGCTGGAATATCCGGCCGCGATCCTGGGCGCCCTGCTCGTGGTCAGCCTCGGCTACTTCATCAAATCGCGCCGGCCCGATCCGGCGCACTGACCACCCGGCAATAGGGCAAAAACAACGATGGATTTCTCCTCCTCCACCTTCTGGATCTCGCTGCTGCAGATCATCTGGATCGACCTGCTGCTGTCGGGCGACAACGCGATCGTCATCGCGCTCGCCTGCCGGTCGCTGCCGGAGAACCGCAAGAAGATCGGCATCTGGCTCGGCGCCAGCGCGGCGGTCGGCCTGCGCATCATCTTCGCGCTGGTCGTGACCTATCTGCTCGGCGTGCCCTATCTGAAGGTGATCGGCGGCGTCCTGCTGTTCTGGATCGCCATCAAGCTCGCCGTCGGCGAGGATGAGGCTCATGCGGACATCGAGGCCAGCACCAGTCTCTGGAAGGCGGTGCGCACCATCGCCATCGCCGACGCGGTGATGAGCCTCGACAACGTCATCGCCATCGCCGCCGCCTCGCGCGGCCATGCCGAGCTCTTCATCTTCGGCCTGCTGCTCTCGATCCCGCTGATCATCATGGGCGCCCAGCTCCTGACCTCGATCATCGAGCGTTTCCCGATCCTGGTCTGGCTCGGCGCGGCGCTGCTCGGCTGGATCGCGGCCGAGATGATCCTCGGCGATATCGCGGTGCTGCGCTGGCTGCAGGCGAACTGGCCGACCTGGGTCGTCCCGGTTTCCACCGATGTGAGCCCGCTCGGCATCGGCCCGGCCAACCTGCCGCATTATGCGGCGGCGGTGATCGGCGCGGTCTTCGTCTGCATCATGGGCTACGTCCTGAAGAAGAAGCCGGCCAGCCAGCCGGGCTGAGGCCCGGCTTCAGTCGAGAACGATCGCTGCGGCGGCCAGGACATCCTGGCCGCCGTTTTTCATGAGACGCAGTTCGCCTTGGGCTTCCGTACCTTGCCGTGGATCGACGATCCCGAAGCGCGTCTCCGATAACAGCGACACGCAGAAGCTCTCGGGCGGCCGGGTGAAGCCGGTGCCGAGCGCCTTCACATAGGCCTCCTTCGCGGCCCAGAGCCGGGCGAAGGCGAGGGGGCGAGCGGCGGCACCTGTCACAGCCAGAAGCCGGCGCTCGTCCGGATGGAGCAGGTCGAGCGGCGGGGGCGCTTCAGCATCGACGCGCTCGACATCCACGCCGATCGGGCGCGCGGCCAAGCCGACCACGACGATGCCGGCCCGCGTCGCCAGCGACAAATGAAGATGGGGCGTCCCGGGCAAAGCGAGGAACGGCCGACCGGCGGTGTCATGCTCGATGGCGACGTCGTCCTCACGGCATGCGACCTGTCGCGCCACGATCCGCCGCGCAACGCCGCGCCGTAATGCGGAGCGCTCCGTCAGGTTGAGTGGATGCGCGCCCGTCCGGACCAGCCAGATCGCGGGCAGGGCGGGGGAGACGGCATCGACATCCTCGGACCAGTGCATAGGCCACTTCTAGGACACGCGCATTCGTTCGGAAACGCGTCGTCGTTCCGGACAAGCCGTGCGAGCGGCCCCGATCCGGAATCCGTCGTAAGGCCGGGCGTTCTATGATGGATTCCGGACAAGCCCGGAATAACGGCGCGTTTCCGCGGAAAATCGAACAGGCTCAAGAGTTCCTGCCGAAGGCTGTCGCGCCCTGCGCGGAATTCATGCAGCCGCGCCGTTCCTGCGCGTTGACCTTCGCGCCGGCTTTCCGCTTCTGGAAGGATCATGTCAGCCGATCCGAATATGCAGCCGGCCGCCTCCGACGCGCCGATCACCGCCGCCGGCATGATGCTCGGCCTGCGCAAGGTTTCGGTGCTGATGCCCGGCATCGTCGTCTTCGCCGTCGCCTTCGGTGCGGCGGCGTCAGCGAAGGGGTTGAGCCTGTTCGAGACCTTGCTGATGAGCGGCTTCGTCTATGCGGGCGTAGCCCAACTCGTCTCGCTGGAGCTCTGGCGTCCCGAATGGACCTGGGGGGCCATCGCCGGCATCGCGGTGGTCACCGCGACCGTCAACGCCCGCATGGTGCTGCAGGGCGCCTCGCTGCAGCCCTGGTTCGCGAAATACCCGAAGACGCTCAACGCCTTCCATCTCTTCTTCTTCACCGATGCCAACTGGCTGATCGGCACGCGCTACCGGGCCGAGGGCGGGCGCGATCTCGGCGTGCTGGTCGGCGCAGGGCTCGCGCTCTGGCTGGTTTGGGTCATCGCGACGGGTGGCGGCTACATGCTCGGCGCGCTGGTCAGCGATCCCCGCCGCTACGGCATCGACCTCGTCATGCCGATCTTCTTCGCCGCGATGATCGTGCCGCTCTGGCGCGGCAAGCGCGGCATGGTGCCCTGGGTCGTCGCAGGCATGGTCGCGCTGGTCACGGCACGGCTTATCGACGGCTACGCCTTCATCATCGTCGGCTCGCTCGCCGGCGCGATCACGGGAGCGTTCCGCGATGACGCTGCCTGATCTCGGCACCTGGGGCGCGCTCATCGCCATCACCGCGATGGCGGCCGCGACCTATCTCTGCCGCATCTCCGGCGTGGCGCTGATGAGCATCATCCCGCTGACCCCGCATGTCCGGCGCGGGCTCGCGGCCCTGCCCGGCTCGATCGTCGTGGCGACCGTCCTGCCGCTGGTCGAGCGGCTGGGCTGGGCTGCGGCGGTTGCGCTGCTAGCCGCTGTCGGCACCATGATCCTGCGGCGCAGCGAGCTCCTGGCGCTGCTCGTCGGCATGGCCGCGATCTCAGGCCTGCGGGCGCTCGGCTTCTAGGACGATTGCCAATGGAGCCCTCATCCTGAGGAGCGCCGCAGGCGCGTCTCGAAGGATGGTCCAGATGGCTCCGGAGCCTCCTGGAGCATCCTTCGAGACGCGGGCTTTGCCCGCTCCTCAAAATGAGGGCCGAGTTTCGCCAAGCTTCCGATCCATCACCCCTTCCGATCGCTTCCATCACATCACGTCATCCCGATATGCACCGCCGCATGTTGACGGCGAAGGACGGGGGGAGGACGGTGCGGCTGAGTTAAATCGCCTACAATGGAGCGCCGTCATGGCATGGTATTCTCAGACGTGGACCTGGTTCGATGGCGCCTGGCATGAGGGCAACCCCGGCATCGTCGGTCCGCGCAGCCATGTGCTCTGGCAGGCTTCCTCGGTCTTCGACGGCGGCCGCTATTTCGACGGCGTCGCGCCGGACATCGACCTGCACGCCGCCCGCGTCAACCGCTCGGCGACGGCACTCGGCCTGAACCCGACCGTCGAGGCCGATTTCATCGTCGGGAAGATGTTCGAGGGCGTCAAGAAATTCGCCCCCGGCACGGCGATCTACGTCAAGCCGATGTACTGGGGCGAGGCCGATGGCCCGTCGACCATCATGCCCGATCCGGAATCGACCCAGTTCGCGCTCTGCCTGTTCGAGGCGGCGATGCCGCAGCCGACGGCCGGCTTCTCGGTGACCAAGGGCGCCTTCCGCCGCCCGAGCTACGAGACCGCCCCGACCGACGCCAAGGCGGGCTGCCTCTATCCGAACAATGCCCGCGTGCTGAAGGCGGCGAAGGCTGCCGGCTTCGACAATGCGCTGGTGCTCGACATGCAGGGCAATGTCGCGGAGACCGCGACCTCGAACATCTTCCTCGCCAAGGACGGCGTCGTGAAGACCCCGGTCCCGAACGGCACCTTCCTGAACGGCATCACCCGCCAGCGCGTCATCAAGCTGCTGCGCGACAGCGGCGTGCCGGTCGAGGAATGCAGCCTGCGCTATGAGGATTTCGAGCAGGCCGACGAGATCTTCATGTCCGGCAACTACTCGAAGTGCATGCCGGTGACCCGCATCGACAACCGCACGCTCCAGCCCGGCCCGCTCTTCCGCCGCGCCCGCGAGCTCTACATGGACTACGCCCACAGCAAGCCGAAGGCCGCCTGAGCCTCAAGGCCTGATCCCCGGCGCGGCTCGCCACGCGGTTGACCGAGCGCCTCGGCATCGCCCATCCCATCCTGTCGGCGCCGATGGCGCTGGCAGGCGGCAGGGCGCTGGCCGCGGCGGTCACGCGCGCTGGCGAGATCGCCGAGCGCATGGTGGCGGAAGCGACCGCGTTGCTCGGTGGAGCAGGGCGTTTCGTCGCCTGATCAGCGCAGCAGCCTGAGCAGCCCCGTCACCTTGAGCAGGCCGCCGGCCAGCACGGCGTAGACGAGAGCCGCCACACCCGACACCAGCAGCACGGTCATCAGCAACGGCTCGAAGGGCAAGGCTGCGGTGAGCTTCAGCGCCAGCGGCTTGCCCCACCAAGCCAGCGCACTGCAGATCGCCGCAGCGCCGCAGACGATGGCCGCGAAGCCCGGCAGGTGCCGGTCCGGCGCGGTCCAGCCGCGTCGCTTGGCCAGGACGAACAGCGTGATCAGGTTGACCCAGGCGCCGGTTGCGGTCGCCAGCGCCAGGCCCGGCGCGCCCCAGTCGCGCCAGAGCAGGAGCTTCAGCGCGAGATTGCAGGCGATGGCCGCCAGCGCGACCAGCATCGGCGTGGTCGTGTCGCCGCGCGCCTGGAAGGCCGAGACCTGCGCGCGGATCATCACGATCGCCGGCAGGCCGAGCGCATAGGCGAAGAGCACGGCACCGGCCGCGGCGCTCGCCTGCGCATCGAAGGCGCCGCGCTGGAACAGGCCGGCGACCATCAGTTCGGGCACGGCGACGAAGGCCGCGACGAAGGGCGCGCTGGCAACGAGCGAGATCGCGATGGCACGGTTCTGCGCGCGGTTGGCGGCCGCGTCGTCGCCACGCGCGATGGCGCGGCTCATCGCCGAGAGCGCGACGGTGCCCACCGCGATGGCGATCAGCCCGAGCGGCAGTTGGTAGAGCCGTTCGGCATAGTAGAGCGCCGCATAGCCGCCGCGGGGCAAAAGCGAGGCGATGATCGTGTCGGCGAAGATCGCGATCTGCACGCCGGCCGAGCCGATCACGGCGGGCCCGAACATCTTGAGGAAGCGCCGGACGCCGGCATCCGCCCGTGGGCGCACCAGCCTGCTCGACACGCCGGCCCGCTTGGCCGCGACATAGAGCACGATCCATTGCGCGACGCCGGAGATCGCGACGCCCCAGGCGGCAGCATGGGCGGCGCTCGGAAACAGGAAGGGCACGGCCAGCGCGCCGACGATGAAGACGTTGAGCAGGATCGGCGCGGCGGCGAAGGCGGCATAGCGCTCGACCGCGTTGAGCGTCGCGCCGAGGAAGGTGACCATGGTCACGAACAGCAGATAGGGGAAGGTGATCCGCGTCAGCGCGACCGCAAGCTCGAAGACGGCCGGATCCTTCGCGAAGCCCGGCGCCAGCAGTCTGACCAGCCAGGGCATGAGCGGTAGCGCCAGCGCCAAGAGGACGACCTGCACGATAAACTGGACGGTAAAGAGCCGGTCGGCGAAGAGATTGGCCGCCTCCTGCCCGTCCTTCTCGGCGATCTGGGCATAGGTTGGCACATAGGCCTGGTTGACGGCGCCCTCGCCGAAGATCGCACGGAAATGATTGGGCAGCCGCAGCGCGACCGAGAACGCGTCCATCGTCGCGCCGGCGCCCAACACGGCCGCGAGCGCGATATCGCGCACGAAGCCGGTGACGCGCGAGATCAGCGTATAGCCGCCGACCGACAGGATGTTTCTGAGCATCTCCAACCTCGTCATGCTCGGGCTTGACCCGAGCATCTCGGGACGCTGAGGCGCCTGAGCCTCTTCCTGAACGAGATTCCCGGGTCAAGCCCGGGAATGACGCCCTGTCATGGTCTTTAACGGATCAGCGGCGGCAGGGCGTCGCCGCGCGGGTGGTCGACGGTGCGGGCGTCGAAGCCGACGCGCTCGCCGATCAGATAGAGCGGCCGGCGCTTCACCTCGGCGAAGATGCGCCCGACATATTCCCCGATCATGCCGAGCGAGACGAGCTGGATTCCGGAGAAAAACATGATCGAGACGATCAGCGAGGGGAAGCCGGGCAGGTCGGTGCCGAACAGCAGCGTCCGCAGCATGAAGTAGAGCGCCGAGAAGGTCGCGATCACCGCGATGAGCACGCCCGACCAGGTCGCGATCTTCAGCGGCACGGTCGAGAAGGAAGAGAGACCGTCGAAGGCGAAGGAGAACAGCTTGCCATATCTGAACTTCGACTGTCCGTGCTCGCGCTCCGCGACATGGAAGGGCACGCCGGCCGAGCGGAACCCGACCCAGGCATAGAGGCCCTTCGAGAAGCGCGCGCGTTCGGGCAGCGCCCGCAGCGCATCGACCGCCTTGCGGTCGAGCAGGCGGAAATCGCCCGCGCCTTCCGGCAGCGGCGTTTCGCCGAAATAGCCGAAGATGCGGTAGAACAGCTTGGCGAAGCCGCGCTTCATCCGGGTCTCGCCCTCGCGATCGGCGCGCTGGCCGTAGACGTTGAGATAGCCTTCGCGCCATTTGGCGAGGAAGGCGGGAATGACCTCCGGCGGATGCTGCAGATCGGCATCCATGATCACGACGGCGTCGCCGAGCGCATGGTCGAGCCCGGCCGCGATCGCGATCTCCTTGCCGAAATTGCGGCTGAAGGAGACGGCGCTGATCCGCGGATCGGCGGCATTGAGGTCGCGGATGACGGCGAGCGTGTCGTCGCGGCTGCCGTCGTCGACGAAGACGATCTCCCAGGATGCGACTTCGCCGGTCAGGGCCTCGCGCAGGCGCTCGACGAGGAGGGGCAGATTGGCGGCTTCGTTGTGCACGGGCACGACGATGGACAGCTCGGGCCAGCGGGAAGCCCGAGGCGCACGTTGAACCGGCTGGGACCCGATATCCGACACGAACGACCTTTCACCTGCGGATGTGCTCGCCGCGCGGGCGATGCGCGACGCACAGAACCGCAAAGCTCGCCGGGCGACAAGCCCGCCACGGCAAAACAGGGTACCCAATGCACTGCCCGCCAAGGGGAAAGCATGGGTCATCCCGGATCGGCGCCACTCACGCGGCATGTCCGGGATGACCTGCGCGTTTCCATCCGGAAGGCGGCACGCTATAGCCCGAATCGGGCCAACGAGGGACGACACGCGCCATGGCGAAGGGCTTCATCCTGTGCGCCGATGATTTCGCCATGACGGACGGCGTCAGCCGCGCGATTCTCGATCTCCTCGGCCGCGGCAAGCTGACCGCGACGGGCGCGATGACCAGTCGCCCGCATTGGCGTCGGCTGGCACCGGAACTCGCCGCTTTCGCCGGCCATGCCGATCTCGGCCTGCATCTCAACCTGACCTGCGCGGCCCCGCTCTCGGCGATGCCGCATCTCGCGCCGGGCGGCGCCTTGCCGGGGCTGAAGGATGTCGCGCGCGCTGCCATTCTCTCGTCTGCCGTGCGCAAGGAGATCGCGGCGGAGATCGCGCGCCAGCTCGACGCCTTCGAGGATGCGCTCGGCCGCCCGCCGGATTTCGTCGACGGGCATCAGCATGTGCATGTGCTGCCGGGAGTCCGGCGGGCACTGCTCGACAGCCTCGCCCGGCGCTATCCGGCCGGCTCGATCTACGTGCGCGACCCGGCCGACAGCCCGGCCGCCATTCGCGCGCGGGGCGTCGCGGTCGGCAAGGCCTTGGTCATCGCCGGCCTCGCCACCGGTTTCCGCAGCGCGGCGCTGAAGCGGGGCTTGCGTGTCAATCGTGGCTTTTCCGGCGTGGCGCCCTTCGATCTGCAGCGGGATTTCGCGGCGGATCTGGCTTGTTTCCTCGTCGAGCCCGGTCCGTGCCATCTCGTCATGTGCCATCCGGGCTTCCTCGATGCCGAGCTCGCAACGCTCGATCCCGTGGTGGCGCCGCGACCTGTCGAGCATGCCGCCATTGCCGGCTTCGTGCCGCCTCCCGACCTGCCGTTGCGTCGCTTCGCTGCCTTGCAGGCGTGAGCGTGGACCGCGCGTCCGCAAGCGATTTGTTTACCGGGTTCGGCCATTGTGGCGTCGGGTTGGAGGCGCCGCTCTTCACAGCAGCTTGCGCCGGTTTCGGAGATGATCGGCTCGATGAAGGTGTTCAGGCGCGTGGGCGGCGCGGGAGAGCCGGTGCAGCCGGTCGGGCAGGGCCTGGGCTCTCTCAGCCGGCAGATCGCGGCGGCCGCCGTGGCGATCGTCGCCGTGGCGATCGTCTTCGTGGTGATGGCCATCGCCCGCTACAACGATTCCCGCACGCGCGCCGATCTCGACCAGAAGGTCACCGCGCTGACGCTGATGGTCGTCAACGCCGCGCCCTCGCTGATCCTGTCGCGAGACAACAGCACGCTCGGCTATATCCTGACCTCGCTGCAGCGCGATCCTGATTTCGATGCGGGTATCGTGGCGGACGATGTCGCGGGCCTTGCTTCCTCCGGGCGCACCGTGGAGGCGCGCCTGTCGCTGACGCCGCGCTGGCTGACCGAACGGGTCGGCGAAGAGCCTTGGAAGGCGTTGGTGACGCGCAACGAGATCGACATCGAGGACGATGTCTACCTGACGAAGATTCATGCTGTTCGCGTCGGCAGCCAGCAGAAGCAGATCGGCTATGTCGCGCTGCGCTTCGACAAGACCCGCCTGGTGGCCCGCGCCGCCTGGGAGCAGTTCGTGACCATCGGGCTCGGCCTGCTCATCCTGCTCGTGCTCGGACCGCTGCTCTGGTTCTCGCTGTCGCGGACGATGCGGCCGCTGCGCAGCATGACCAAGGCGATCGTCAGCATTTCCGACGGCAACCTCTCGACGCAGATCGATGCGCTGGGCCGGCGCGACGAGATCGGCGCGATCGCGCGCGCCCTCGGCGTTCTCAAGATCCGCCTGGCCGAGCGGGCGACGCTGGAAGAGAAGCAGAGCGCGGCGGAGATCGAACGACGCTCGCGCCAGCAAAGCGTCGATCAGGCGATCACCTCGTTCCGCACCGATGTCGGCCTGGCGCTCGAGGCGTTCAAGAGCAATGCCGAGCGCATGCGCGAGGCGTCCGACGGTCTTGCCCGGGTCGCCGCCGAATCCTCCGAGCGCGCCGCGCGCGCCGCCGACAACGCTCATGGCGCCTCCGGCAATGTCGAGAACGCAGCCCAGGCCGCCGAGGAGATGGGTGCCGCCATCCGCGAGGTCGAGTTCCAGGTCCGCCGTGTCCGCACCGAGATCGTCGAGGCGGCATCCGTCTCGCGCGATACCGCAGGGTCCGTGCGGGCCCTCGACGAGACAGCCCGCGCGATCGGCGAGGTCGTCAACCTGATCCGTGACATCGCATCCCAGACCAACCTGCTCGCGCTCAACGCCACGATCGAGGCGGCGCGCGCCGGCGAGGCGGGCCGCGGCTTCGCGGTGGTGGCCAACGAGGTCAAGTCGCTGGCGGCCCAGACGGCGGACGCGACCGATCGTATCGTGGCGCAGGTCGCCGCGATCCAGGGCGCGACCGGCGAGGTCGTCGGCTCGATCCAGAATATCGCCGAGCGCATGAACGCCATCGAGAAATTCGCGAACTCGGTCGCGACCTCGATCGAGCAGCAGGCCATCGCCACCGGCGAGATCGCCAGCGGCGTGGCCATGGCCAGCACCTCGGCGCTCTCGGTGTCGAGCGATCTCAGCGTGCTCGCCGATAGCGTCGAGGAAACCGGTCGCTCGGCCGAGCAGGTGCGCGGCGCGGCCGGCGAGGTCGCCGACCAGGCGCAACGCCTCGATTCGACGGTCGACCAGTTCCTGCGCAACGTCGCCGCTTGAGCGCCGGGGCGCGCTGTCATCCCGTGCGCGCCGCAGCGTGCAATGCTGCTGCGCAGACACGGGACCGTGCGACGAGAAGGCGCCTCTTCCTGATGACGGTCCCGCATCTGCGCAGCGGCACTTCGCGCCGCGGCGCGTGCGGGATGACACCAGCAAAAAAAACGGGGCCGCGAGGCCCCGTTTTCGTATTCGGACGAATGCCCTGATTACTTGGCGGCGTCGAAGCGCTCGGCCACGTAGTCCCAGTTCACCAGGCTCTCCAGGAAGGCCTTGAGATAGTCCGGGCGACGATTGCGGTAGTCGATGTAGTAGGAGTGCTCCCAGACGTCGACGCCGAGGATCGGCGTGCCGCCATGGACGAGCGGGCTCTCGCCGTTCGGGGTCTTGCTGACGGCGAGCTTGCCACCCTTGACCTCGAGCCAGGCCCAGCCCGAGCCGAACTGGCCGACGCCGGCCGCGACGAAGTCTTCCTTGAACTTGTCGACCGAGCCGAAGGAGTCGACGATCGCCTTCTCCAGCGCGCCCGGAATCTTGCCGCCGCCATTCGGCTTCATCCACTTCCAGAAATGGAGGTGGTTGTAGTGCTGGCCGGCATTGTTGAAGACGGCGGGGTTCTTGCCATAGGAGCCCTTGACGATCTCCTCCAGCGACTTGCCCTCGAATTCCGTGCCCTTGATGGCGTTGTTGCCGTTGGTCACATAGGCGAGGTGATGCTTGTCGTGATGGTACTCGAGCGTCTCCTTCGACATGAAGGGCTGGAGCGCATCATGGGCGTAGGGAAGATCGGGAAGGGTAAAGGACATGAGGCCTCTCCTTGGGCTGTGAAATCGCTTGAAATGAGAATGGCCTGCGCAGGGCAGGCGGAGCCGTTGAGGCCCTGCCATTCCCTGCGATAGTTAAGCGCCTCCGGGCCGGTCCACAACCGCCGCGATCGCGAAAAGCATATGTCTTCTCGACAGGCCGCCACAATCGCGCCAGATTTCTCGCTCTAAGCGGTCCGGATTGGAAACTCTCTCTTATTCAATACGTTAGATAGTTGCGCAAACGCCGGCTTCGGATCGGCGTCGGTGCGGCCCCGCCAAGGATACCGAATTGATCGCGATTTTTACCGTCCTGGGTGTGCTCCTGTTCGGCGGTGGCGCCTATGCCATCTATGACGGCTGGCCCTATCTGGTGCTGGAACGCGGCTTCACGCAGGTCATCATCGGCTCGATCGCGAGCAGCGCCGGCCTGATCATGCTGTCGCTCGCATGGGTCCTGAAGGAGGTCAGGGCGACACGGCGCGCGCTGATCGAGGCGATGGCGCTCCGCCCGGAGGGGCCGGTTCCCGCGGCTGTTGTGGTCGAGCCGCAACCGGTCCCGCCGTCGCGTTCCGAATTCCCTTCCTTCTCGGACAAGGTAGCTCCTGCTGCGATCGGTGCGGTCGCCGGTGCAGTGGCGACGGGCGCCGTCGCACACGCACTGGCGTCTTCCGAAGACGAAATTCAACCTGCGCCCGCCGAGGCGCCACCAGCGTCGGCGGACCGCGATCTGTTCGGCGCCCTCGTGACGCACAACCTTCAGGAGCCGGCAGAGGAGAGTGAGCCTGAGGAGGCTCCGGAGCCCGAGCCGATCGCGGCCGAGGAAGCCGAGCCGCTGCCCGATATGTTTGAGGAGGCGCTGTCGACGGCGCCGCTACAGCCGCCCCCATACGCCTTTGCGTTCAAGGACGAGAACCTGCCGGTCGAGAAGGCGAAAGCCGAGGCCGAACCGCCCGTAGAGGCTGAAGCTTTTGCTGGGCATGACGAGCTGTCGGCCCTCGATGACCGTTCCGCGGACGAGCAACATGTCGAGGAGCAAGCGGCTGCTCAATCTCACGCCGTCGAAGCGCCCGCTACCGCCGAGGGCGAACCCGAATCCGACGAGTTCAGCGCCCTGCGCGCGAGCCTCGCGGGGCATTTGAACGAACCGGAACGCGAGACCGGCCGCATCGAGCCCTCCTTCTCGCAGGAGCCCGATCCCTTCGCGGCGGCGGAATCCTGGATGGATCGCGCTTCTCCGCGTCGCGAGCCCTGGCTGGATACGCCGCCCGTTGCCGAGCCGGAACCCGTTACGGAGGAGGTCCCTCATTGGCCGCCGCGGACGGAGCCTCATGCTTTCGAGGCACCGGCCGAGCCAGCGAGTGACGAGATCGAGACGCCGAAGGTTTCCGAAGCCGTCGCGTCGGCGTCGCATGACGAGCAGGCGGATATGGCCGGCGTGGAGCCGCAGCAGGCTGTCGCGCATGCCGAGGCGAGCGAACGGCCCGTCGAAGACGCACCGGCGCCGGCGGAGGCTCGCCCAGCTTCGGACGAGGGCATCGTCGGCGCCTATCAGGTCGGCGACGCGCATTTCACGATCTATGCCGACGGCTCGATCCGCGCCCGCACGCCCGATGGAGAGTACAGCTTCGCGTCGATGGACGAACTGAAGGTCTATCTCGCCAGCGAGAAGAGCCGGCTGGGCGTCTGATCAGACGAAAAAGCCGTCATTCTCGGGCTTGGCCCGAGAATCTCATGACGTTGAGGCTCATCAACCTCCTGCGGCCCGAGATGCTCGGGTCAAGCTCGAGCATGACGTGAGGGCTCAACTCCAGCCTTCGCCGACCGTATGGATGGCGAAGGCATAGGCCAGTGCCGTCTCCTTCAGCGAATCGAAGCGCCCGGCCGAGCCGGCATGCCCGGCTTCCATATTGGTGTGCAGCATCACCGGGCCGCCGCCGGTCATCGTCGCGCGCAAGCGGGCGACCCATTTCGCCGGCTCCCAATAGGTCACGCGCGGATCGGTCAGCCCGCCCATCGCGAGGATCGGCGGATAGGCCTGGGCCGTGACGTTGTCATAGGGCGAATAGCTGCGGATGGTCTCGAAGGCCCTGACGTCGCGGATGGGATCGCCCCATTCCGGCCATTCCGGCGGCGTCAGCGGCAGTGTGTCGTCCAGGATCGTGTTCAGCACGTCGACGAAGGGCACCTCCGCGACGATGCCTGCGAAAAGCTCCGGCGCCATGTTGGCGACCGCGCCCATCAGCATGCCGCCGGCGCTGCCGCCCTCGGCGACGATGCGTCCGCGCCGGGTGAAGCCGGCGTCGATCAGCGCCCCGGCGGCGGCGATGAAATCGGTGAAGGTATTGCGCTTGTTCTCGCGCTTGCCGTCGAGATACCAGCGCCAGCCCTTCTCTGTGCCCCCGCGCACATGCGCGATCGCATAGACGAAGCCGCGATCGACCAGGCTGATCGGCCGGGTCCGGAACGAGGCAGACATCGCCGATCCATAGGAGCCGTAGCCGTAGAGCAGGCAGGGCGCGCTGCCGTCGAGCTTGAGGTCGGCCCGGTGCAGGATCGAGATCGGCACGCGTGCGCCGTCCGCGGCCGTAGCGAAGATCCGGCGCACCTTGTAGCTCGCCGGTTCATGGCCCGAGGGGACTTCCTGCCGCTTCAGCAAGGTCCTTTCGCCGGTCGCGAGGTCGTAATCATAGGTTTCGGCCGGCCGCGCCATCGAGGCATAGATGAAGCGCAGCGTATCGGTCTCGAATTCGTAGCCCGCATCCATGCCGAGGCCATAGGCCTCCTCGTCGAAGGCGATGCTGCTTTCGGAGCCTGTGGCGAGATCGCGGATGACGATGCGCGGCAGCCCGTCCTCGCGCTCCAGCCGGATCAGGCGCCCCTTCAGGCAGACATGGTCGAGGATGAGCCGACCCTGCTTGTGCGCGACCAGATCGCGCCAGTTTGCCGGATCGGGAGCATCGACGGGCGCGGTGACGATCTTGAAGTCTTCGGCGCCCTCCGCATTGGTCAGGATCGCGAAGACATCGCCGTGATGCTCCAGGCTGTATTGGCGGCCGGGCTCGCGGCCTGCGACGAGCGCCGGCTTCGCCTCCGGCCGGTCGAGATCGAGGATGCGCGTCTCGGACGTCTCGTGATCCCCGATCGTGATCAGCAGGAAACGTCCGGACTGGGTCTTGTCGATATCGACGAACATCCCGGCATCGGCTTCGTCATGCAGCAATTCGTCCGTCTCGGCGGGCGTGCCGAGGCGATGGCGCTTCACCCGCGACGGGCGATGATCGTCATCGAGGGCGACGTAGAAGAAGGAGCGGGAATCCCGCGCCCAGATCATCTCGCCGGTCGTGTCCTTGACGAGGTCCGGCAGGTCGTCGCCGCTCGCCAGGTCCCGGACATGAATCGTGTGAAGCTCCGAGCCGGCCTCGTCGGCGCTCCAGGCGAGCAGGCGGTGATCCGGGCTATGGGCGGTATCGCCGAGATCGAAGAAATCCTTGTCCTCTGCCAGCGCATCGGCATCGAGCATGATCTCTTCGCCGGCCCGGCCCTTCCGGCCGGCGGCGTTGCGCGGCTTGCGGCAGATCAGCGGGTGCTCGGCGCCCTTGCGATAGCGCGAATAGTACAGGAACGGCCCGTCCGGCTGCGGGACGCTGGAATCGTCTTCCTTGATCCGGCCGCGCATCTCCTTGACCAGTTCCTTCTGCAGCGCCCGGGTCGGCGCCATCAATGCCTTGCAATAGGCATTCTCGGCTTCGAGATAGTCGCGGATATCGGCCGGCAGCACCTCGGGCTCGCGCAGCACGTCCTTCCAGTTCTCGGCGCGCAGCCAGCCATAATCGTCGCGCAAGGTGACGCCATGCACTTGCGTTTCCGTGGTCCGGATTTCGGCCCGCGGCGGCGACGGCGCCCGGCCGCGCTTGCGCGGCGCGGCGGTTGGATCGCGGCTGTCCTGATCTTGTCGCATTGCGGTCTCCGGCACTGGACGCCGACAGGTAGAGGCGGCGGCAACAGCTTGCAAGACGTTCGGAACCCTACGGCTTTGATTTTACCGCTCAGTGCAATGCAGCATCCTGATGATGAATTCTTGAGCTTTGAACGTCTCAATTGGTGTAGATCGCTGGCTTGCGCAACTAAACAGTATCGACTAAACGCATATCCCGATCAGTCCGCATATCCGATTCTGAGTCGATGGTGCTTGACCCACTATTGGTAATATTTATCAGCCTATCGGATGCGAGGCGGTGGACGATCAGCGCAGAACGCTATCAAGAACGACAAGGAGCGACATCGCCATGACAGAGAACGACGGGGCGGACTTCATTGAGCTGACGGCGGATATCGTTTCCGCCTATGTTTCCAACAATTCTGTGCCAGCATCCGACCTGCCGGCGCTGATCAGCGAAGTTCATTCGGCGCTCAGCCGTGTGATGGGTGGCGCTGCGCCGGTGGTGCAGGTCGAGGCTCCCAAGCCTGCCATTCCCGTGAAGAAGTCGATCACGGCCGATTACCTGATCTGCCTCGAGGACGGGAAGAAGTTCAAGTCGCTGAAGCGGCACCTGCGCACGCAGTACAACATGTCGCCCGAGCAGTATCGCGAGAAATGGGGCCTGCCGCCGGACTATCCGATGGTCGCGCCGAACTATGCCGAAGCGCGCTCTCAGCTTGCGAAGAAGATGGGCCTCGGCCAGCAGCGTCGCAAGCGTCGCTGAACGGACGGTCTTTTCGGCGCGCGATCGCCCCTTCTGGAAGCCGCCGATGACCTCGGCGGCTTTTTTCATGCGCGCTGCTCCCGGACAGGGGGCGGGGATAAATCCACCTCCGGGCTTGCCAGAGGCGATATAAGAATATAATCCTATCAAGCCTAGGTCCGCTGGAGGGGCGTGACCCGTTGCGAGTGGGAACGTATCATGAACATAGCAAGCGACCAATCACAAGTTGTCCTGCGCGCCACCGCTGAGGCGCGCCTGGCGGAGGTGGCCACCGCAGCCGCCGCCCGTATTCCGCTGGCCGGCCTGAGGGCGGCGAACCGGGGGCGGAAGCCGATCGCTCTGGCGCGCCAGACGGCGATGTATCTCGCCCATGTCGCCTTCGGCCTCAGCCTCACGCGCGTCGGCATTTGCTTCGGCCGGGATCGTACGACGGTTCGCCATGCCTGCGCGTTGATCGAGGATCGCCGTGACGATCCCCGGCTGGAATTCGGGCTGACGGCACTGGAGGCCGCGCTTCTGGCCGCGATGGCAAAGCTGGTCGACCATCCTGTGGAGGCCGGCCGATGACGATCGAGACCCAACGCAATGAACGCAGCCGTCTCCTGAAGCATCTTAGCGGGGCAGGGTGCTATGGCCTCGCTTCGCCGCTGGGCTGCGGGCGCATCGCGCTCTTCCGAACGGTGAACGGCACCAGCCTGGGAGCGGGCTATGTCTCGGCCAAAACCGTGAAGCAGCTGGAGATCGAGGAACGCGTCGCCTGGTCCAAGGACACGAAACAGCCCCGGCTCGGCCTCGTCTCCGCGTCGGCGAACGCATCCGCGCCTGTTGCGGAGAAGGCGCAATCGGAGCCGCGCGGCGAGGCTGCCCCTGCCATGGACGATCGGGAAAGCCCGCTGCTCTGGCTCTATCGCCGCCCGGGCAAGGATGGCAGGCCGCAGATCAGCAGCGAGGAATTCGCGGCCGGCGAGCGTTTTCGAGTGGACATCACGCTGGCGGGCATGTTGCCGCGCACGACGATGAACTGGGATGCGGCGCTGACGCCGGAACAGGCCGGAGCGGGGCCGCGCGACGTCGCGGGCTCGTCCGACACCGCGCTTGCGGCGCGTCAGCGTGTCAGGGTCGCCTGCGATCGCCTCGGGCCGGAGCTCTCGGGCCTGGCGATCGATATTTGCGGCTTTCTCAAGGGGCTCGACCTCGTCGAGAAGGAGCGCCGCTGGCCGCCACGCTCGGCCAAGGTCGTGCTGCGTGTCGCGCTTGCGGCGCTGGTGACGCATTACGGCCTGGATCGCCGCGGCAGGCCCACAGGGATGCGGAGCTGGCAGGCGGCGGATGCCCGGCCGAGCGAGTTCCCGATCGCGGGCTGAGTCCGTTCAGCCCGCCGCCGCGGTCTGGGCGTCGCGCTTGATCCGGTCGATCATGGCGCGCACCCCGTTCGAGCGTTGCGGCGTCAGATGGGCGGCGAGGCCGAGGCGCTCGTAGATGGCGAAGGCATCGGTCGCGAGGATCTCCGAAGCCTCCCGTCCCGAGAAGATCGCCAAGGCCAGCGCCACGAGCCCGCGCACGATATGGGCGTCGCTGTCGCCGATGAAATGCAGCCGGGTCTGCGGCCCGCCGCCGCCCTCGCGACGGGCGACGAGCCAGACCTGGCTGGCGCAGCCGCGCACCTTGTTGGCGTCGACATGATCCGCTTCGGGCAGGGGCTCGAGGCTCTTGCCGAGTTCGATGAGGTAGCGATAGCGATCGTCCCACTCGTCGAGCAGTTCGAAATTCGCGACGATGTCGTCGAGGCTGGTCGTCATGTCCGGCCTCTTCCCGCGATTGCGGGAGGGCGTCAAGCGTTCAGCGCTGCGCGGGCTGTTTGCCGACCACGGCCGTCGCTGCCGCGTGCAGGATGCGCTCGCGCAGGACCGGGTCCATGCCCGCCAGGATTTCGGCCGCTTCGCGCGCCGCCGTCAGGCTGCCGGCGGCGTTGCGCGTCTCGGTCCGGACGGTCTCGGCGACTTGCCGCACCGCCTGCGGCAGGTTCGCATCGGCCGGCTTGCCGCTATGGACCGGCGAGTTCACGGCGATCAGGCCGATGATCGCGATCTTGCGCAGCAGATAGGCCATGTCGGTCTCCGTCGTCGGTGCTGTCCTCTGCACCGTGAGAACACCCTAGACCGGGATCTCGAAAAATCGCGTGATTCCGAACGCTCAAATGCGAGTCGAATGCCGCGGGTGATCTTCAGCTTCCGTTCACCTTGCCGCGAACATGGCCGGAATCCGGGAAATCCCGCAGATTTTAGATAACTTCATGAAAAATATGCGGAAAACGCAGCACCTAATTCCTGACGCCCGTTCCATCGCCTGTCGCCTTAAGCCCCGCTTAAACCGGCCATGGCGAGATGCGCCAAGCGGATGGGGGTATCCGCGAGAGTAAGGCGTTGCGTACCGTATGGCGATGACAGCATTGAGGACACAGGCGGCGGCACTGGTGCATGCATCGGTGCAGTCCGACCCGACGGAAAGGCAGCGTCACGAGCGTTTCGTTCTGTCGCGCCTGCTCGTCGGCGGCGGCATGCTTGGCCTGGCTCCCGCTTATCTGGCCTGGCGCGGCGCGCCCGGCGCCTTCGAGGCGGCCATGATCGTCGCCGCCGCCTTGGCCGTCCTCTCGGTGGCGCTGGTCTCCCGCACCGGCCGCCTCGACGCGGCGCATGCGCTCTCCTCCGCCGCTCTCTCCCTCTTCATCGTTGCGCTGGCCGGCGCGACCGGCGGCCTGTCCTCGCCCTTGCTGCTCTGGCTGGCGGTCGTGCCGGTCGAGGCGGCCTTCTTCGGCTCGCGCGGCTATATGCTGCGCGCCGGCTGGATCGCCGTCGGGGCGCTCTTCGCCGCCATCGGATTGCAATGGCTCGGCCTGTTCGCCGAAGCGAGCTGGTGGACCGGCGAGGCGATGCCGCTCCTGGCCATGTCCGCGCTGGCCCAGGCTCTGGTCGTGACCGCGGTCCTGCTGCGCCGTCGCCATGCCGAGGAGCGCGAGCACCGCATCTCCGATGCGCGTTCGCAGCTCCTGCTCGATCACGTCGGCGATCTCGTTACCTGGCACGATGCCACCGGCGCGGTCGTCTTCGCCAATGCCGCGGCGCGGACGCTGGCCGGCGCCGATCCGCGCGAATTGCTCGGCCGCGGCCTGTTCGAGCGGGTCCATATCGCCGACCGGCCGCTTTTCCTGAAGGCGCTGAGCGATGCCGCCCATGGCGCCGAGGGCGTCACGGTCTCGTTCCGCACGCTCTTCGTGCCGCGCGACGGCGCGGGGGAGTCCCGCTTGCCGGTCTCGCTCTGGCTGGAGATGCAGGCCTGCCGCGTTGCCGGCGCCGCTGCCGCCGATGGTGCGGCCGTGGTCTGCGTCATGCGCGACGTCACCGAGCGCCGCGCCGCCGATGAGACCCGCGAGCGCGGCCATGCCGAGGCGCTGCGCGCCAACGACGTCAAGGGCCAGTTCCTGGCCACGGTGAGCCACGAACTGCGCACGCCGCTCAATGC
Organism: Allobosea sp. ASV33; assembly: GCF_016428755.1. Classification (GTDB taxonomy): domain Bacteria; phylum Pseudomonadota; class Alphaproteobacteria; order Rhizobiales; family Beijerinckiaceae; genus Allobosea. The sequence goes on from NZ_JAELTI010000077.1 coordinate 26,521, forward strand.
GATCATCGGCTTTTCCGAGATGCTGAGCGCCGAGGACAATGGCTGGCTCGATCCGCAGAAGCGCCTGGAATATGCCCGCATCATCCATGCCTCCGGCCATCACCTGCTCGAGGTTGTGAATACGCTGCTCGACATCTCGAAGATCGAGAGCGGCGCGATGACCATCGAGCGCGAGCCGCTGGACCTCGCCGCGATGGCGCAGGATTGCTGCACGCTGATGGCGCTGCGGGCCGAGACCGGCGGCGTTTCGCTGGAGCGCGTCGTCGGCCCGGCCCTGGCGGCGATGGAGGGCGACCGGCGCGCGCTGAAGCAGGTCCTGCTCAACCTGCTCTCGAACGCCATCAAGTTCACGCCGGCCGGCGGGCGCGTGACATTGGCCGTCGTGCGCGACGGCGACACGATCGACCTCTCCGTCTCCGATACCGGCATCGGTATCGCCGCCGTCGATCTGCCCAAGCTGGGCGATCCCTTCTTCCAGGCCAAGGGCGCCTATGACCGGACCCATGAAGGCACCGGCCTCGGCCTTTCCGTGGTGCGCGGGCTCGTCGGCCTGCATGGTGGCCGCCTGACGATCGAGAGCGCGCCGGATGTCGGCACGCGCGTCTCGGTGCGTCTGCCGGTCGGCGGTGCGGGCGGCGTCGAGCAGCCTGCCAAGATCGTGACCTTCGCCCGGGCTCCGCGCCGGGGCCTGGATACCAAAGAACCTTTCCGCCTGACCGCCTGAAGACGAGCTGACCGATGTCCGTGACCATGGCCGCCCGCGCCCATTCCGGCGCTTCCCTCTCCGCACCGGTGCGCCGCGCTCAGGCTGCGCGCCGCAAGACGTCCTGGCTCGGCCGGGTCGTGCGCGTCGCCGGCAAGCGGCCGGGCCGGGCGCTCGTGATGCTGGCTTTCGGCGTCGTCTCGCTCGCCATCGTCGCCAATGCGCTGATGTTCCAGAAGGCGCGTCATCCGGCTCCGATGCTCTCGTCATCCACGCCGGTCTCGCAGCCCCGTGCGACCGCCGAGCGCCGCGCGGAGCCGGCGCCGGCTCCCGCCGCCGAGGCGCCCGCCCAGCCGATCCGCCCGCCGGCGCGCCCGAACGACCTTTCGCAGGCGCCGCAGGCCCGCGAGGCGCAGCCCCGGCCGCCCGCTTCAGTGCCGGCCCTGTCTCTTATACACATCTGACGCTGCCGACGATTAACCTTAAAAAAGGGGGGGGGGGGGGGGGGGGGGGGGGGGGGGGGGGGGGGGGGGGGGGG
>NZ_JAELTI010000078.1 GCF_016428755.1 Allobosea sp. ASV33
AGGAGCAGATCCGCGCGATCGAGGAGCAGATGGCCCGGACCGGCTATCTCGACGGTTCGCGCATGGCGGGCGCCTTCAACATGCTCCGGCCGAACGACCTGATCTGGTCCTATGCCGTGAACAACTACCTGAAGGGCAAGGCGCCGACGCCGTTCGACCTGCTCTACTGGAACGCGGATTCGACCCGGATGCCGGCGGCGAACCACTCCTTCTACTTGCGCAACTGCTATCTCGACAACAAGCTCTCCAAGGGCGAGATGCGGATCGGCGGCAAGACGCTCGACCTCAAGCGGGTGACGATCCCGATTTACAACCTCGCGACACGCGAGGACCATATCGCGCCGGCCCAGTCGGTCTTCAACGGCTCGCAATGCTTCGGCGGGCCGGTCGAGCATGTCGTCGCCGGCTCGGGCCATATCGCCGGCGTGGTCAATCCGCCGGCCAAGGTGAAATACCAGTACTGGACCGGCGGACCGGCCAAGGGCCGCTATGCCGACTGGCTCGCCAAGGCGGAGGAGCATCCCGGCTCCTGGTGGCCGCACTGGTTCAATTGGCTCGAGGCCCAGGCGCCGAAGAAGGTTGCGGCGCGCGAACCGGGGGGCGGCAAGCTCAAGGCCCTCGCCGATGCGCCCGGCACCTATGTGAAGGCGAAGGCTTAGGCGCGAACATCGGCACGTCCCGATCAGCCCTCGCCTGTCTCGGGCGCGCCGATAGCCTTGCGAAAGAAAACGACGCGCTCGGTCTCGATGAAGCCGAGCGCGCGGTGGAAGGCAAGGCTCGCCGCATTGTCGATCGCTGCGTCGGAGGCGAATTCAGAGCACCCCAGCGCGCGTCCCCACGCCGCGACGGCGCGGCAGAGCATCAGGGCGATGCCGGAGCGGCGGTGCGGTTCGGCGACGAAGATCCCTTCGAGGAAGACGACCGGCGACGTCTCGCAGCCATTGACATAGTCGCTGCGCAACGCCGCTTCGGCGAAGCCGATGCAGCGGCCCTCATCCGTCAGGGCCACGCAGGCGAAATCGCGGCCGTTCGCGGCAGCCAGCGTCTCCGCCAGTTCCTCGCGATGGCGTCCGGCATCCTCGTCCGGCCAGAGCTCGGCCCTCAGTCTCGCCCATTCGGCAAGATGCCGTTCACCGGCGCTCTCAATCGTGACCGTCATTTCCCCTCCGGATCGCTGCTGCCGCGCAAGACCCGGCCGCGCGACGAAGGTGCCAGCATCCCGAGAAAGCCGGCGGCATAGCGGCAATAAAAAAGCCGGCCCGAAGGCCGGCTTTTCCGGATCGATCGATCCAGGATCAGTACTTGCGCACCACCGGCTGCGCCGGAATGGTCTGGGTCGGATCATCCCAGCGATAGGTGATGCCAACCGAGGCGATGTTGATATAGGGCTTCGCATCGGCCGAGTAGAGCACGGCGCTCTGCTGCGGGTGCGCTCCCGTGTAGTTCACGTTCGCCTTCTTCACGTCGATGAAGGTGTAGCCGAGATCGAGCTTCAGCTTCTCCGTGACCTGATAGCTCAAACCCGCCGAGAGCCACAGACGGTCGTTATCCGCGATGAAGATCGTACGGTTGCGGTCGTTCACCGCCGACAGCTCGTAGCCGACACCGGCGCGCAGCGTCAGGGCGTTGCTGTACTTGTATTCCGCGCCGACCGAGAAGAACCAGGCATCGTCATACTGGAAATTCAGGCTCGTGACGGGAACGCCGAGGCCGCGCGCGACGATCGGAATGTTGCGGAAGCGGCTCCAGTTCGTCCACTCGACACCTGCATGGACCTGCCACCGATCGTTGATGACCTGCGAGACGCCGAACACCACCGAGTCGGGCAGATTGAGATTGGCCTTGACCGGAATGACGGTGAGCGGCGTGCGGAAAGAGCCCTCCAGCGTCTGGTGCATCATGGAACGATAGGCGATGCCGATCGAGGTGCCCTGGAACGGCGTCAGGTTGACACCGAAACGGTAGCCGAAATCGATCGTGTCACCGTCGAGAATGACCGGGGCCGCGGTCGGGGCGATCCCGGACGCCTGCTTCAACGAGGCGTTGAGATACTGGATCTGCAGGGCCGCGCCCACCGAGATCCAGTCATTGATCTGATAGCCGACCGTCGGCGAGACGTTCACGGTCGCCAGCTTGGCGGAGCGGCCATAGACCTGGGCGGCGTTGACCTGCTGATCGGGCTTCGAGCGCAGGCCGTAAGGCGCGCCGCTGGTCATGCCGATCCACAACCGGTCGGTGAGCTGCCAGGCCGAGGCGGAAGCCGGGATGAATGCGCCGTCGCCGCCGATATTGCCGGTGCCGTTCTGGATCGGGCTCAGCGGGAAGCCGGGCACCGCCAGGCGCGTCGGCGCATTCGGATCGTAGGAGGCGTTGGCGTTGAGATAGGTGAAGTTCCAGTTGCTGGTGCGGCCCGGGTACATGGTGATGATCGCGGGGTTCCACGCCATGCCGGCAATGCCGGTGCCGCCCGAAGCCGCGCCGGCATAGGCCATGCCGAGACCTTCGGCGCCCTGGCCGCTGCGGATGGCGAAGGAGCTCGCCGAAGCTGCTCCGGCCGCAACGAGAGCGGCGAGCGAAACCGTGGCGGCTGCGGCGGTACGAACAAGGCCCTTCATCGAATCCATCCCGGTTTTAGGTTCTTCGAGGCCAGACACCCCGCTTGATTCGAAGCATGGCCCGAGCCGTTTCTCGCCGCAATCCCGCTTCAAGCGCCCAGAAATCGCCACATGATCCCCTCATTTGCCCTCCGCACCCTCGAAAACCGGCCGAAAACGACGATTTTCGAGCCTATGCCGGCAAGATTGTTCAGAAAGATATCGTTTACATAAGAACTATTACCGGTTTTCGGGCGTTTTTCCTTTCCCGGCTTGCCTGCGGCTCTCCTAGGGGCAAGTGTCGCTTTGAGTCGCCCCGTTGCATTCGCGCAACAACCTGGACGCCTGCCGATCGCGGATGCCCCATGCGCAATGACAGGCTTGTGTTTCGGGCCGGCATCCGATCAGAATCCCGCCCACCCATTTAGATCGTTTGAAACGGGGGAAACACCTTGAAACTGCTCCGCTACGGCGCGCCCGGCCAGGAGAAGCCGGCCCTTCTCGATGCCAAGGGCGGGTTGCGCGACCTGTCCGGCGTCATTCCCGACCTCGCCGGCAAGGCGCTGACCTCGGCCTCGCTCGCCAAGATCAAGGCGCTCTCGCCGGACTCGCTGCCGCTCGTCTCGGGCTCGCCGCGCATCGGCGCCTGCGTCGGCGACGTGCGCAACTTCATCGCCGTCGGCCTCAACTTCGCCGATCACGCCGCCGAGACCGGTGCGGAGATCCCGAAGGAGCCGATCCTCTTCAACAAGGCTCCGAACTGCATCGTCGGGCCGAATGACGACGTGGTCATCCCGAAGGGCTCGCAGAAGACCGACTGGGAGGTCGAGCTCGCGATCGTGATCGGCGACGGCGGCTCCTATATCGAGGAGAAGGATGCGATGGCGGCGATCGCCGGCTTCTGCGTCTGCAACGACGTCTCCGAGCGCGCCTTCCAGCAGGAGCGCGGCGGTCAGTGGGCCAAGGGCAAGGGCTGCCCGACCTTCGGGCCGCTCGGCCCCTGGCTCGTCACCCCCGACGAGATCAAGGACATCCAGAATCTCGGCATGTGGCTCGAAGTCGACGGCGAGCGCGTCCAGAACGGCTCGACCAAGACGATGATCTTCGGCGCGGCCTATCTGGTGCATTATATCAGCCAGTTCATGCGGCTCGATCCGGGCGACGTGATCACCACCGGCACGCCTCCCGGCGTCGGCCTCGGTTTCAAGCCGCCGCGCTTCCTGAAGGGCGGCGAAGTCGTCACCCTCGGCATCGAGGGCCTCGGCGAGCAGAAGCAGAACTTCGTCACCTACAAGGGCTGATCCTGACAGGATCGCCCCCTTCGCACGACACGAAACGCCGGCGCTCAGCCGGCGTTTTTCGTTTCAGGGCGTTGGGGTTTTGATCGAGGCAACGGATCTAACCGAGACACGGATCGCTCGCGGCTTCGCGTCGGTGGCGACTTTGAAGACACGGCATGTGCGCAAGCCGGTCTGTGCGAGCCCGGGCGCAGGAGCAAAATAGCGGGAAAAGGCACTGTCGAAGCCGCTTGACCCGGCTTCGACAGTGCAAGCTGAGCCTCGCAGGCAGTCGTACGACCTTCGAGTACATCCACCCTGCCCGCGGCCACAGAATTCGCCATCCCCCAAATGGGGGCATCCATGGTCGGCGTGTCAGCGCGGCCCGGCCGCGCTCTTCAGCAGGCCGACCAGATCGGCCTGCCGGCGCGTACCGGTCTTGGCCAGGATGCGCTTCAGCGTCGTTCGCGCGGTCGCCTCGGTCACCCCGAGGCGGGCGGCCGCGTCACGCGGCGGATGGCCGGCGGCGATGGCGGCGGCGAGCCGCGCCTCCGCCGGGGTCAGATCGAACAGGCCGGCGATCAGGCCAGCATCGGGCCCCGCCCCCGCGGCGACCGGCGTCGCCACGATGATGGCGCCGGCGAAGGAAAAGATGTCGCGCGCCCGGCCGCGCACGGGCGCGACATGCACGACCATCGGGTTCGCGCCGCGCCGGGCCGGTATCGGCAAGGAACGGACAAGCTGGGGCAAGTCCGGCCGCGCGAACCCCGCGATCACCGTTGCCAGCATGTCGTCGGCCGGACCATAGGCCAGGGCGAGACGGGCGGCACGATCGAGAAAAACGCCGGGTATCAGGTCCTGGAACAGGGCGTTGACGTCGAGCACGCGGCCGTTCAGACCAAGGACCGCGGCCGGCAGCCCCATCATCTCCAGGGCCTGCGACGCCGCCCGCGCGCGCTCCATCGCCAGGCGGCGCCCGAGTAATCCGGCCCGCGCGAAATGCGGCCGCAACCGATCGAGCGCAGCGATCGCCGCCCCGTCGACAATGCCTTCGGCAAAACTCCGCTCGCAATGGACGATCGTGGTGTCGCCGGTCGGCGCCGCGATCACGGTCGCGACGCCGGAGCCGTATCCCGACGGAATCAGCAGGTCCTGGTAGATCGGCTGCCGTGCGATCTCATCGTCGCTGAAGACGTCCTCGTCGGTGATGAAGCCGTGCCGGCCGCATGCGAGCAGCCTCTGTGCGCGCTCGTTGACCGCGAACGGGATGCGGCGCAGGATGTCCTCGTAATCCGCACAGAACGCGGGCGACGACGCCAGAAGGCGGACGTCGTCATGCAGCACGGTTCCGAGCAGCGCTTCGCGGCAATTGGCGATCCGCGCGGTATCGCGAAGCACGGCAGGCCAGTTCTCGGGTACGATCGCGGCCTCGTAGATGCCGTCGATCAAGCCATTCTCGAACGCGTTGCCTGCCACATCCATCCCTCGCCCAAGGGACAACCAGTCTAGCGCGCAAGACGCGAAAACGTCTCCTCTAAATAGAGGAGACGAGATGCATCTTTGGACGCAGGCGCGGGGTGCCGGCTCAGCCTTCCGGCAGGCCGAGCATCAGGCGGATGTTCTGCACGGCCGCGCCGGACGCACCCTTGCCGAGATTGTCGAGCCGCGCGACCAGCACCGCCTGGCCGAGATCGTCCTGCCCGAACACCGTCAGTTCCAGCTTGTTGGTGTCGTTCAGCGCCTCCGGCTCGATCTTGCCGTTCCTGCCGTCCTGCGGGAGGACGCTGACATAGGTCGAGCCGGCATAGCGCTCGGCCAGGACATGATGCAGATCGGCAACCGAGGGCCGCCCCGGCAGCGTGTCGAGATGCAGCGGCACCGAAACCAGCATGCCCTGCCGGAAATTGCCGACGGAGGGCACGAAGATCGGCCGCCGGGTCAGCCGGGCATAGGCCTGCAGTTCGGGCAGGTGCTTGTGGCGAAGCCCAAGGCCGTACAGTTCGAAGGCGGGAGCCACGCCGGTCTCGAACTCCTCGATCATCGCCTTGCCGCCGCCCGAATAGCCGGAGACGGCGTTGACGGTGACCGGATGGTCATGCGCCATCAGCCCGGCATCGACGAGCGGACGCAGGAGCGCGATGGCGCCGGTCGGATAGCAGCCGGGATTGGCGACGCGGTCCGCCTTGGCGATCTTCTCGGCATGGCCCGGCTCGAGCTCGGCGAAGCCATAGACCCAGCCCGGCGCGACCCGGTGCGCCGTCGCAGCATCGACGATCTTGGGCGCGTCGGCGCCGAGCTGATCGGCGAGCGCGACCGATTCCTTCGCCGCATCGTCCGGCAGGCAGAGCACGACGAGATCGACGCTCGCCATCATGTCCTTGCGGGCGGCCGGGTCCTTGCGCTTGTCGGGATCGATGCTCTTGACGGAGACCTCGGGCACCACGGCCAGGCGTTCACGGATGCCGAGGCCGGTCGTGCCGGCTTCGCCGTCGATGAAGATGGATTTCAGGTTCTGGCTCATCGGGCACCCCGGCGGCTGGCAGGCAAGTTGGCTAAAGGCATAAAAAAACCGCGCTCCATGGCGCGGTCGCGGGCGTTCGGACGTCAGCCGAGCGTCATCGCGGGCGCGCCGGAGCGGCCTGGACAGGGCGACGTCGGATGAAGCTCGTCATCATGGCCGTGTATATGTTCGCGCTTGAGCCGGGTGTCAATCGCAGCTTTGAGGCAGGCATCACTCCCCCGCTCGGCGGAGAAGCTCCTGAAAGCGAGATGCTGGCAACCTCCTCCCGTCGGAGATGGTCGGGTCAGGCCCGCGTATCACGAGCCCAGGCCAGGAAACGCGATTCGTTTGAATCGCTTCGCGACCGTTCTTCGCAAACCGGTTCCCGTCAGCGGCGCGCGGTGAACCAGACATAGAGGGACCAGGGCAGGATCAGGGCTAGCGCGGTCAGGACGAGCCGCAGCATCGTCCAGACGTAGGGGTTGTTGAGCGCGCGCCCGTCGAGCTCCGGCACGCCATGGATGAAGCCTAGCGCAATGGCCGGCGCCAGGAAGACGACCAGTGCCCGGCCGATGCGCCGTCCACGCGGGAGTTCTTCGCGCGCCAGCATCAGCAGGGCCGGCACGGCGATCATGACGAAGGCGATCAGGACGAGAAGGACGCGCATGGAGTTCCGGGCGTGTTGTCGGCTGAGATGACTATATGTCCTGTCATAACCGCGCCGTCATCCCGGGCGACGGGCGGGAGATCCGGGATCCATGCCGGAACCGCTATCGGCCGAGCTCGGGCATGGATCCCGGAGCTGCGCCGCTTGCGCGGCTTCTCCGGGATGACGGCGCGGTTGGAGCAAGAGGATCGGGCGCTACCGCCCGCCCGCGACCTTGAGGATCACCCCGGTCGTGTAGCGCGAAGCCTCCGAGAGCAGGAACAGCACTGACTCCGCGATCTCGTCGGCTGTCGCTGCACGCTTCAGCGGAATCATGGGCGCAAGGCGTTCGACACGGCCGGCCTCGCCGGTGGAGAGCGCATGAATCTCGGTCTCGGTGATGCCGGGCGCCACTGCGTTGACGCGGATGCCATGACCGGCCAGTTCCTTGGCGAGACCGATGGTCAGGGAATCGACCGCGCCTTTCGAGGCCGCATACCAGACATATTCTCCGGGCGAGCCCAATTCTGCGGCCACGGAGGAGATGTTGACGATCGCCCTGCCCTCTCCTCCACCATTGTCGATGAGCGCGCGGGCGGCCTCGCGCGCGACGAGGATCGCGCCGGTGACGTTGACGTCGATGCATTCGCGGATAACCGCGATCTCCGCCTCGGCGAGCGGGCCGGACCTGCCGGTGATGCCGGCATTGTTGACGACATGGGTCAGCGGGCCCAGCGCCGCCTTCGCCTCGGCGAAGACGCGGGTGATGTCGTCGGCATCGGCCATGTCGCCCTGCAACGCCACGGCCTTCGCGCCCGCAGCCTCGCAGGCCGCGACGACCTCGGCGGCGGCCTTCACGTTGTTCCGGTAGTTCACCGCGACGTCATAGCCGCGCCCGGCCGCCATGATGCAGGTCGCGGCGCCGATGCCGCGGCTGCCGCCGGTGACGAGAAGAACGGGGCGGGTCATGGCAGGCTCCTGCTGATCTGGCGCGACAGGGCCAGCCAATACGAAAAGGGCGGCTCTTGCGAGCCGCCCTTCCGCATACCGGTAATCCCGGAAACGATCAGCGCTTCGAGAACTGGAAGCTGCGGCGGGCCTTGGCCTTACCGAACTTCTTACGCTCGACGACACGCGAGTCGCGGGTCAGGAAGCCTTCCTTCTTGAGCGGGCCGCGAAGCTCCGGCTCGTAGAAGGTCAGCGCCTTGGAGATGCCGTGACGCACCGCACCGGCCTGGCCGGAGAGGCCGCCGCCCTTGACCGAGACGACGACGTCGTACTGGGTCACGCGGTCGACGAGCTGCAGCGGCTGCTTGAGCACGAGGCGCAGCACCGGGCGAGCGAAGTAGACCTCCTGGTCGCGGCCGTTGACGGTGACCTTGCCGGAGCCAGGCTTGATCCAGACGCGGGCGATCGCGTTCTTGCGCTTGCCGGTGGCATAGGCGCGGCCCTGCGCATCGACCTTCTTGACGTGGACGGGAGCAGCGGGCTGCTCAGGCTTGGCGACGTCGCCGAGCTGGGCGAGAGACTGAAGAACTTCGGCCACGGTCAGACCCTCTTGTTCTTGCTGTTGAGCGCGGCGACGTCGAGCGCCTCCGGCGACTGGGCAGCGTGCGGATGCTCCCCGCCCTTGTAGACGCGCAGGTTGCCGAGGATCTGGCGGAAGAGCGGGCCGCGCGGCAGCATGCGCTCGACAGCCTTCTCGACGATACGCTCCGGGAAGCGACCTTCCAGGATGAACTTGGCCGAACGCTCCTTGATGCCGCCCGGGAAGCCAGTGTGGTGGTAATACACCTTCTGGTCACGCTTGCGGCCGGTCAGGGAGACCTTCTCGGCGTTGATGACGATGACATTGTCGCCGCAGTCGACGTGGGGGGTGTAGGCGGCCTTGTGCTTGCCGCGCAGACGCATCGCCACAACGGAGGCGAGACGGCCGACGACGAGCCCGGAGGCGTCGATCACAACCCACTTCTTTTCGACATCGGCGGGCTTGAGCGAGACGGTCTTCATCGCGGTACCCCTTCGGTTGCGTAAAAAAGGACAAGCCGCCGGAGAGCCCGGCGGCGGTGTGGCGTCGGGATAGGGGCAAGGAAGCCGGCTGTCAAGCGTTACCGAAACTGCAAAAGCCCGAAAAATCCAATTTTCTCATAGCGATGAGAGAAAAGGTATCAGGATACCGCATCCTTCTCTTGCGCCGCGCGAGCGCCTGACCCAGCATTCGGCCGCAGGAGGATACGCCATGACACGCAAACGCATCGCTTTCATTGCCGCCGGCCTGCTGCTCGGGGGGTTGCCCGCCTTCGCCGATGTGAACGTGATCAGTTCGGGCGGGTTCACCGCGGCCTACAAGGACCTCGTCCCGGCCTGCGAGGCGAAAATCGGCCAGAAGGTGGTCAGCGCCTATGGCGCTTCGATGGGCGCGGCGCCCGATGCGATCCCCAACCGGCTGGCGCGCGGCGAGCCGGCCGATGTCGTGATCCTGGCGGGCGATGCCTTCGACAAGCTGGTGAAGGACGGCAAGGGCATGGCCGGCACCCGCACCGACCTCGCCCGCTCGGCGATCGGCCTCTCGGTCAAGGCGGGCGCGCCCAAGCCCGACATCTCGACGGTCGAGGCGCTCAAGAAGACGCTGATGGAGGCGAAGTCGATCGCGTACTCGGCCAGCGCCAGCGGCACTTATCTGTCCGAGGAACTCTTCCCCAAGCTCGATCCGAGCGGCCAGGTGATGGCCAAGTCGAAGAAGATCTTCAGCGAGCGAGTCGGCACGATCGTGGCGCGCGGCGAGGCGGAGCTCGGCTTCCAGCAGGTCAGCGAGCTCGTCCCGATCGCAGGCCTGGATTTCGTCGGCACGCTGCCGGAGGAGGTCCAGCGCGTGACGGTGTTCTCGGCCGGGCTGGCAGCCGGCGCCAAGGAAACCGAAGCCGCGAAGGCGTTGATCGCCTGTCTGGGCGGCGCGGATGCTGCGGAGACGATCCGCAAGACCGGGCTCGACCCGATCCCGGCGAAGAAATAGCCGGCCTTGCGGGGCCGCAGTCAGCGCGCGGGGATCGAATAGGTCCCCGTTGCGTGGCAGACCATCTCCGCCTCCCCTTGCGAGTAAAGGCAGACCTCGCCGACCGCGAGCCGCTTGCCGAGCTTGAGCAGCTTCGCCTCGCCGATCAGGGCGGCCTGGCCCGGCTTGCGCAGGAAATTGAAATTGAGGCTCGTCGTCACCGCGAGGCCGACCGGGCCGATCTGGGCCAGGATCGCCGCATAGAGCGCGAGATCGGCCAGGGCCATCATGGTCGGGCCCGAGATCGTGCCGCCGGGGCGCAGGTGCTTCTCGTGATAGTCGCAGCGCATCCGGGCCGTCATCGGCCCGACCTCCTCGATGAAATAGGTGCGCCCGCCATAATGGAGCTGGGGGAAGACCTCGTCGAGATAGGCATCGATCTCGGAGGCGCTCATGCGGGTCGTCATGCGGAAAACCACAGGCTGCATTAGGGGTTATCCCCTTGCAGCATGGCGAACGGCCTCCGACAATAGGCGGAAATGCTGAGGGAAGCACGATGATCGCCCATCACAAGCCGGAGGCCGCACCCGTCCTGCTGCGCGAGGATGCGGAGGGCATCGCGACACTGACGCTGAACCGCCCGCAGGCGCGCAACCCGCTGAGCGAAGCGATGCTGGCCGCCCTGAGCCAGACCTTTGCCGCCATTGCCGCCGACCCATCGGTCAAGGCGGTCGTCCTCGCGGCAGCCGGGCCGGTGTTCAGCGCCGGGCACGATCTCAAGGAGATGACCGCCCATCGCGCCGATGCCGACCGGGGCCGGGCTTATTTCGCGGATATCCTCGGACGCTGCTCGGCGATGATGCAGCAGATCACCGCCTTGCCCCAGCCGGTGATCGCGGCCGTCGAGGGCACGGCGACGGCCGCGGGCTGCCAGCTCGTAGCGAGCTGCGATCTCGCGGTCGCGGGCGAAGCCGCGCGCTTCTGCACGCCGGGCGTCCATATCGGGCTGTTCTGCTCGACGCCGATGGTCGCACTCTCGCGCAATCTCTCCGCAAAGCACGCGCTGGAGATGCTGCTGCTGGGAGAGATGATGCCGGCGGGGGAAGCAGCCCGGATGGGGTTGGTCAACCGCGTCGCGCCGGCCGGCGAGGCACTGGCGGAGGCGCAGCGGCTTGCCGGCATCATCGCCTCAAAATCACCCGCGACGGTCAAGATCGGCAAGCGCGCCTTCTACGAGCAGCGGGAGATGGGGTTGAAGGCGGCCTATGACCGCGCTTCGGCGGTGATGGTCGAGAACATGCTGGCGCGGGATGCCGAAGAGGGCATCGGCGCTTTCATGGAGAAGCGTCCCCCGGTGTGGGAGGGGGAATAACAACCTCCATGTCATCCCGGGCGACCGGAGGGAGACCCGGGATCCATGCCTGAACATCCATTGTAAACGCTCCGGAATGGATCCCGGATCTCCTCTTCGCTGCGTCCGGGATGACGGGGCGGTTGCTGCATCCTATATCGACCCTGCGCCTTCCCTGCCGCCGAGCCCCAGCCTCATGACCCACGACGCCTATCCCGACAGCCTGATCCGCGACATCCTGAAATCCGTGAAGCGGATCGCGCTGGTCGGCGCCTCCGCCAACGAGGCGCGGCCGAGCTGGATCGTGACGAAATACCTGATCGACCGCGGCTACGACGTCATCCCCGTCAATCCCGGCCTCGCCGGGCAGACGATCCTCGGCAAGACGGTCTATGCCGCGCTCAAGGACATTCCCGGCCCGATCGACATGGTCGAGATCTTCCGCAATTCGGAAGCCGCGGGGCCGATCACCGACGAGGCGCTGGCGCTCGATCCGCTGCCCAAGGTCATCTGGATGCAGCTCTCCGTGCGCAACGACGAAGCCGCAGCGCGGGCCGAGGCGAAGGGCGTCACCGTCATCATGAACCGCTGCCCCAAGATAGAATACGGCCGGCTGTCCGGCGAGATCGGCTGGCAGGGCATCAATTCGCGCATCCTGTCATCGAAGAAGCCGGTGCTCGCCGGCAAGGGCTTCCAGAAGCTGACGATCCACCGGCCGGGGACCTGACGCGGCCTGCCCCTCCGATTTGACGCCCCGCGAACCGTTCGTTAAATCGAACGATCCGTTTTCGACGTCAGATTGTCAGGGAGCAGCCATGACCGACCGCGCACCGGGTTTCCATACACTCGCCATCCATGCCGGAGCGGCACCCGATGCGGCGACGGGCGCACGGGCCACGCCGATCTACCAGACGACCTCCTTCGTCTTCGACGATGTCGACCATGCCGCCTCGCTGTTCGGCCTGCAGGCCTTCGGCAACATCTATACCCGCATCGGCAACCCAACCAACGCGGTGCTGGAGGAGCGCGTCGCGGCGCTGGAGGGCGGCACGGCCGCACTCGCCGTCGCCTCCGGCCATGCGGCCGAGTTCCTCTGCTTCCATGCGCTGCTGCAGCCGGGCGACGAATTCGTCGCGGCGCGCAAGCTCTATGGCGGCTCGATCAACCAGTTCAACCACTCCTACAAGAGCTTCGGCTGGAACGTGATCTGGGCCGACACAGACGATCTCGAGGGCTTTGCCGCCGCCGTGACGCCGAAGACCAAGGCGATCTTCATCGAATCCATCGCCAATCCCGGTGGCGTCATCGTCGACATCGCCGCGATCAGCGCGATCGCGAAGAAGCACAACATCCCGCTCATCGTCGATAACACGATGGCGTCCCCTTACCTGCTGCGCCCGTTCGAGCATGGCGCCGATATCGTCGTTCATTCGGCGACCAAGTTCCTCGGCGGTCACGGCAACTCGATTGGCGGCCTGATCGTCGATGGCGGCTCTTTCAACTGGGTCGGCGACGATCGCTACCCGATGCTCTCCAAGCCGCGGCCGGAATATAACGGCATGGTGCTCGGCGAGACCTTCGGCAATTTCGCCTTCGCCATCGCGACCCGCGTGCTCGGCCTGCGCGATCTCGGCCCGGCGCTGGCACCGTTCAATGCCTTCATGCTGCTGACCGGCATCGAGACTTTGCCCCTGCGGATGCAAAGGCACTGCGAGAGCGCGCTGAAGGTCGCCGAACATCTCGCCAAGCACTCGGCGGTCGAGTGGGTGAGCTATGCCGGCCTGCCGGGCGACAAGTATCACGAGCTCGCCAAGCGCTATGTGCCGAAGGGTGCGGGCGCGGTCTTCACCTTCGGGCTCAAGGGCGGCTACGACGCCGGCGTCAAGCTGGTCTCGAACCTCAAGCTGTTCTCGCATCTCGCCAATATCGGCGATACGCGCTCGCTGGTGATCCACCCGGCCTCGACCACCCATCGCCAGCTCACCGACGAACAGAAGATCGCCTCGGGCGCCGGCCCGCAGGTGGTCCGCCTCTCGATCGGCCTCGAGGATGTCGAGGACCTGATCGCGGACCTGGATCAGGCACTGGCATAATCCAGCGCGTCATTCTCGGGCTTGACCCGAGAAGCTCATGATCGAGGAGGCGCCGGAAACGGCGCCTTTTTGTTTGGGAGCACCCCGATTGTCATTCCGGGGCACGCTGCAGGCGTGAACCCGGAACCCACGACCGGGTGAGAGCTTCACAAAGCGACGAACGGAAACCGCTGCGACCCAGTCGTGGGTTCCGGGTCCGCTGCTGCGCAGCGTCCCGGAATGACAAGGGTTGTGCGTTATCCCCGCGCGGCCTGCTCGGTGCGGGTGAGATGAACCACGCCCATCGCCAGCACGGCGAAGCCGAGGGCCTGATGGGCGAGCCCGGCCCAGAGCGGCACGACAAGCAAAAGCGTGACGATGCCGAGCGCCGATTGCGCCAGCACCAGCCCGGCGATGGCGGTCGCGCGCTTGGCACTGCCCGATCCCGGCGCAGCGCGGCGCAGCCTCAGAGCATTCCAGAGCGCGACGGCGAAGAGGATATAGGCGCCGAGGCGGTGGTTGAACTGCACCAGCGCGACATTGTCGACGAAGTTCTCCCAGAAGGGCGACTGGGCGAAGAGCAGCGACCCCGGCGGCACCAGAGCGCTATCCATCAGCGGCCAGGTGTTGAAGGTGAAGCCCGCCTTCGAGCCCGCGACGAGCCCGCCGAGCGCGACCTGCACGAAGAGCAGCAGCAGGATGAGCCACGCGGCCGCCCTGCCCCACGCCGGCTCGACCCGGCGCAAGGGCGTCAGCGTCGTCGCGAAGGCCACGACCGAGGCGAAGAACAGGCCGGCGAAGGTGAGATGCAGCGTCAGCTTCACCGGCGCGACCGCGACCATGCCGGGCTGGAGGCCGGAGGCCACCATGATCCAGCCGATCGCGCCTTGCAGGCCGAGCAGCAGGCCCATGCCGAACAGCGTCGCGATCTGCCGGGCCGGCAGCAGGCGGCGCAGCGCGACGACGAGGAAGCCTACGAAATAGATCAGCCCGATGAAGCGGCCGAGCTGGCGATGGCCCCATTCCCACCAGTAGATGAACTGGAACTCGCCGAGACTCATGCCCTCGTTGAGTAGCTGGTATTGCGGGCTCGCGCGATATTTGCCGAATTCCTCGGCCCAGGCGTCGGCCGAGAGCGGCGGCATCGCCCCGGTGATCGGCTTCCATTCGGTGATCGAGAGGCCGGAGCCGGTCAGCCGCGTCGCGCCGCCGACCACGACCATCAGGAAGACGAGGCCGGCGACGATCCAGAGCCAGCGGCGGATGCCGGCATGATCGGTCCTGGCGCGTTCGCCGGCAGTCTGGTTGAGGGCTAAGGTCACGGATGGGCTTTCGGTCGCAGACGCCAGCGCTTCACAAGCGCGCTCGCGGGTGACATAGACCCGTCGCTCCGGCGCGACAACGCTCGCATTGCCGCAGCAGCCTGACCTGCGCGGTGGAGAGCCCGATGAAACAACGCAACCGCAAGCTGATCGGGACCGTGCTGATCCTCGTCTTCGTCTGCGTCTATGCGCTCGTCGCGATGGCGCTCGCGCAGGGGCGGATCACCGAGGCGCCGAAGCTGATGCAGACCATCGCCTATATCGCGCTGGGCCTCGCCTGGGTGCTGCCGCTGCTGCCCTTGATCAAGTGGATGGAGCGCAAGGACGAGGCTTGACGGCAGTTAAGGCTAAGTTTTACGAGAAGAACTGCCATCCATAGAAATTCGATGCCGCCAAGGCAGCATAGGCGGCCAATACGGCCGCTAGAAATACCGCCCACCCAAATTTTGAAGACAAACCAGCCACCACGAAAATCAGAACCCAAACAATCGCGCTGTTTGCCGTCGCCACACCGTCGACGCGTATCGAAAACTGATATATTATTACTATCAATATAAATAATATCAATCCCGCGAATAAACCTACTGATTTTGCGATGTATGATTCCCTTGCAATCAGAACGCCAACGGCGATGAACATAGACGTCATCAACAGCATTCCTAAAAAGCTATCCATGCATCACCTCTGGTAGAATATATTGGCTATATTATCCGCCGCCCCCTGCTCCGCAGCCAGAACGGCAGCCCCGACAGAAGTGCTCGCAGCGCCGCCTCGTTCTGATGGAGGCCATTGAGCGAGACGCGCGGCAGGGCGTGGAGATGGCCGGCGTGCTCGGGAAAGAGATGGCCCGGCCGCGTCGTGACCGCGCTCTCAAACCCCGCCTCCGCGGCAAGCGCGAAATCGCGCGGCCCGGCCGAGCCGGGATCGCCGACCGGATAGGCGAAATGGCGGATCGGGATACCCAGCTCGGTCTCCAGACGCTGCCTGCTCTCGACGATCTCGCGGCGTGCGACCTCCGCCTCGTGCTTCGCCAGCATCGGATGCGTCAGGGTATGGGCGCCGATGGTCACGCCCGGCGCGCCGGACAAGGCCCGTAGCGTCTCCCAGGGCAGACAGTCACGCTCGACGACAGCGACAGGGTCGATGCCGGCTTCGGTAGCCAGCCCGGAAATCGCAGAGAGCAGAATCGCTTCCGGCTCGCGGCGCAGACGCCAGTAGAGCTTCGCGAACGCGCGCGTCTTCTCCGCGTCGGTTTCGGTCCGGGCGGTGAAGCGGCCATCCGGCAAGGCGAGATCGATCCGCGGCAGAGCGTGGATCGCCTCCTCCAGCTCAAGCCACCAGAGCCGAGCGGTGCGGTCTGCGAAACCCGGCGTCACGAACAGCGTCCAGGGCGCCTCGTGCCTGGCGAGGATGGGCCAGGCTTCCTCAACATTGTCGCGGTAGCCATCGTCGAAGGTCAGCGCGACGAAGAAGCGGCCCGGCTTGGGGTTGCGCAAGCGTGCCAGCGCTTCCTGCAAGGAGACGATATCGCAGCCCTCGGCCCGGATCAGGCCCAGCGCGCGATCGAGGAAATCCGGGGTGATGTCGAGCAGGGCATTCGGCGCGAAGCCGCGCGTTTCAGCCGTGCGGACATGATGGAGCGTCAGGATCACGCCCACGCCCTGCGCGAAGTCGCGGCTCCAGCGGTCGGCGCCTGTCGCCGCCATCATCCGGAATGCGGCCGCGATGGCCTTGTGACGCGCATTCATCGCAGCCAAGTCCGAATATCCCCTCGCAACCGCCCGCTAACGCTATCGTGCGATCGCGTGGCTGCTCCGGCGGATTGTGGCCGATCCGTTCACAATGACGGGTTAAGGAGGCGCCATCAGTTCCGCTCGCATGGGCGAAGGAAACATGCCCACCGCCGCCTCTTCACTGGCCACGCCCGACACGGTCTCATCCAGCGGCAGCGCAGCGCGCCCCTGGGCCTCGATCGCGATCGAGACCGATATCGCCGCGCTCGCCGAGACATGGCGCGCCTTCGAGGCCACGGCGCTGGCGACGCCCTATCAGAGCTATGACTGGATCCGGCCCTTCTCCGAGACGATCGGCGCCGCCCATGCCATGACCTTGCGCTATGCGCTGGTGCGGGATGCCGAAGGGGCGCTTTGTGCCTTGCTGCCGCTCGCCATCACCGGGCGCGGCGGTTTCCGCTTCGCCGAATTCATCGGCGGCAAGCATGCCAACTATCATATGGGGCTCTATGCTCCCGCTTTCGCCGCGCAGCTCGATATCGGACTGACGGAGCGGATGCTGACGGAGATCGGCCACGCCATCGGTGGGCTCGATGCGCTGGCCTTCGTCAACCAGCCTGTCACATGGCAAGGCGTTTCCAACCCGGCCGCGCTGCTCGCCGCCGGCCCGAGCCCGAGCCGCGCCTATAAGCTCGCGCTGGTTCCCGGTGACGGGGACGCCGCGCTGAAGCGCTCGATGAGCAGCCATGCCCGCAAGAAGCTCAAGAACAAGCACAGCCGCTTCAAGGATTTCGGCTCGTCGGTGCTGACACGTGGGACGACGCCCGAAGGCGTCAAACAGATCATCGAGGCATTCCTCACGCAGAAGGCCGAGCGCTTTCGCGCCATGAGCGTGCCCGATCCCTTCGCCGAGCCGGCGATGCGCGCCTTCCTGGAGCGGGGAGCCCTGGGAGATGGATCGACCCGTCCCGTGATCGAGCTTTATTCCCTCGATCTCGACGGCCGGTCCGTCGCGACCTATGTCGGCGCGACCCAGGGCGAGCGCTTTTCGGGCATGGCGACTTCGTTCGACATGGGCAGCGAAACCGTCAAGACCAGCCCCGGCGAGTTGCTCCTGGCCGAATTGATCCGCCTGAAGGCCGGCGAAGGCGTCGCGGTCTTCGATCTCGGCGTCGGCGAGGCCCGCTACAAGACCACCTTCTGCGACGACCATGACGATCTCGTCGACAGCTTCCTGCCGCTGACCCTTAAGGGCCGCCTGTTCGCGCGGATCGCCCAGACGAAGCGCGAGCTGAAGCGGCGGATCAAGCGCTCGCCGCTCGCGCTGAAGCTGGCCCATCGCGCATCGGGCTGGCTGCGGCGCAGGCGACCCGAGGCGGAATAGGGCGCGAGCGATCCGGCAGGATCAGGCGCCGACCGGCATTTCGCTGCGCGAGACCGGTGGCATCGGCACGCCGCCCTCGGCATCGAGGATGAGCGTGACCGGCGCCTCGGTGAGCTCGCTCAGGCGATAGGCGGTCTCCAGTGCGTGGCCGTTGCCGACCTGCCCGCTCATGACGAGACCCGCCTGCGCGCGGCGCGCGATCGGCGCCAGCACCGTGCCGTCGTCGTTGGAGGCGGCGGCGACCAGCACCCAGTCATAGGTCTCGCAGAGCGCGTCGAGCGCGACATCGACCAGATCGGGCGCGGCCAGAACGGCGGCGCGGCCGGCCCGGCCGGAGCCGATGCGATGCAGCCGCGAGCCCGGTGCCCGCATGATGATGTCGGAGAACAGGGCCTCGCCTGCGAGGAGCTCCGAGAAGCCGGCCTCGCTGCCCGCATGGTCCGACGAGAGATCGACGAGCACGCAGCGGCAGCGCTGGGCGAGCAGCTCGGCGAGATCGCGCGGTCTTGCGGCCTCGTCTCCGGCGCCGTCCAGCACCAGCGCCAGCGGCGCCATGCCGCGCGTGGGTTCGCGGGTGCGCTCGGCGATCTCGGCCAGCGTCAGTTCGGGATGGTCGAGATCGAGCCGGGTCTGGCCGAGCTTGCCGGCATGGGTCAGGAGGCCGGCGACGCGGGCATGGCGCGGCGCGTCGGGCACAGGGTCGGCAGGCTCCGCCTCATCCTCGGACGGACCGGCGGACACCCAGCGCGGCCCGCGCGGCGCATTCGGCACGGGCCGACCCTGGCCGTTGAGCAGTTCGCGTGTCACGATCGTCGCGAGCGCGATCAGGAAGGTCGCAAGCGTCGCGACCAGCACCACCGGCACCTTCTTCGGGAAGGAGGGCTCGGTCGGCTCGACGGCGCGCGAGATGATGCGCGCATCGGCCGGGGTGGCATTCATCGTGTCGCGCGCGGAAGCCTCGCGATAGCGCTGCATATACTGCTCAAGCTGCTCGCGCAGCGTGCGCGCCTCGCGCTCCAGCGCGCGGAGCTGAACTTCGCTGTCATTGGCCGTGGAGACGTTCTTCTTCTGCCCGTCGAGCGCGGCCTGGAAGCTCTCGACGCGCTGGCCCGCGATCTTGGCCTCGTTCTCCAGCGTGCGCACGGTGCGCTCGGCGGCGGCGCGAAGCTGGCCTTCGAGGTCGAGAAGCTGGGCGTTCAGCTCCTTGATCCGGGGATGCTCCGGCAGGAGGCTGCGCGATTCCGCGGCGATCTGGGCGCGCAGGTTGACGCGCTGCTCGATCAGGCGGCGGACGAGGTCGTTATTGGCGACGTCGGGGATCTCGAAGGTGCGGCCCTGCTTGATGGCGTCGCGGATCAGGCCGGCTTTGGCCTGCGACTCGGCCTGCTGGCTACGGGCCGCCGAGAGCTGCGCCGAGAGGTCGGTGAGCTGCTGGGAGGTGATGGTGGTGTTGTTCGGGCCGGCGAACAGCCCGTTCTTGGAGCGGAAATCCTCGACCTTGGCCTCGGCCTCGGCAACGCGCTTGCGGAGCGGCTCGATCGTGGTCGAGAGCCAGTTGGAGGCGCTGCGGGCGTTCTCCTGCTTCGCCTGCTCCTGGAATTCCAGATAGGTCTCGGCGATGGTGTTGGCCGCCTTCGCGGCGAGCGCGGCATCACGCGAGGTGAACTCGATGGAGACGATGCGCGAGCGACCGACCGGATAGACGAGCAGACGGTCGTAATATTTCTCGAGGACGCGCTCTTCCGGCGAACGATCGGCAGGATGGCCGCCGAGGCCGATCATGACGGCAAGCTTGCGCACGGCGCTGAGCGCACCCACGCCGGAATCGAACTCGGCATTGCCGACGAGCCCGATCCGCTTGATCGCCTCGCGCGCCAGGTCGCGCGACATGATGATCTGGACCTGGCTCTGCACCGCCTCGGAGTCGAACTGGCCGCTGTCGCTGTTCGTCTGGCCGGGCAGAGCGTAGAAGCCGCCGCGGCTTTCCAGCAGCAGCCTCGCCTCGCCCGTGTAGCGCGGCGTCACGAAGTTGACAGCGACGAAGGACAGGCCCAGCGCCGCGAGCGTCGGCGCGACGATCCAGAACTTGCGGCGCTTGATCGCCGCCCAGAGGGCGGAGAGATCGAGCATGTCGCCCCGGCCTTCGCCGGCGCCGCGCGCATCAATCCCAGCTTGAGCGGTCATGGGCCCACCTATCGACGCAAAACTCTCGCCCCTATCGAGGGACGCGGGCGACATTGAACGCTCGGTAAGGTTATCGCCGGGTAAATGACGCTGCGGTTTCTGATCTGCGGCTCCCCTGCTCCCCTTGCAGGAGCCGGCCACTGCAAGGCGTCTCGACTTCGGGCGGCCGCCCCTCGATCGAACCTTCCGCCGGAGCAAAGGCACCGCATCGCCTCGATTTCGCGCAAGTCCACTGAACCTGCAGAACGGCACTTCTGCCCCCGACCGGAACCGCAAATCGTAAACACCGATCACGCCGCCCCGCCGGCATGCGCCCTCCCGGCCAATCGAAATCGATGAATTCGGCACGAAAGACCCTCGCGAGGTAACGAAGGTTAACGATGGGTTATCGGAATCCTGAACGGCGGCTTCATCGGCCCTTCAGCGACAGAAGCGAATCTTGAGTCGCTCGATCAAACGTGTCGCCATGATCGGGCCGCTGCCGACTGCAGCTACCCCCACAGCCTAGCAGTCGGCAGCGTCTTTCTTTCCGGCGCCCCCGGCCGGCCACCAGGAAAGCGGCAGCAATCGCCCGCCGACTGTGCGCCAGGGCCATCCCCGCCCGGCCAGACGCACGCGACAGGGCTACGGGAAGCCTTTGTTAACCATATCGAGCCTAAAGATCGGGCGAGTTCTGCACGGATAAGCCAGTGATGAGTCGACGCATCGCCTCTCTCGCCTTGGCCGCAGCCATGATCGCGGGCGCCTGCACGCCCCGCTATCCGGCGGCGGATTATGCGCTCGCCGAGCCAGCGGGGCCTTACAGGCTCGCCAGCGGCGACCGGCTGCGCATCATCGTCTTCGGACAGGACAATCTCTCCAATATCTATGCGGTTGACGGCGCCGGGCGCATCGCCATGCCGCTGATCAACACGATCGAGGCACAGGGCCGCACGACCCAGCAGCTTGCCCAGGCGATCGAGGCCAAGCTGCGGGGCGGCTATCTGCGCGAGCCCAAGGTCTCGGTCGAGGTCGATACCTACCGCCCCTTCTTCGTGCTCGGCGAGGTCACCAATTCCGGCCAGTTCCCCTATGTGAACGGCATGACGGTGCAGACGGCCGTCGCCATCGCCGGGGGCTTCACGCCGCGCGGCCAGCGCGACACGGCCGAAGTGACGCGCCAGATCGAGGGCCAGACGGTGACCGCGAGCGTGCCGATCACCTATCCGGTGCAGCCCGGCGACACCATCGTCATCAAGGAACGCTGGTTCTGAGATCGCGGCGCGACCGATGAGGGACAGCCTGGCCGCCCGCCCCCTGAAAATCCTGCATGTCTTCCGCGCGCCGCTCGGCGGGCTGTTCCGGCATGTCCTCGACGTGGCCCGGGGACAGGTGGAGCGCGGGCACGATGTCGGCATCTTCTGCGATTCGAATACCGGCGGGGCGCGGGCCGACGAGGTCTTCCGCGAGCTCGGCAGCCAGCTGACGCTGGGCGTAACGCGCGTGCCGATGTCACGCTATCCGAGCGTGACCGACCTCGAGGCGCAATTCTCCGAGATGGCGCTGCGGCGGCGCCTCGCGCCGGATGTGGTGCATTGCCATGGCTCGAAGGGGGGCGTCTATGGCCGCATACCCGCGCTGTTCGCGTCCAATCGGCGCTACGTCACCGCCTATACGCCCCATGGCGGCAGCTTCAACTACAAGCCCGGCAGCATGGAGCATAAGGTCTACATGACCGTCGAGCGGCTGCTCGAAGGCGCGACCGACATGTTCCTGTTCGAGAGCCGCTTCATCGCCGGCCGGTTCGAGGCCCATGTCGGCCATCTCCCGCGAACTGACCATCGTGTCGTGCTCAACGGCGTGTCCGACGCGGAATTCGAGCCGATCGACCACCGTGCCGCGGAATTCGACCTGCTCTATCTCGGCGAATTGCGCTCGGCCAAGGGCGTCGACACGCTGATCGATGCGCTGGCGCTGCTGCGTCGCCGGGACGGTCTGACGCCGCGGATCCTGATCGTCGGCTCCGGCCCGGACGAGGTCGAACTGAAACAAATGACGCGCGAGCGCGGCATTGCCGATCAATGCGTGTTCGAGCCACCGGCGCCGATCCGCAAGGCTCTGGCCCGGGCCCGCGCGATGGTGATCCCGTCGCGGGCGGAATCCCTGCCCTATGTCATCCTGGAAGCGGCGGCGGCGGCGCAGCCCCTGATCTCGACCGATGTGGGCGGCATCGGCGAGATCTACGGCCCCAACCATCGCCAGCGATTGATCGCAGCCAACGATCCCGCGATCCTGGCCGGGGCGATCCGGGCGATGCTGGAGACGCCGGAAGCCGAACGTATTGCACAGGCCGCCGATCTCGCCGGCCATGTCCGGCAGAATTTCCGCCTGGACGACATGATCGACGGCGTCATCGCCGCCTACCGCGACGCACTGAAGGCGCGCGGCATCTCGTGAAGCCGGCGGTGTCCCGGCCTCAGAGCAGCTTGAGAGCCAGGACGCCGCAGATCACGAGCAGGATGCCGAGCCAGCCGACCGGCCGGATGCGCTGGCCGAAGACCAGCGCGCCGATGATCGCGGTGATCACCAGACCGGCCCCGCCCCAGACGGCGTAGGCCACTGAAAGATCCATGCCGTTGATTGCCTGGGCGAGCGCTGCGAAGGCGCCCATCACGAGGACGATGCCGCCTGCGCCCATCGTGCGACGGGCCATGCCGTCCGAGAGCTTGAGCAGGTAGGTGCCGCCGATTTCGAGCGCGACGGCCAGCAGAAGCCAGAGGAACGGGGCGGCCTGCATGAAGGAGGAGGTCACGCGAGCCTCCCGCGATCCTCGCTGCGTTCGTGCCCCACTCCGTTCTCGATGAGCAGGATGCCTGCCAGGATCGCAGCCAGCCCCGCCGCCCGCGCGGTGGTCAGGTGCTCGCCGAAGAGCACATGGCCGATCACCGCGATGCCGACGATGCCGAGCCCCTCCCAGACGGCATAGGCGACCGCCATGGGGATGACGCGCAGCGCGATGCTGAGCAGGATGAAGGAGAAACCGATCAGGATCAGCGGCAAGGTGCCGACGAGCCATGAGGTGGAGACAGCCGACTTCAGCGCGGCCGTCGCGACGATCTCGACGGCAATGGCCGCGAGCAGAACCAACCAGTGAAAAGACATGTTGCACACAGGCGAAGCGGGCGCTGAACGTCGCGGGGGCGACGCAGGGACGGCCAAGCAATCGTTAGAGTTTTAAATCGACAGATCCGAGAAGAAGACTTAGCCGGAGAATTAATCCAGCAGCCGGCGCCACAGGCAAAACACCTGTCGGGGCGCAGCGCTCATCACGAGCGATATATGCTTCTCAAACACTCATCGTTAGCCAATATGCCTATGCGACCTCGTTCTGTCAACTCGCGATCACTTGCAATAACAATCACTTGCGGGAAATCGAGACTTTTTCGGCCGGTCGGGACCTGCGTCAAATCACTGGCCGGCCACGACAAAATCCACTTTTTCGACGCCGCGTTTCGGCAGCGTGCGGAAAGCAACTTCGCCTCGCCCTAGAGTTTACGAATCCCGGGAAAGAGCGAGCGGTCCGATTAAATCTTCCGTGAGCAATTTCGGATAGAGCCGAACCGGGATCGCCGCTCCCCCGGCGCGGCGCTCCGAGTTGAGGGTGTAGGGTGATGGGGACTTTCGACGTCCGCGATATGATGAAGGCGGATGCGGCCGCCTCGGCCACGCCGACGATGTTCGGCGGGACCGACAAGGGCCAGACGCGGCGCTTCCATCCGCTGGCCGAGCGCATCGCCGCGATCCCGGTCAAGCCGACCCTCTCTCCCGTGATGATCGAAGGCGCGGCCCGTCTGCTCGACCTGATCGCCATCGTCGCGACGGGCGGGCTGATCTACTGGCTCTACGCCGCCGGCAAGGTCGAATACACGCTGCCCTATCAGGTGACCGTCGGGGCGCTGGCTTTCGGCGCGCTCGCGCTGTTCCAGGCGCTACAGCTCTACCCGATCGGGGCGCTGCGCAATGTCATCGGCAGCGCCGTCAGGCTGGTCACCGGCTGGACCATGCTGTTCCTGGTCGCGCTCGCGGCCTTCTTCTTCCTGAAGATCGGCGACCAGGTGTCGCGCGGCTGGCTGATCGGCTTCTATTTCGCCGGCGCGGGCGCCCTGCTCGCCGGGCGCATCGTCATGACGGCGGGCGTGCGCCACCTCACCCGGACCGGGCGCCTCGAACGGCGCACCGCGATCGTCGGCGGCGGCGAGGCCGGCGAGGCGCTGATACGTGCCCTGGAAGGCCAGAAGGACACCGGCCTGCGCATCTGCGGCGTGTTCGACGACCGCAACGACGAGCGCTCGCCCGATCTCGTCGCGGGCTATCCCAAGCTCGGCACGATCGACGACCTCGTCGAATTCGCGCGCCGCACCAAGCTCGACCTCGTCATCTTCACCTTGCCGATCTCGGCCGAGGCACGGCTCCTGACGATGCTGCGCAAGCTCTGGGTGCTGCCGATCGACATCCGCCTCTCGGCCCATCTGTCGAAGCTGCGCCTGCGGCCGCGTTCCTATTCCTATTTCGGCGCGGTCCCGGTGCTCGACGTCTTCGACCGGCCGATCGCCGACTGGGACATCGTCGTCAAATGGGCCTTCGACAAGGTCGTCGGTACGCTGGCGCTGATCGCGCTCTCGCCGGTGATGCTGGCGACGGCGCTCGCGATCAAGCTCGACTCCAAGGGGCCGGTGTTCTTCCGCCAGAAGCGCTACGGCTTCAACAACGAGACCGTGGGCGTCCTGAAATTCCGCTCGCTGCGCCATGACATGGCGGACCATACCGCGGCCAAGCAGGTCACCAAGGACGATCCGCGCGTCACGCGCGTCGGCCGCTTCATCCGCAAGACCTCGATCGACGAATTGCCGCAGCTCCTGAACGTCGTCTTCAAGGGAGACCTCTCGCTGGTCGGCCCGCGGCCGCACGCCATCCACGCCAAGGCCTCCAACCGCGCCTATGAGCAGGTGGTGGACGGCTATTTCGCGCGCCACAAGGTCAAGCCCGGCATCACCGGCTGGGCGCAGATCAACGGCTGGCGCGGCGAGACCGATACCGACGAGAAGATCCAGCGGCGCGTCGAGCACGACCTCTACTACATCGAGAACTGGTCGGTGCTGCTGGACCTCTACATTCTCGTGAAGACGCCGCTCTCGCTGATGACCAAGAACGAGAACGCCTATTGAGCGCGCTCGCGCAGGAGCCGCGGCAGACCGCACGGGCGCCGCGCCTGGCGGTTTCCCATGCCGCGATCAAGCGCGGCACCTTGTGGCTGCTCGGCGCCGCAAGCGGGCTCGCGCTGGTCGAGCCTTCGCCTTACGAAGTCGTCTTCCTGCTGGCATTGTTCGTCTTCGCGGTAACCGGCATCCGGTTCTCGCAGAAGCTCCTGCCGCTCGCCATATTGCTGCTCGGCTACAATATCGGCGGGATCTTCTCGCTCATCCCCTGGATGGGCGACGGCGAAGCGGTGCGCTTCACGGCCGTATCGGTCTATCTGATGATCACGGCGGTCTTCATCGCCGGCATCATGTCCCAGGATGCGGCAGGCCGGCTCGAGACGCTGCGCCGAGGCTACCTGTTCGCCGCCTGGGTCGCGGGCTTCGCGGCGCTTCTCGGCTATTTCGACGTCGCCGGGCTCGGTTCGACCTTCACGCTCTACGGCCGCGCTTCCGGCACGTTCAAGGACCCGAACGTGCTCGGCCCCTATCTGGCGCTGCCGATCGTCTATGTGCTGCAGCGCATCCTGACGGGGCAGACCGGCATGCTGCGGGGCCTGGCCGCGCTCAGCGTGCCGCTCGCCGCGCTGTTCTTCACCTTCTCCCGCGGCGCCTGGGGCGTTCTCGTCGTCTCGACGGCGCTGATGATCGTCCTCACCTTCCTGACCGCGCCGAACGCCGCGAGCCGGGGGCGCATCGTCGCGATGTCGCTGGCCGCGCTCGTCGCGATGATCGCGGCGCTGCTGGTGGCGCTGTCCTTCGAGGAAATCCGCAGCGTCTTCGACGCGCGCGCCAGCCTCGACCAGGACTACGACCAGGGCGTCACCGGCCGCTTCGGCAACCAGTTGCGCGCCATCCCGATGCTGCTGGATGCGCCCAACGGCTTCGGGCCGCTGCAATTCCGCTGGCTGTTTAACCAGGCCGACCCGCACAACGTCTATATCAATGCCTTCGCATCCTATGGCTGGCTCGGCGGATTGTCCTGGGTCAGCCTGATGGTGGCGACCTGCTATGTCGGCTGGCGGGTGGTGTTCCGGCCGGGCCCGACCCAGTTGCACGCGATCGCGATCTGGTCCGTGCTCTTCGTCACCATCCTCCAGGGCTTCCAGATCGACAGCGACCACTGGCGGCATCTCTACCTGATGATGGGCCTGATCTGGGGCCTGGCGGCGCTTGGCCCCGATGGCGAGGGGGCCACGGGCCGGCCATGACGACCGCAGCGACACCCGCCGCCGGCAGACCCCCGGCCGGCCAGATCGAGACCATCCAGGCTTTGCGCGCCATCGCGGCGCTATTGGTCGTCTTCGGCCATGCCGCGCATGAGACGGAGGCGATCGGCCCGCGCGTGGGCCTGCCGGCCATCGACCCGGCCTTCCTGCACTGGGGCATCGGCGTCGATATCTTCTTCGTCATCTCCGGCTTCATCATGGTGCATACGTCGACCGACCTGTTCGGCCGGCCCGGAGCCTGGCGCATCTTCCTCGCCCGGCGCATCGCCCGGATCGTGCCGCTCTATTGGCTCCTGACCAGCGTCCTTCTGCTCGGAAGCCTCGTCGCGCCCCGGCTCCTGAACGTTCCGGTCGGCGACTGGCAGCATGTGCTGGCCTCCTATCTCTTCATCCCGAGCCTGCGCGGCGGCGACGAGACCAGGCCCGTGATGGCGCTAGGCTGGACGCTCAACCTGGAAATGTTCTTCTACGTGCTGTTCGCCACGGCGATGCTGCTGCCGCTGAAGCGCGGCACGATCGCTCTCGCGCTGGCGATCACCGGCTTGGCGCTGGCGGGCGCCATGTTGCGGCCGACGCAGGTGCAGCTCGCCTTTTGGACGCAGCAGATCATCCTCGAATTCCTGTTCGGCTGCGGGCTGGCGCTGCTGTACCGGCAAGGCGTCAGGCTGCCTGCCGCGGCGGCCATTCTGCTGGTCGCGCTGGGCTTCGCCAGCATGGTCAAGGCCCATGGCCTCGACGCGGCGGGCACGGTCCCGCCGGCCTTGCGCTGGGGGCTTCCCGCCGTGCTGATCGTCGGCGGCGCGGCGCTCTATCGCGGTGCCCCGCCGCGCCTTGCCCTGCTTCTCACCGGGCTCGGCAACGCCTCCTACAGCCTCTACCTGTTCCATCCCTTCGCGCTGCGGCCGCTCCGGGAGGTCTGGGTCAAGCTGGTCGGCGACGCGTTGCCGCTGGAGATCTATATCGCCGTGGCGCTTACGGTCGCAGCCATCGCATCCACCCTGCTCTATCGCTGGGTCGAGCGCCCGATCGGACGGTGGCTGCGGTTTCCAGCGGCCAAGGCCGGTTCACGCGGAGACGGCGCGACGCCAACGGAACG
Organism: Allobosea sp. ASV33; assembly: GCF_016428755.1. Classification (GTDB taxonomy): domain Bacteria; phylum Pseudomonadota; class Alphaproteobacteria; order Rhizobiales; family Beijerinckiaceae; genus Allobosea. Next base: position 27,615 of record NZ_JAELTI010000078.1, read on the forward strand.
CGCTCAGGCCCTGCCCTTCCGGACCACGACATAGGCGTAGGTCGTGACGAAGTTCCAGCCGACTCGCGCCGCCAGCGCGTTGAAGGTGTGGTCGACCT
>NZ_JAELTI010000079.1 GCF_016428755.1 Allobosea sp. ASV33
GCTTTCGACCTCGTGCAGGCGTCGAAGGACGCTGCGGCCGAGATGGGCGTCGGTATCGCCGGCTCGGCCAAGGAAGCCGTCGCGGATGCGGAGGTCGTCGTCACGATGCTGCCCGCCGGCAAGCATGTCCTCGCGGTCTGGGCCGATATCCTGCCGGCGGTGAAGCCCGGCACGCTGCTGATCGATTCCTCGACCATCGATGTCGAAAGCGCCCGCAAGGCCCATGCGCTGGCGGCCGAGCGCGGCTGCCTCTCGCTCGATGCTCCCGTCTCCGGCGGCACCGGCGGCGCGAAGGGCGCGACGCTGACCTTCATGGTCGGCGGTACGGAAGAAGCCTTCGGCAAGGGCGAGCCGATCCTCGCCAAGATGGGCCGCAAGATCGTGCATTGCGGGGGCGCCGGCAACGGCCAGGCCGCCAAGATCTGCAACAACATGATCTTGGGCATCTCGATGATCGGCGTGTCCGAGGCCTTCGTGCTCGGCGAGAAGCTCGGCCTGTCGCACCAGGCGCTGTTCGACGTCGCCTCGACCTCGTCCGGCCAATGCTGGTCGCTGACGACCTATTGCCCGGTGCCCGGCCCGGTGCCGACCTCGCCCGCCAATAACGAGTACAAGCCCGGCTTCGCCTCGGCGCTGATGCTGAAGGACCTGAAGCTGGCGCAGGAAGCGGCCCAAGCGGCGGGCGCCTCGACCCCGCTCGGCGCGGCGGCGGCGCAGCTCTTCGGGCTGCACAATGCCTGGGGCGAGGGTGGCACGGATTTCTCCGGCATCATCCACCTCTTGCGCGGGCGCGGGGAGGCGTGAGACGCGCTTGCGCGGCAGGGCTGAGCGGGTTTAGACCCGAAGCATGAACGACGCCCTGCCTCGCCGCGAACGCTCCTCCCTCACCGGCTTCGCGATCAACCGACTCGACCGGCGCGAAGACCTGCGCAACAAGCTCGATGCGGTGACGGCACTCCGCCACCGCTCGGATACGCGGATCGCGGTGGTCGCCGGCGAGACGCCGATCCTGAAGCGCCTCGACCGCGAGGCGCTCACGGTCTGGTTCAGCCATGGCGAGACCGAGATGCTCGGCCCCGCCGCCGAAGAGATCTTCATGGGCATGGGGGAGGACGGAACCCCGCGCTTCGCCCGCCTGCTCGACAAGGCTTTCGCCGAAGCGCTGAAGGAGCGAGCCGAGCTGTTCGTCACCGACCTGCGCTCGGTCGCGCTGAAGCGCCTCGTGCCCGAGGACGAGGTTGGGCCGCTCGGCGAGGCCAAGGCAGTGCTCGACTGGCATGCCCGCCACCGTTTCTGCGCCCAGTGCGGCGGCAAGACGGTCGCCGGCGCTTCTGGCTGGCGGCGCGAATGCACGAATTGCGGCGCGCTGCACTTCCCGCGCACCGATCCGGTCGTCATCATGCTGGTGACGCGCGGCGATTCCTGTCTGCTCGCGCGCCAGGCCCGGTTTGCGCCGGGCATGTATTCCTGCATCGCAGGCTTCGTCGAGCCGGGCGAGACGCTCGAGGATGCGGTCAGGCGCGAGAGCTGGGAAGAGGCCGGCCTCAGGGTCGGTGCCGTGCGCTATCTCGCCTCGCAGCCCTGGCCTTTCCCCTCCTCGATCATGATGGGCTGCATCGCCGAGGCGCTCGGCGACGAAATCACGCTCGACATGACCGAGCTTGAGGAAGGCCGCTGGTTCCCGCGCGAAGAGGTGCTGCAGATGCTGGAAGGCAAGCATCCCGACGGCCTGGCCTGCCCGCAGCATATCGCGATCGCCAACACGCTGGTGCGGGCGTGGGCGCTCGAAGGGGAGCGGATCTAACCCGCCAGAGCCTTCGCTGGAGAGCCGGACATGACCTCCGAGCAACATGCCGCTGCGGAACGCATCGCAGCGAGCTTCGCCAAGCAGGGCCTGATGGCGACGCTGGGTGCCAGCCTGGGTGCCGTCGCACCGGGCAAGGTCGAGATCATCCTGATACCGGGCCCGGCCGTTTCGCAGCAGCACGGCTTCGTCCATGCCGGCGCCGTCAGCGCCATCGCCGATTCTGCTGCGGGCTATGCGGCCTTGAGCCTGATGCCGCCCGGCCGGGGCGTGCTGACGACGGAGTTCAAGATCAACCTCGTCGCGCCTGCCGCGGGCGATCGGATCATCGCGCGTGGCGAAGTCGTGAAGGCCGGCCGCACTCTGACGCTCGCCCAGGCCAAGGTCTTCGCCGAGGCCAGCGGCCAAGAGAAGCTCGTCGCCCTGCTGACCGCGACCCTGATGGCGATCGAAGGGCGGGAAGGCGTCAACGACTGACGCCCCTGTCCACGGCACTCATGCCATCGACGGAACCGCACCGTCATCCCGGACAAGCTGCGTAGCAGCGCCGATCCGGGATCCATCGAAGGGCTCCGGAGCCTTACGATGGATCCCGGGTCAAGCCCGAGATGACGATGGCGGTTCGATCGGCAAACAGGCCCGGCTCGCGGCTTACTCCCCGGCTTCCTCGATGGTCGAGCGGAACTCGCTGGCGGGATAGACGCCCATGATCTTCATCTCCTTCGAGAAGTAGGAGAGCTCGTCGAGCGCGCGCCGCAGCGCCGGGTCGTCGGGATGGCCCTCGACATCGGCATAGAACATCGTCGCCGAGAAATGGCCGTCGACCATGTAGCTTTCCAGCTTGGTCATGTTGATGCCGTTGGTGGCGAAGCCGCCCATCGCCTTGTAGAGCGCGGCCGGGATGTTGCGAACGCGGAACATCAGCGTCGTGACGGTCCTGGCCCCGCCCTGGCGGGCATATTCCGGATATTTCGAGAGCACGACGAAGCGCGTGGTGTTGTGCTTCTCGTCCTCGATATCCTCCATCAGGATGTCGAGGCCGTAGACCTCCGCGGCGATGCGCGGGGCGATAGCCGCGCGCGTCGGGTCGTTGGCCTCGGCGACCTGGCGGGCGGAGCCTGCGGTATCGGCGGCGACCTCGGCCTTGAGGCCGAGCTTGCGGATGATCTTCCGGCACTGGCCGAGCGCATGGATGTGGCTCTGCACGGTCTGGATCGTCGCCAGCGTCGCGCCCTTCGCCGCCATCAGGTGGAAGCGGATCGGCAGGAAATGCTCGCCGATGATGTGCAGGCCCGAGCGCGGCAGCAGATGATGGATATCGGCGACGCGGCCGGCGATCGAGTTGTCGATCGGGATCATGCCGTAGCGGGCCTTGCCGTCGCTGACGGCCGAAAGCGCGTCCTCGAAGGTGGCGCAGGGCAGAAGCTCGCAGTCCGGAAACACCTGGAGGGCTGCCTGCGACGAGAAGGCTCCGGGTTCACCCTGATAAGACACGACGAAGGACATGGGACGACTTCAGGCTCCTCAGCTTCTTATTGTAACGCGGCTTGGCCGGTCGGGCCTCAGCGCGCTTTCAGGACCGCGCGGGCGCGATCGAGATCGGGAGGCGTGTCGACGCCGCGCGGCACATGATCGATGACCATGACGTCGATGCGCATGCCATCTTCCAACGCGCGCAATTGCTCCAGCTTCTCGCGCAGTTCCAGCGGCGATTGCGGCAGGCTGACGAAACGATCGAGCGCGGCGCGGCGATAGGCGTAGAGGCCGACATGGTGATAGAGCGGCCCCTCGCCGTAAGGCGCCGTGGCGCGGGTGAAATAGAGCGCGCGCATGTGGCCCGGCGCGATCTCGCTGCCGATGAGCTTCACGACGCTCGGCGCCGTCTTCTCCTCCTCGTCGTCGATCACGCCGGCCAGCGTCGCGATATCCACAGCGGGATCGGCGAGCGGCTTCACCGCTGCGGCGATGGCGGAGGGCGCCAGGGTCGGAAAATCGCCCTGCACATTGACGATGATGTCGTAGTGCCTGTCGGGGTCGAGGATGTCGGCAGCTTCCTTGATGCGGTCAGAACCGGTCTGATGGCCGGCGCTGGTCATCACCGCCTTGCCGCCGGCGGCCTCGATCGCGGCGGCGATTTCCGGCGCATCGGTCGCAACGGCGACGTCTCCGGCGCCGGATTCGACCGCGCGGCGCCAGACATGGACGATCATCGGCGCGCCATGGATATCGGCGAGCGGCTTGCCGGGCAGGCGCGTCGCCTGCATGCGGGCGGGGATCAGGATCAGCGGACGGGCCATTTTCTGAAGCGTGCTCGGCTGGGCCGCCGCCGGTGAAAGCCGGTGGCGGCAAAAAGTCTCAAACGGTGCGTGCTTATACGAGTTGCAATGAAGCGCGCAAAGCGGTTAAGCAACGGCGGAAGCTGGAGCCTTTCAAGACTCCGGCCAAGCGCTATCTCGTCTCCCGGGCCTCGGCCGCGGAGGGCACCCAGGGTTCGGACACGATGAATATCGAAGCCAACAAGATTGCCGGCGCGGTTCTGTCCACGCTGCTCGTCGTGATGGGCCTCAACATGACGGCCGGCATCGTCTTCGCGCCGAAGAAGCCTGCCGTGCCGGGCTTCGACCTGCCGAGCGAGGAGCCGGCCGCGGCAGGCGGAGCGGCCGCTGCCGTGGCTGAAGAGCCCATCGCGGTGCGCCTCGCCAAGGCCGACGTCGCCAAGGGCGAGAAAGCCACCGCCGCCTGCAAGGCCTGCCACACCTTCGACAAGGGCGGCGCCAACAAGGTCGGCCCGCATCTCTACGACGTCTATGGCCGCCCGGAAGGATCGGTCGCTGGCTTCGGCTACTCGGCCGCGATGAAGGGCCGCAACGACAAGTCCTGGGACGCCGACGCGCTCGACCACTTCCTGAAGAGCCCGAAGGCCTATGTGCCCGGCACGATCATGGCGTTCGCCGGTATCGCCAAGCCCGAGACCCGCGCCGATGTCGTGGCCTATCTGAACTCGCTGGCCGACGCGCCGAAGCCGCTGCCGAAGCCCTGAGGCAAAAGGCCAGACGACCGATCAGCGATCACGAAGCCGGGCCTTGCCCGGCTTTTTCGTTTCCATGCCTTGCTCACGCCCCGCGCCTGCCCGCACAATCCGCCTCCCGCCAGCCATTGCCGTGGCGCTGCGCGCAGGCGAGATAGAACAACGGCGAATCAGACGGAGACGCGAAACGATGGCGATGCGCATCACACGCCGCAGATTGCTGGAAGCCGCAGGAGCCGCGACCGTCGCGGGCGCCCTGCCCCAGCTTCCCCAGGCGGCGCTGGCGCAGGATGCCGAATCGCATGGGCTCTCGACTTTCGGCGAGCTCGCCCTGCCGCCGGATTTTCCGCATTTCGCCTATGTGAACCCCAAGGCGCCGAAGGGCGGCCTGCTCACCGTCCAGATCAAGCGCGGTGGCGGCAACCAGAGCTTCGACACCTTCAACACGCTCAACACCTTCGTCCTCCAGGGCGATGGCGCCGCGGGCATGGATGCCTGCTTCGACAGCCTGATGGCCGGCTCCGGCGACGAGCCTGGATCGGTTTACGGGTTGCTGGCGAAGAGCGTCGCGGTCTCCGCGGACAAGCTGACCTATCGCTTCCGCTTGCGGCCCGAAGCCAGGTTCCATGACGGCTCACGCGTCACGGCCCGGGACGTCGCCTTCTCGATGAACATCCTGAAGGCGAAGGGGCATCCGTCCTACCGCCTGCTGCTCAACGAGCTCGTCTCGGCGGAAGCGGAAGGCGACGACATCTTCGTGGCGAAGTTCTCGCCGAAGCGCGGGCGCGACCTGCACCTCGTCGTCGCCGGCCTGCCGGTGTTTTCGGAGAAGTATTGGTCGACGCGCGATTTCACCGCCTCGACGCTGGAGGCCCCGCTCGGCTCCGGCGCCTACAAGGTCGGGCGTCTCGAGCAGGGGCGCTTCATCGAGTTCGAGCGCGTGCCGGATTACTGGGCCAAGGACCTGCCGGTGAATATCGGCACCAATAATTTCGACCGGGTGCGCTGGGAGTATTTCCGCGACCGGCAGGTGGCGTTCGAGGCCTTCAAGGGCGGCGCCATCACCTTCCAGGAGGAATTCACCTCGCGCATCTGGGCGACGGGCTACGATTTCCCGGCCGTGCATGAAGGCAAGGTCAAGAAGGAGACCTTGCCGAAGACCGAGCCGGTCGGCTCGCAGGGCTGGGTCTACAATACAAGGCGCGAGAAATTCGCCGATCCACGCATCCGCGAGGCGCTGGGCCTCGCCTTCGATTTCGAGTGGACGCGCAAGAACATCATGTTCGGTTCGTTCGAGCGCATGACCTCCTATTTCGAGAACGCGGATTCGAAGGCGGTCGGCAAGCCCTCCCCCGAAGAGCTCAAGCTGCTGGAGCCCTGGCGCGGCAAGGTGCCGGACGAGGTCTTCGGCGAGCCCTTCCTGCCGCCGGTCTCGGACGGCTCCGGCAGCGACCGCACCCTCCTGCGCAAGGCCGACGAAATGCTGCGCGCCGCCGGCTGCAAGCGCGACGGCAATGTGATGAAGCTGCCGAACGGACAGCCCTTCGAGATCGAGTTCCTCGATTCAAGCCCCGCCCTGCAGCCGCATACCCAGCCCTTCCAGGCCAATCTGAAGCGGCTCGGCATCAATGCCACCTCGCGCCTCGTCGATCCCGCGCAGTATCAGCGCCGCCTCGACGAGTTCGATTTCGACATCATCAGCCGGGCGCTCTCGGGCGGCTCGATCCCCAGCGACACGCTCAGCATCGTCTATGGCTCGGAAGCCGCAAAGACCAAGGGCTCGCGCAATGTCGGCGGCATCAGCCACCCCGCCATCGACGCAATGATCGAGACGATCGGCCAGGCCAAGACCTATGCCGATTGCGTCATTGCCGCGAAATGCCTCGACCGCCTGCTGCGGGCCGGGCGCTACTGGATTCCGATGTGGTGGAACGACGAGGAATGGCTGGCCTATTGGGACATGTACGACCGGCCGGCGACCAAGCCGAAATACTCGTCGGGCGCGCCGGGCATCTGGTGGTACGACGCCGAGAAGGCCAAGCGGATCGGAAAGGCGTGACCCGGGCATGCTGAGCTATATCGCCCGGCGCCTCGCGCTGATGGTGCCGACCCTGTTCGGCATCCTGCTCGTGTCCTTCGTCATCGTGCAGTTCGCGCCGGGCGGGCCGGTCGAGCGCGTGATCTCGCAGCTCCAGAACCCCAATAGCGGCGGAGCGGCCGATCGCGTCGGCGGCGGCCAGGGTGGTGATGCCGGGGCGCAGGGCGACGGATCGGCCTATCGCGGCGCGCAGGGACTGGACCCCGCCTTCATCAAGGAGCTGGAAAAGCAGTTCGGCTTCGACAAGCCGGCGCATGAGCGCTTCCTGAAGATGCTCGGCGACTATGCCCGCTTCGATTTCGGCCGCTCCTATTTCCGTGATGCACCGGTGCTGCAGCTGATCAAGGAGAAGCTGCCGGTCTCGATCACGCTCGGCCTGTGGATGACGCTGATCTCCTATGCGATCTCGATCCCGCTCGGCATCCGCAAGGCGATGAAGGAGGGCTCGCGCTTCGACACCTGGACGAGCGCGGTCGTCATCGTCGGCTACGCCATCCCGAGCTTCCTGTTCGCGATCCTGCTGATCGTGCTCTTCGCCGGCGGCTCGTTCTGGCAGATCTTCCCGCTTCGAGGCCTGACCTCCGACAACTGGGCGGAGCTCAGCCTGTTCGGCAAGGCCAAGGACTATCTCTGGCATATCGCCCTGCCGGTGCTGGCGATGGCGCTCGGCGCCTTCGCGACCTCGACGCTTTTGACCAAGAATTCCTTCCTCGACGAGATCAGGAAGCAATACGTCCTGACCGCCCGGATGAAGGGCCTCAGCGAGCGGCGCGTGCTCTACAGCCATGTCTTCCGCAATGCGATGCTGATCGTCATCGCCGGCTTCCCGGGCGCCTTCGTGCATGCGCTCTTCGCGGGATCGCTGCTGATCGAGACGATCTTCTCGCTCGACGGGCTCGGCCTCCTCTCCTTCGAAGCGATCGTCAACCGCGACTATCCGGTCGTCTTCGCCAATCTCTTCATCTTCTCGCTGATCGGCCTCGTCGTGCACCTGATCACCGACCTGACCTATAGCTGGGTCGATCCCCGCATCGATTTCGAGAGCCGGGAGGCGTGAGCATGGACACGCTGATCGATGCTCCCCCGCCGGCCCTGCGCAGCGATATCCCGCTCGCGCCGGCCGAGGCCAAGCAGGGCTGGCTCAAGCTCTCGCCGATCAACCGGCGCAGGCTCAACAACTTCAAGGCCAACAAGCGCGGCTGGTGGTCGCTGTGGCTCTTCCTCGCGCTCTTCGTGCTGTCCCTGTTTGCGGAGTTCATTGCCAACGACCGGCCGTTGGTCGTGCGCTACAAGGACGAGTGGCTGTTCCCCGTCGCGGTGAACTATCCGGAAGAGAAGTTCGGCGGCTTCCTCGCCACCACCGATTATCGCGACCCGGTCATCGCCAAGGAGATCGCGGCCAACGGCTTCGCGATCTGGCCGCCGGTCCGTTACTCCTACCGCACGCATAATCTCGACCTGCCGGTGCCGGCCCCGGCCCCACCGACCTGGCTGCTCAAAGACGAGCAGTGCAAACCGATCGCCGAGCGCACGGGTGGCACGACCTGCCGCGATCTCGAATGGAACTGGCTCGGCACCGACGACCAGGGCCGCGACGTGGTCGCGCGCCTGATCTACGGCTTTCGCATCTCCGTGCTGTTCGGGCTGATCCTCTGCGCCTTCTCCTCGGTGATCGGCATCGCGGCCGGCGCGATCCAGGGCTATTTCGGGGGCTGGACCGACCTGATCTTCCAGCGCCTGATCGAGATCTGGACCTCGATCCCGGCGCTCTACCTGCTAATCATCGTCGCCGCGATCATCACGCCCGGCTTCTTCGTGCTGCTCGGCATCCTGCTGCTGTTCTCCTGGGTCGCACTGGTCGGGGTCGTGCGCGCCGAGTTCCTGCGCGCGCGCAATTTCGAATATGTCCGGGCGGCGCGTGCGCTCGGCCTCTCCAATCGCACGATCATGTGGCGCCACCTGCTGCCGAACGCGATGGTGGCGACGCTGACCTTCCTGCCCTTCATCCTGAACGGCTCGATCACCACGCTGACCTCGCTCGACTTCCTCGGCTTTGGCCTGCCGCCGGGCTCGCCGTCGCTCGGCGAATTGCTGGCGCAGGGCAAGGCCAATCTCCAGGCGCCCTGGCTCGGCCTCTCCGGCTTCATCGTGATCGCGCTGATGCTATCGCTGCTGATCTTCATCGGCGAGGCCGTGCGCGACGCCTTCGACCCGCGGAAGACCTTCGCATGAGCGCCCCCCTCCTCTCCGTCGAAGACCTCTCCGTCGCCTTCCGCCAGGGCGGGCGGGACACGCTCGCGGTCGACCATGTCTCCTTCTCGATCGCCAAGGGCGAGACATTGGCGCTGGTCGGCGAGTCCGGCTCGGGCAAGTCGGTCTCGGCGCTCTCGATCCTGAAGCTGCTCAACTACCCGGCGGCGCATCATCCCTCCGGCAAGATCCTGTTCAACGGGCAGGACCTGATCGCCGCCGACGAGGACGCGATGCGCAAGGTGCGCGGCAACGACATCACCATGGTGTTCCAGGAGCCGATGACCTCGCTCAACCCGCTCCATACGATCGAGCGGCAGATCGGCGAGATCCTCGAGCTGCACAAGGGCCTGCGCGGCGAGAAGGCGCGCGCCCGCACGCTGGAACTGCTCGACCTTGTCGGCATCCGCGATGCCGCGAGCCGGCTCGATGCCTATCCGCACCAGCTCTCGGGCGGACAGCGCCAGCGCGTGATGATCGCGATGGCGCTCGCCAACGAGCCGGAACTACTGGTCGCCGACGAGCCGACGACCGCGCTCGACGTCACCGTGCAGGCGCAGATCCTGAAGCTCCTCAAGGAGCTTCAGGGCCGGCTCGGCATGGCCATGCTTTTCATCACCCACGACCTCGGCATCGTCCGGCGCATCGCCGACCGGGTCTGCGTGATGCTGAAGGGCAGAATCGTCGAGCACGGGCCCGTTGCCGAGATCTTCGCCAACCCGCAGCACGATTATACCAAGCGCCTGCTCGCAGCCGAGCCGAAGGGGCGCCCTGCCCCCGTCCCGGCCGATGCCGCGACGCTGCTGGAGGCCGGGCCGGTCAAGGTCTGGTTCCCGATCAAGTCCGGCCTGCTGCGCCGTGTCAGCGGCTATGTGAAGGCGGTGGACGGCATCTCGGTCAAGGTTCGCGAGGGTGAGACGCTCGGCGTCGTCGGCGAGTCCGGCTCGGGCAAGACGACGCTGGGCCTCGCCATCCTCCGGCTGATCGCGTCGGAAGGGCCGATCGTCTTCCTCGGCGACCGGATCGATGGGCTCTCCAGCAAGCAGGTCAGGCCGAAGCGCCGGGATCTGCAGGTGGTCTTCCAGGACCCTTATGGCTCGCTCTCGCCGCGCATGTCGGTGGCCGAGATCGTGGCCGAGGGGCTCGCGATCCAGCAGCCGAACCTGACCTATCAGCAGCGCCGCGAGATCGTGGCGCAGGCGCTCATTGATGTCGGGCTCGATCCCGCGGCAATGGATCGCTATCCGCACGAGTTTTCCGGCGGCCAGCGCCAGCGCATCGCGATCGCGCGCGCCATGGCGCTCGATCCCAAATTCGTGGTGCTGGACGAGCCGACCTCGGCGCTCGACATGTCCGTGCAGGCGCAGATCGTCGAATTGCTGCGCGGCCTGCAAAGCAAGCGTAAGCTGGGCTATCTCTTCATCAGCCATGACCTCAAGGTGGTCAGGGCGCTGTCGCATCGGGTGGTGGTGATGCAGAACGGCAAGGTGGTCGAGGAAGGTCCGGCGGAGGCGATCTTCGCATCGCCGCGCGAGGCCTATACCCAGGCGCTGCTGGCGGCGGCGCTCAACCTCGACACGCCCAGCGCTGCCGCGGTGAGGGACTGAGCATGGCGCGCGCGCTCCTGATCGTGCTGGATTCGGTCGGCTGCGGTGGGGCGGCCGATGCGGCCGCCTATGGCAATGCCGGCTCCGACACGCTCGGCCATATCGCGGAAGCCTGCGCGGATGGACGTGGCGATCGCGAGGGCCTGCGCAGCGGGCTGCTTCAGCTCCCGAACCTCGTGCGGCTCGGCCTCGCCCATGCCTGCGAGGCCTCGACCGGCCGGCCGCTGGCCGGGGTCGCAAAGCCAGCGAAGCCCGAGGGGCGCTGGGGCTATGGCGTCGAGGTCAGCCAGGGCAAGGACACGCCATCCGGCCATTGGGAGATCGCCGGCTGCCCAGTGCCGTTCCAGTGGGGCTATTTCACCGACCTGGAGAATTCGTTCCCCGCGGAGCTTGTCACCGGGATCGTCGCGCAAGGCGCCCTGCCCGGAATCCTCGGCAACAAGCATGCCTCGGGCACCGCCGTCATCGACGAGCTCGGGCCGGAGCATATCCGGACGGGCAAGCCGATCTGCTACACCTCGGTCGATTCCGTGCTGCAAATCGCGGCGCATGAGGAGCATTTCGGGCTCGACCGGCTCTACACCCTCTGCAAGGTCACGCGCGGCCTCGTCGATCCCCTGCGGATCGGGCGCGTCATCGCGCGGCCCTTCCTGGGATCGCCGGAGGAAGGTTTCACCCGCACCGGCAACCGCAAGGATTTCGCGATCCCGCCGCCGGACGAGACGATCCTCGACCGGTTGACGGCACAAGGACGCACGGTCGTCACCGTCGGCAAGATCGGCGACATCTTCGCCCATCGTGCCACCGGCACCGAGATCAAGCCTTTCGGCAATGCGGCGATGCTCGATGCGGCGCTGGAAGCCTGGGACGGCTTGCCCGATGGCGGGTTCTGCTTCGTCAATCTCGTCGATTTCGACACCGAATTCGGCCACCGGCGCGACATTCCCGGCTATGCGGCGGCGCTGGAAGCCTTCGACCGCCGCCTGCCGCATATCGAAGCGGCGCTGCGACCGGGCGACATCGCCGTCGTCACGGCGGATCACGGCAACGATCCGAGCTGGCCCGGCACCGACCATACCCGCGAGCATGTGCCGATCCTCGCCTTCGGTCCCGGCATCGGCGCCGAACCGCTCGGGCGCCGCGGCAGCTTCGCCGATATCGCGGCGAGTCTCGGAACCTTCCTCGGCATCGGGCCGGTCGGTCCCGGTCGCCCCTGGTAGGCTTTTGGCTCTAACGCATAGTCGCTGACGCGGACCTTGGGGTCTTCACGCGCCCCGGTATCCGCTTCGCGCCAAAATGCTCTAGGCCGCAGCCACCCGGCCGCAGAAGCTCGCGACCTCGTGGCGGATGTCCTGCGCCTGCTGCGCGAGCGCGCTGGCGGCGCTCTGCAACTGCTGGGCGGCGCCATGGGTCTGGCGGGTCATGACCTCGAAGCCCCCGGCGACATCGGCGCTGCGCTGCGCGCCCTCGAAGGACAAGCGGACCTGATGGGCGATCTCCGCCGTGGCGCGGCTCTGCTCGTCGACGGAGAGCGCAATCGCATTGGCGACGCTCTCGACATCGCCGATCGCCTCGACGATGTCCCGGATCGCCTTGAGCGAGCGCTGCGAGGCCTGCTGCATCGTGCCGATCTGCTGCGAGACCTCGTCGGTCGCCTTGGCGGTCTGGGCCGAGAGCGTCTTGACCTCGCTGGCGACGACCGCGAAGCCGCGCCCCATCTCGCCGGCACGCGCGGCCTCGATCGTGGCGTTGAGCGCGAGCATGCTGGTCTGGGCGGCGATGCCGCGGATGATCTCGACGACGGCGCCGACATTCTCGCTACTCTGGGCGAGATGCTCGATCTCGGCGCTGGCGCGGCGGGCGAGGTCTGCGGCGACCTTGGAACCATCGGCCGATTGACCGGCATTGCGGCCGATCTCGCCGATGGAGGCGACGAGCTCGGTGCTCGCGGCCGAGAGATGATCGATGCTGTCCATGGTGCCGGCGGCTGAATCGGAGACCATCGCCGTCTGGCGCCGGACATGGTCTGACGTGTCGGTCAGCGCGCCGGCTTCAGTCTTCATCGCCGCGGCAGAATGGTCGAGCACGGCCATGGCCTGCTCCATCTGGGCGCGGAAGCCGGCCACGACATCGCGCAGCATCTCGGCGCGCCGCCCCAGTTCCTCGGCGAGATTGCGCTCCTTGTCACCGGCGATGCGTTCGCGCTCGGCCACTTCCTGCGCCCGCGCCAGGTTCTGCTCGTTCACGGCGAACATGCGCTGCAGCACGACCGCAAAGACCGCGAGGAAAGCCGTCTCGATGATGACGATCACCGCATGGAGCATCACGCGCCACAGGTTGCCGCCCTGGTAGAAGACGGCGGCCGGCAAGGCATATTGAAGCACGAGATGATGCGCCGCCGTCAGCACCGCGCCCATCAGGATCGGCCGCCAGTCGCAGAAGCCGGCGAGCAGTGCCAGCACCGCGAAATAGTACATGTGGATGTCCGGCTGCCAGGGATGGCCGGCGAAGCTGAACACCAGGATCGAGACCTGCCCGATCAGCATGGCGGCGATGATGAGCCGCGTCACGATGGCCGGGCCGGCGAGGCGATAACTCGCAATGGCGAGAAGGACGGTCAGCGCCGCCAACGCCACCGGAACGGTGCCCGACGCACCATGGGCCCAGAAGGCCAGGGCCAATAGCGGCACATGGAGCAGTCCGAGCGCGAGCAGGGCCTGCGTGACCCGGTGGCGCACTGCCGACAGGGACCAGATCATGACAGAGCTTCCGTTCGACCGGGGATGTCGAGACACCCGGCAAGACCGGCCAGGACAAGGGAGAACCACGCGCCTTCCGGCAATGACGGCGCAGGCCCCTGCGGTGTCGGCGCCACCACGACGATCGCGGCCAAGCGGCCGCTGCGGAGGACGCGATGGCCGGCTGCAAAGCTCCGCGCGACGGCCTCCGTGCCGTCGATCCAGGGCGGGAAAACGATCGCGACCGGCACGGTGCCATCGATCGCGCGCGGCAGGCTGGCAAGAGCGCCGAAGCTGACCAGCAGGCAAAACAGCCCAACGAACAGGCGCCCCCCGCGTGACAGGCGCTCCGCGCAAGCCGGGCAAGGGTCCGCTGGAGATATCGAAGGCATTGACGGGAGATCCCTCGGGGCGGCCGCGGCGTGCCGGCCAAGCAAGCGCAGCCATGTAAAATTTTACTTAAGCCATACACCCTTGCCGAACGTTAACTGCCGGTCCCGGAACGCATTTACCTTTCGTCAAGGAGCGAGATTTACAACTTTTAGTTGTATCTACTTCCTGAGGAATGGCCATGCTGCCTGCCCTGTCCCGGTTCTCCCGAAACCAGCGCGCGACGAGCGCCATCGAGTTCGCCTTCGTCGCGCCCGTCCTGCTGCTGCTGCTCGTCGGCATCATGGGATACGGCTACGTCTTCGGCATCTACCACAGCATCCAGCAGATCGCGGCAGAGGCGGCACGCTCGTCCGTCTCGGGCTTGAGCGACACCGAGCGTTCCCAGATCGCGCGCGACTTCATCACCGCGCATGCCGGCTCCTACGCCTTCATCGACCCGACGAAGGTCCGGGTCCGCACCGGCCAGACAGGCCCGCAGTTGCAGAGCTTCGAGGTCGCCGTCGCCTACGACATGAGCGGTTCGATCTATGACAGCCTCAGCCGCATGGTCTCGCTGCCACAGCCCATGATTGAGCGCCGGGCGATCGTCCAGCGCGGCGGATACTGAGCACATTTTCGCGAACTCGAAGCCAGGAGGGCATCCATGCTCAGGCTCAAGGACTTCACCCGGAACCAGAAGGGTGGCGCCGCCATCCTCTTCGCGGTCTCCGCGACGGTGCTGATCGGCTTCGGCGCGATGGCGGTCGATGTCGGCAATTTCTTCTACGAGAAGCGCAAGCTGCAAACCGCCAACGATCTGGCCGCGCTGGCGGCTGCGAGCGACCTGCCCCGGGCGCAGGCCGCGGCCCAGGCCAGCGCCGGCCAGAACGGCTTTACCGGCAGCACGATCCAGGCTCTGCAGACCGGCATGTATACGCCGGACCCGCAGAAGGCGCCGGAGGCGCGTTTCGTCCCGAGCTCGCCCACCGTCGCAAACGCCGTCAGGATCGACATGCGAACCACGACGCCGCTCCTGCTCGGGCGGGTCCTGGCCTCCGCGTCCACCACCTCGCAAACGCCGGGCACGGCCCCGCCCCCCGCGGGCGGCACGACCGTGGCGAGCCTCAGCGGCGGCGACGTGCCGATCGGCTCCAGCGCCATCGCCTTCCAGGATGCCCAGGCTTCCTTCGCCGTCGGCTCGCGCCTGCTCAAGCTCGATGGCGGGCTGCTCAACAGCCTGCTTGGCGGGCTGCTCGGCGGCGGCGTGTCGCTCTCCGTCATGGATTACGACGCCCTGATCAAGGCGCGGGTCGATCTGTTCGACTTCTCCAAGCGCCTGGCCACCCGTCTCAACCTGACGGCGGCGACCTATGACGACGTGCTGAAGGCGAATGTCCGCCTCGGCGACGTGCTGGCCGCCGTCGTCGACGCCTCCCGCGACCACGATACGCGCAACAGCACCGCTACGGCGGCGCTGGGCCGGATCGCCGCCGCGTCGGCGAGCAACCTGCCGGTCAATCTGGCCTCGCTCATCTCCTTCGGACCGGCCGGCGACAAGCCGCTCTCCGGGCCAAAGCCGCTCGCGGCCTCGTTGACGGCGCTCGACATCGTCTCTGCGGTCGCGCAGATCGCCAATGGCAACCGGCAGATCGATGTCGGCCTCGCGCTCAACCTGCCGGGCATAGCGGCCGCCTCGCTCAAACTCGGCATCGGCGAGCGGCCCGTCGGCACCAGCATGGTCCGGGTCGGCCGGGCCGGGGCCAGCGTCCATACCGCGCAGACGCGGCTCCTGCTGACGGTCGATCTCGTCGGCTCAGGCGCGGCCTCGCTGGTCCGGTTGCCGCTCTATCTCGAACTCGCCGCCGCGACGGCACGCCTCACCGGTATCCAGTGCAGTCCGGGCGACGTCTCGACCTCGCGGGTCACGCTCGGCGTGACGCCGGCCCTGGTCGACGCCTGGATCGGGCAGGTCTCGATGGCGGAGTTCAACAATTTCAGCCGGGCGCCGAATCCGCCCGCCGCGACGCTTCTCAACGTCGCCGGGCTCGCCAAGGTCAGCGGCCGTGCCCATGTGACGATGACCAATCTTTCGGAGGCTACGGTCAGCTTCAGCTATCCGGAGGTTCAGCGCGGCGACAAGAAGACCACCTCGACCCAGAATTTCGTCGCAACCCTGCTGGGACGGCTCGTCGGCGATCTGGAGCTGCGGGTGGAAGCCCTGGGGCTCGGCATCGGTCTGCCTGGACTGGACGGGCTGGTCAGCGGCGTCATCGCCGGTGCGGCGACACCGCTCGACCAGGTCCTCAACGGCGTGCTCGGCACGCTCGGCATCGGGCTCGGCCAGGCCGATAGCTGGGTCACCGGCGTGCGCTGCGGCGGGGCGGTGCTGGTGCGGTGAGCGTGGCCGGGACATCAAGGCCGGGAACCGGCCGTCATGCTCGCCCTTGTGGCGAGCATCCACGTCTTGAACGCGGCCTTCTACCGGCAAAGGCGCGGATGGCCGGGACAAGCCCGACCATGACGATGGAGCACTTTAACTCTGCAGCCGCTGCTTGATCCGCTTGATCAGGCCGTCCCGGACATCGCGATAGGCGTCTAGCTTCTGCTCGCGCGAGCCCTGGAACACCGTGGGATCGACGGTCGGCCAGTATTCCACCTCGGCGGCGTGGGTCCGCGTCAGGTCGAGAGCCTTGTGATGCGCTTCCGGCGAGAGCGTGATGATCAGGTCGAAATTGAGCCCTTCCCACTCTTCGAGCTCCTCGACGGATTTCGGTTTGTGCCGGCTGAGGTCGATGCCGATCTCGTCGAGCACCGTCTGCACGAAGCCATCGACATCGCCCTTCCGGGCGCCGGCCGACTGGACGTAGATCGACTTGCCGAAGAAATGCTTGGCGAGAGCCTCGGCCATTGGCGAACGCACGGCGTTCATCGCGCACATGAAGAGCACGCTTTGGACCTTGCGCGGGGGCTCCAAGCGCGTCAGCCCTTCCAGTGCAGCGCGTAGATCAGCGTGAAGAGACGGCGGGCCGTATCGAAATCGACCTCGACCTTGTTAGCCAGCCGCTCCGCCAGGATGCCCGCAGCCTCGTCGTGCAGGCCGCGCCGGCCCATGTCGATCGCCTCGATCTGGGATGGCGTCGAGGTCCGGATCGCCGCGTAATAGCTGTCGCAGACCAGCTCGTAATCCTTGATGATCCGCCGGAACGGGCTGAGCGAGAGATGATGCGTCACCACCGGCGCGCCGTCGGCCTGCTTGATCTCGAAGACGAGCCGCCGCTCGACCATGGCGAGATGCGCGAGATACGGGCCGCCGTCATGCTCGGGAATGACGAAGCTGTTGCGCTCGATCAGGTCGTAGATCGCGACGGCGCGCTCGTGCTCCTGATCGGGCGTGCCGCGGCCGAGGGAGTTCTCGTCGAGGGTCAGGCCGACCAGACGCTGGTTGGTGGCTGTCGAGACGTCGGACATCGCTCCTCCGGCCATGGCGCCGCCCGTTGGACAACGCTCAAAGATTCAGCCTGATCGTCACGGATCGGCCGTGCGCCTGCAAGCCCTCCGCTTCGGCCAATTGCGTGGCGGCGGAAGCCAGGGCGCGAAGGCCTTCGGGGCCGCATTTCAGGAGCGAGGTTCGCTTCATGAAATCGCCGACGCCGAGACCCGACGAGAAGCGGGCCGAGCGGGCGGTCGGCAGGACATGGTTGGGGCCGCCGACATAGTCGCCGATCGCTTCCGGCGTATGGCCGCCGAGGAAGATCGCGCCGGCATTGCGGATCAGCCCCGCGAGGCGCTCGGGATCGGCCGTCATGATCTCGAGATGCTCGGGCGCGAGCCGGTCGACCAGCGGCACGGCGGCTTCGAGATCGGCGACGAGCAGGATCGCGCCGAATTCCTGCCAGCTCCTGCCGGCGATCTCCGCCCGCGGCAGCGTCGCGAGCTGGGCGGCGACGGCCTTCTCGACCTCGGCGGCGAGCGCAGAGTCGTCGGTCATCAGGATCGACTGCGCGGAGACGTCATGCTCGGCCTGCGCCAGCAGGTCGGCCGCGATCCAGTCGGGATTGGCGCTGCGGTCGGCGATGACCAGCACCTCGGAGGGGCCGGCGATCATGTCGATGCCGACCTGGCCGAAGACGCGGCGCTTGGCGGCGGCGACATAGGCATTGCCGGGACCGACGATCTTGGCGACCGGCGCGATCGCGGCGGTGCCGTAGGCCAGCGCTGCGACGGCCTGCGCGCCGCCGATGCGATAGACCTCGTCGACGCCGGCGAGCCGGGCGGCCGCGAGCACGAGCGGGTTGGTCTCGCCGCGCGGCGTCGGCGCGACCATGACGATGCGCGGCACGCCGGCGACCTTCGCGGGAATGGCGTTCATCAGCACCGAGGACGGGTAGCTCGCGGTGCCGCCGGGCACATAGAGCCCGACCGCCTCGATCGCGCTCCAGCGCCAGCCGGCGCCGACGCCGGCGGCATCCTCGACCCAGGAATCGGCCGGCTTCTGGCGGCGATGATAGGTCTCGATGCGCTCGCGCGCCGTCTCCAGCGCGGCTAGCAGTTCGGGCGAGCAGGCGGCGACGGCCGCGTCGATCTCGGCCTCGTCGACGCGCAGGGTCTCAGGCGTCAGGTCGAGCGCGTCGAAGCGGGAGGTGTAGCCGATCAGCGCCGCGTCGCCCTTCTCGCGGACGTCCGCGATGATATCGGCGGCGATGCGATCGACCTCCTCGGAGACCTCTCGCTTGGCGGAGAGCAGCGCCGCGAAGCCCGCGGCGAAGCCGGCATCCCTGTCGTCGAGCCTGATCGGCATGGTATCCTCAGGAAATCCGAACCCTCGGTCGTCATTCCGGGCGTAGCGCAGCGAAGACCCGGAATCCATCATGGAGCGCAGCGCCTTCGATGGATCCCGGATCGGCGCCGCTTTGCGGCTTGTCCGGGATGACGGCGCGTTCTTAGACGAAGGGTGCCGAAGGTTGAAGCGGTGACTGGCCGAAAAGCGGCGAGGCGCCGGCCGGTTCAGGCGCCGTCGGGATGGCCGGGCGTTGCCGCCGCTTCCCAGACCGGGCCGAGATCCTTCATCTGCGCCTCGATGCACTCGACCGAGAGGCGGATCGCCGCGCCCTCCGAGAAATGCAGGGTCACGTCGCCGGCCGGGTCTTCGCCCAGGTCGAAAGTGACGGCGAGCAGGTTGAGGACCTTGTCGGGGTCGTTCTTGTCGAGCTTGGCGCTGCGCACGGACTGGACGCGGTCGAAATGCAGTGCCGCCAGGCGGCGCCGGCGCTGGCCGTGCTGGGCACCCTCCCAGTCGAAGCGGCGCAGCGCGAGCGCGAAGCGCTGCTCGCGCGGCAGGTAGACGAGGTCGGCCGCCTTCAGCACCGCATCCTGGAGATGGGCTGAGACAATCGCGAGGTCATCGGCATCGAGGGCGATGAGCTTCAGGGGATCGGCGGCATCGTCTGACATGGTTTTGTTCTGACGAGCCGCCTCCAGAAAATCAACAGCCGAGAATCAACTGCTGATGCGTTCCACCAGCGCGCCGCAGCGGCTGAGCTTGGCTTCCAGCGCCTCGAAGCCGCGATCGAGGTGGTAGACGCGGTTGATCGTGGTGTCGCCTTCGGCGGCGAGACCGCCGATGACCAGCGAGACCGAGGCGCGCAGATCCGTCGCCATCACCGGTGCGCCGGTCAGCTTCTCGACGCCTTCGACATGGGCGACATCGCCGTCCAGCCGGATCTTCGCGCCGAGGCGGGCGAGCTCCTGGACATGCATGAAGCGGTTCTCGAAGATGGTCTCGCGAATGCGCGAGGTGCCCTTGGCCCGGGTCATCAGCGCCATGAACTGCGCCTGCAGGTCCGTCGGGAAGCCCGGGAAGGGATCGGTATCTACATCGACCGCCTCGATTCCGCGGCCGTTGCGGCGCACGCGGATGCCTTCATTGGTCGAGTCGATCTCGACGCCGGCCCTGGTGAGCACGTCAAGCGCCGATTGCAGCAGCTCCGGCCGCGCGCCTTCCAGCATCACGTCGCCGCCGGTCATCGCCACGGCCATCGCATAGGTGCCGGCCTCGATGCGGTCGGGCAGCACGGCATGATGTGCACCGCCGAGGCGCGCCACGCCCGTCACCACGATGCGCGGCGTGCCGGCGCCCTCGATCTTGGCGCCCATCTTGACGAGGCAGGCCGCGAGGTCGGTGACCTCCGGCTCGCAGGCCGCGTTCTCGATCACGGTGGTGCCCTGGGCGAGCACCGCGCCCATCAGCGCGGTATGGGTACCGCCGACCGTGACCTTCGGGAAGACGATCTCGCCGCCCTTCAGCCCCTTGGGGGCGCGGGCCAGCGCGTAGCCGTTCTCGATGGTGATCTCGGCGCCCAGCTTCTCCAGCGCCATGAGCAGCAGGTCGACCGGGCGCGTGCCGATGGCGCAGCCGCCGGGCAGCGAGACCTTGGCCTCGCCCATACGGGCGAGGATCGGCGCGATCACCCAGAAGCTCGCGCGCATGGTCGAAACCAATTCATAGGGCGCGCAGGTATCGACGATCTGGCGCGCGGTCAGCGAGATGGTCTGACCCGTCTCGGTGGACTGGCCGATGCGCTTGCCGGCGACGGTGCGGTCGACGCCCTGGTTGGAGAGGATACGCGAGAGCGCGGTCACGTCCGACAGACGCGGGACGTTGGTCAGCGTCAGCGTCTCGTCAGTCAGCAGGCTCGCGATCATCAGCGGCAAGGCGGCGTTCTTCGCGCCGGAAATCGGAATGGCGCCATTGAGGCGCTGGCCGCCGGTGATGCGGATCTTGTCCATCGTCGGGTCCTGCTCGGCCGGCCGGGCGAAAAGCCGGCAGTGCGTGGGGGATTAAGGAAATTCAGGTCCGGGAGGTGTCGGCCTGAGAGGGCGGCTCCGGCTCACGCGCTTGCGCCTCGTCCGAGCGGCGAGCGCGAGCCTGCGCCTTGCGGCGCTTCAGGTTCTCGCGGAGCGCGGCGGCAAGGCGCGCCTGCTTCTCGTCTTCGGCTGTCTGGCGGGTCACGGCATCAGCTCTGGGGTGTTTGAACGCGGGAACGCGGCGAATTCGCGGCGGTATCGTTAGCCCCTGGGCCGGCGGCGGACAAGCGCCGCGAGGGTCGTCCCCGCCTCGCCCCAGAATGGACCAGCGCCGTGCCGGAGCGAGCCAGCCGGCAGCGTGTATTTCGGCTGGAGCACGATCCTTCTGCCGCAGCGCGGCGATACCGCCCATTTGCATCGCCCACCGGGCTCTCCACGACATTTTCGTTCGCATCGCTGCGGCGCGGCTCTTGCCTTGCCGGACCAAGGGCAAGCCCGGCGGCGCCCGACCTGACGCTTGGTAAAGTGAAAATCCTTAATGCTATTAACCATTTCCGGGAGAATTCGTTTACACTTCGTTAAGCTCGTTTACGCTGCCGGCATCAAGGAGTTCGTGGGGTAGCGTCATGTTGCAGTCCTTGAAGATCAGTTCAGGCAGCCGCGCGCCGACCGTGCTGGAAAGCTGCGAGGTCATCGATGCGATCCGCTACAAGGCGGGCTTCCTGCCGGAGGTGGAGATCGCCTATGAGCCGGATATCAAGACGCTCTGGGTCACGATCCGACCGGAGCTGAAGCCCGTCTTCACGCTGCAGCTGCTCGACAGCCTGGTGAAGATCCAGAGCGCGATCGTGGCGCTCTGGGGCGCGCCAGATCAGTATCACCGCGCCCCGGTGCGCTTCCTCGCCTTCCGCGGCACGGGGCCGTTCTTCACGCTCGGCGGCGATCTCGATTTCTATCTGGACTGCCTGGCCAAGAACGACCGCGCCGCGCTGGCGGAATACGCCCGGCTTTCGGCCGAAGGCGCGATCTGGAACTCAGGCGGCCTCAACGGCCTCGTGGTGACGCTCTCGACGATCCACGCCAAGGCGATCGGCGGCGGCATCGACGCGCCCCGCTCCTGCAATGTGATGATCGCCGAGGAACAGGCGTCGTTCGTCTATCCCGAGATCAAGTTCAACCACTTCCCGATCACCGCGGTGGCGATCCTGTCGCGGCGCATGGGCCAGCGCGCGGCCGAGCAGATGCTGCTCTCCGGCGAGGAGATGAGCGCGCAGGACTTCATGGCGGCCGGCGGGCTCGAGGCCGTGGTGCCGACCGGCACGGGCGAGAACTGGATCCGCAAATATTGCGCCGATTCCCTGCCGATCCACGCCGCCAAGACCGCGCTGTTCTCGGCCTTCAACCGTCGCCATGGGGATCTGCGCGAGGAACTCGGCCATCTCGGCCAGATCTGGACGGACTGTATGCTGCGCCTCAGCCCGAGCGCGATCTCGAAGCTGCAGCGCATCGCCCAGACGCAGGACCGGATGCTGGCGCGCGTCTACCAGCGCCACCTCGCCCCGGTCTGACGGGCGGAAAATCCAAGGCGCATCAGGGGCCGCGCGGCAAACCGGAGAAGCGGCCCCGGAAAACCACACGAAGCATTTACCTCTGCTCTCGTACAACCCTCTGGCATGATGCGCGACGTGCGGAATCCGCGCGTCGTACCGCGTGGGGCGGCAGAGGCAGGAGTAGATGGCAGGCGCTCTCAAGCGACTGATGGCGGCCGGCGAGCGCGAGCAGGGCGAGAACATCGACCTGACCGGCTATACGCTGCTGGTCAGTTCGCTGTTCTCGTCGCCGGCCTCGATCATCCCCGGCGGCATAGCCGGCATCCTGACGCCGTTCCTGTGCTGGCTCTCCACCGGCATGGACATCTTCATGAGCCTCACCATCCTGGTGACGCTCATCGTCGTCCTGCGCATCATGACGGTGATCGCCTATCGCCGGCACAACCACGCTCAGGACAGCTATGCGGAGACCCGGCGCTGGGACCGCGACTATTTCCTGGGCGCCACGGTATTCAGCGCCGTGCTCGGCTATAGCTGCTATGTCGCGCTGGTCCAGACCAACGATCCGGCCGCGCACATCACCTCGGTCGCATCGACCATCGCGCTGGCCTCCGGCTATGTCGCGCGCAATGCCGGCCGGCCGAAATTCGTCGCGGTGCAGCTCCTGACCTTCTGCATCCCGATGGCGATCGGCCTGATCGCCGCGCAAAACCCCTATTACCGCTATATCGGCTATTTCGCCTTCCTCTACGTGGCGGCCAATATCGCGATCACCAACTCCCTGCACCGCAACCTGCTGGCGCTCAGCGACGCCAACAAGCAGTCGAAGGCGCTGGCCTCCGCGCTGCACTCGCAGAACCTGACGCTTGACGCCGCGCTGAACACGATGATCGACGGGCTGGCGATGTTCGACCGCAGCCTCAAGCTCGCGGTCAGCAACGCGCCCCACAGTACGCTCTATGGCCTGCCCGAGACGCTCGCCCTGCCCGGCACGCCGCTGACGGCGATAGCGCGCTTCCTGGTCGAGCGTCAGGTGATCAGCCAGGAGCAATTGCGCGACATCCGCGCGGCACTGACCGAGGTGCAGACGACCCAGGTGGCGACCAGCCGCGAACTGGTGACGCGCAGCGGGCTCGTCCTGGTCGTGACGCTTGCGCCTGCCGCCGAGGGCGGCATCCTGATGCTCACCGAGGATGCCACTCAGCGCAAGGCGACGGAGGCGCGCATCGAGCAGATGGCGCGGTTCGACGAATTGACCGGGCTCGCGAACCGCTTCGAGTACACCGCGCAGATCACCGAGGCCTTCGCCAAGCTGGAGCGCACCGGCGACGGTTTCGCGCTGCTCTATCTC
This sequence comes from Allobosea sp. ASV33, assembly GCF_016428755.1. GTDB lineage: Bacteria > Pseudomonadota > Alphaproteobacteria > Rhizobiales > Beijerinckiaceae > Allobosea. Next base: position 23,603 of record NZ_JAELTI010000079.1, read on the forward strand.
GATCTCGACGGCTTCAAGCAGGTCAATGACAGCCTCGGCCACGATATCGGCGACCATGTGCTGATGGAGACCGCGAGCCGCCTGCGCAGCGCGGTCCGCAGCAACGACCAGCTCGCCCGCTTCGGCGGCGACGAGTTCCTGCTGATCCTGCCGTCCTCGGACCATCTCGTCGTCACCGCCATCGCCCAGCGCATGATCGACGCGATGTCCCGGTCTTTCGACGTCGACGGCAAGACCGTCTACGTCACGGCCAGCATCGGCATCGCGATGGCACCGCTCGACGGCGCCAATCCGGCCGACCTGCTGCGCCATGCCGATACGGCCCTCTACAAGGCGAAGTCGGCCGGCCGGAACATGATGATGTTCTTCAACCCGGCCATGGCCGAGGAGATGATGGAGCGGCACGAGATCGAGGTCGATCTGCGCAAGGCCTGCAATGACGGCACGCTCGAACTCTATTACCAGCCGATCATCGACCTGAAGACACAGAAGGTCGTCTCGCGCGAGGCGCTGATGCGCTGGCGCCACCCCACCCGCGGCATGGTGCCGCCCGGCGTCTTCATCCCGATCGCTGAGCAGTCCGGCCTGATCGCCGGCATGGGCGACTGGGCGATCCGCCAGGCCTGCCGCGATGCCGCGAGCTGGGAGCCGGGCATCGGCGTCTCCGTCAACGTCTCGCCGCTGCAGTTCCGGGAGCCGCGCCGCATCGTCGAGACGGTGAAGAGCGCGCTCCTCGCCTCGCATCTCGAATCGCGGCGCCTGATGCTGGAAGTCACCGAATCGCTGCTGATCGAGGACGAGAAGCTGGCGCTTTCGGTCCTCGACGAATTGCGGGCGCTGGGCGTGACCTTCGCGCTCGACGATTTCGGCACTGGCTATTCCTCGCTCGCCTATCTCTCGACCTACCCGTTCGCGCAGGTGAAGATCGATCAGAGCTTCACGCGCGAGGTCCATACCAACGAAGCCTCGAAGGCCGTCATCGAGGCGGTCTGCCAATTGGCGCGGCGCCTGCAAATGAACGTCGTGGTCGAAGGCATCGAGACGGAGCAGCAGCGCATCGCCGTGCAACTGCTCGGCGCCCATCGCGCCCAGGGCTTCCTGTTCGGCCGCCCCGAGGCGCTGGCCAGCATCAAGGGCCAGAACGGCAATCGCAGCGTGGCCTGAACAGGCTTAGAGCCTCTAACAAAACCCGGAGGGGTCTCGACGCCGGCAATTCGTCCGCTCCGCCAAGGAGCGGGGTGAAGCCGATACCGTTGGTATCGGCAAGCGCCGCGACGCCGTGGACGGTCGAATTCCCGGCGCCGGAGGTGAGCTTTGGAGGGCCGCCTGCGGCGTCGGACCGACTTGCCGATATCGAAGGATATCGGCTGCGCGCTCCTCCTGGCATTCGGCTCCTCTAAAGCCCATCGAGACCCCTCCGGGTTTTGTTAGAGGCTCTAAGGCGGCTCTTTTTCCGGAGCATCCGCACGGCGGCCTTGATTCCGCCGGCCCGGCAACGCATCAGCGAGGGTGAGAGCGAGCGGAACGGGACATCCGGTGAGCGACGGCACGGCCAAGGCGGTGAAACCAGCCGCGTTGACACCCGATATCTGCGTCATCGGCGCGGGCGCAAACGGCATCGCGCTCACGATCGCCGCAGCGAGTTTCGGCGTCCCCGTCGTTCTGATCGAGCGCGGTGCCATCGGCGGCGATCCGGGGCCGCTCGCTATCCACGCCCTGATCGCGAGCGCCGCCCGGGCGCAGGCGCTGCGCGATGCCGGGCGCCTCGGCCTGGCAGCGGCGGAGCCGCAGCCGAACCCGGCGCAGATACACGACCATATCCAGCGCGCTCTGGCGGCCGGCCGGGCCAATCATTCGGCCGAGCGCCTGGCCGCTCTCGGCATCACCGTCATCCGCGGCGAAGCGCGTTTCACGAGCCGCAGCACGGTCACCGTCGACGGGCGCGCGATCAAGGCCCGCCGCTTCGTGATCGCCACCGGCGCGCGCGCCGTGCCGCCCGCGATAGCCGGGCTCGATGCCGTGCCCGTCCTCCACGAATCGGACCTCGCCGGCCTGACGCGGCTGCCCGAACGCCCGATCGTTCTCGGGGGCTCGGGGGCTGCCCTGGCGCAGGCCTTGCGCCGGCTCGGCTCTGCCGCGTCGCTCGTCGCGCCGGAGGGACTGCTCGCGGGCCATGACGACGAAGCCGCGACGATCCTGCGGCGGCGGCTGCTGCGCGAAGGACTGGAGCTTCACGAAAACAGCACGCCGCTGCGGGCGGAACGCAGCCGGTCAGGCCTTCGCCTCGTCCTCGCCACGCCCTCGGGCGAAACGACCATCGAGGGCTCGCATCTCGTCATCTGCGGCCCGCGCCGCGCCGAAATCGCCAGCCTCGATCTCGAATTTGCCGGCATCCGCTGGGACGCCTCGGGCATCACCGTCGACAGGAGCCTGCGGACGAGCAACCGCCGCGTCTACGCTTTGGGAGCCTGTGCCGGTGGCACCGCGACCGCTGCATCGGATCGTGCCGGCGACGACCAGGTCGGGCTCCTGCTGCGCAGCATTCTGTTCCGCCAACGGGTCAGGATCGATCCGGCCAGCGAGCCGCGCGTGGCCTGGACCCGGCCGCAGGTCGCATCGGTCGGAGCGTCGGAAACGGAGGCTCGCGCCAGGGCCGGCCAGATCCGGGTGCTGCGCTGGCCTTATTCCGAGAATGCGGCAGCCCAGGCCGCCGGCGAGACCGAGGGCTTCGTCAAGGCGATCGTCGACCGCAAGGGCCAGATCCTCGGCGTCACCATCGTCGGCGAAGACGCGGGCGAGCAGATCGCCCCCTGGTGCATCGCGATGCGCGCCGGGCTCGGCGTCGACGTCGTTTCCGGCATGCCGTTGCCCGGCATCGCCCGCTCCGATGCCTCGCGCCGCGCCGCCCTCTCCTTCCATGCGACATTGACCACGCGGCCGGCCCTGCGCCGCCTCATCGGCTTTTTGCGGCGTTTCGGTTAAGCTCCCCGACGATGCATGCACCCAAGCCAGCCTTGTCGGTCAGCCAGCCGCGCGGACTCACGCGCCTCGGCCTGTCGGCCAAGCTGCTGCTCGTGACCGTGCTCTTCGTCATGTTGGCGGAGGTGCTGATCTATCTACCCTCGATCGCGAATTTCCGGCGCAACTGGCTGCATGATCGGATCGCCGCCGCGCAGGTCGCCGCACTGGTGCTGGAAGGCGCGCCGGAAGACGGCCTGCCCGAGGGGAGCGAGAACCGCCTGCTGATGGGCGTCGGCGCACGCGCCATCGCGGCGCGCGTCGGCGGGGCGCGGCGCCTGCTCAGCCTCGATTCGATGCCGCCGCCGGAGGTCGCCCGCTCGATCGACCTGCGCAATCTCGACTGGCTCCAGGCGATCAACGAGGCCGTCACGGTGCTCGTCGCGCCTGCGACGATGCCGATCCGCGTCGTCGGCGAGGCCGTCGGCGGCGCCGATTTCGTCGAGATCGTCATCGACGAGGCGCCGCTGCATCGGGCGATGCTGAAATTCTCCTGGAGCCTGCTGCTGATCTCGCTGCTGCTCACCGGCCTGACCGCGCTTGCGGTCTATATCGCGCTCAATGCGCTGATCATCGGGCCGATCCGGCATCTGGCGGCCAATGTCATGGAGTTCGAGGCGGACCCGGAGAACCCGCGGCGGATCATCGAACCCTCATTGCGCGCCGACGAGATCGGCGAGGCGGAGCGGGCGCTCGCCCGCATGCAGGGGACGCTCGCCGACGAACTGCGCACCAAGAAGCATCTCGCCGAGCTCGGCCTCGCCGTCTCCAAGATCAACCACGACCTGCGCAACATGCTGGCGGCGGCGCAGCTCATGTCCGACCAGTTGATCGAGACCCGCGACGCCAAGATCCGCCGCTTCGCGCCGCGCCTGATCGCGACGCTCGGCCGCGCCATCGATTTCTGTCAGGCCACCCTCGCCTATGGCCGCGCTGCCGAGGCGACGCCCGCCATCCGCGACGTGCCGTTGCGCCAGCTCGTCGCCGAGC
>NZ_JAELTI010000007.1 GCF_016428755.1 Allobosea sp. ASV33
CGCCGCCGCGCTTGGCCGTCTCGGTCAATTGCAGCGCGTCCGGGCTGCGGCCGGATTGCGAGGCGGCGATGAAGACCGCCCCGGAGAGGTCGATCTCTCCACGATAGACGGAAGCCAGGCTGGGGCCGAGCGAAGCGACCGGCAGGCCGAGCGCGCGTTCCAGCAGATATTTGCCATAGGTCATGGCATGGTCGGAGGAGCCGCGGGCGCAGGTCGCGATGAAGGCGGGCTTGCGCCGGCGCAGGCGGTCGCCGAGCAGCGCCATGGCTTCGCCGTTGATGGCGATCTGGCGAGCGGCGACCTCGGCGGCTTCCGCCGCCTCGCGCGTGAGAAGGGTTTCAGGCATCGATCCGGTCATGGTTGCGCAGCAGGGCCAGGCTCATCGCGTCGACATCGCCGCGGTCGAGCCGCGTCCCGGCTCCGCCGACCGAACGCACCGAGAGGGTGCCGCAGGCGATGCCCTCGGCCAGGGCTTGTTCGGCCGGGTGTCCGGCGAGCCAGGCGGCGAGGAAGCCGGCATTGAAGGCGTCTCCCGCCCCGGTCGTGTCGAGAACCGGGCCGCCCTCGGGCGCTGGAAGAGGAAGGGTCGTGTCGCGCTGGAACAGGCGCGCGCCGTTGCCGCCGTCCTTGATCACCACGAGGGGGAAATGGCCGGCGAGGCGACTGCCGGCTTCATCGAGGTCGTCGCAACCTGCGATGGCGCGCGCTTCGGCCGCGTTGGGCAGGAAGATATCGGCGCCGGCGGTGCGCTCGATCAGGTCGGGCCGGCGGATCCAGTCGTCGTCCCAGCTCGGATCGAGCGAGACGGTGAGGCCGGCGCGCTTGGCCCTGTCGATCAGGTCGGGGATCTCGGCGAGCGTCGCGAATTCGGCAATGTGGAGATGGCGCGCGGCCGGGTCGGCGAGGGCGGCGTCCAGCGTCGCCGGGCGTGCGCTGCCGGCGCGGCGCGACAGGAAAGCGCGCTCGCCGTCCTGCACCATCACGACGGTCGGCTGCGGGCCGGCATCGTGCGCGCGTTCGACCCAGCGCAGATCGACGCCGCTATTGGCCAGCGCAGGTGCGAGCGTGCCGGAGAGCGGGTCCGTGCCGATGCGGGCCAGCAGGCCGGCGTGCAGGCCGAGCGCGGCGAGATGGGCTGCCGTGATGAAGCCGCCGCCGCCCGGCACGATCGCGACGGTTTCGGCGAACCGCTCCTCGCCGAGGCGCGGCATCGCGTCGAGCCCGCGGAAGACGATGTCGCAATAGAGCCGGCCGATACTGAGGACGAGGTCGCGCCCGGCGCTCATAGGGCGCGCTCGGTCGCGGCGTCGAACAGGCGCAGCGCGTCGATGCCGGCGCCGAGGCGGACGTCGTGGCCGACGAACGGCGGCGCCTTGGCCGGGGCCGAGGCGAGGATCAAGCCATCGCCATGCTCGACATGGACGAAGGTCTCGGACCCCAGCGGCTCGACCACCGCGACCTTGCCGGTGAGGACGAGATCGGCGGTTTCGCCGGGCGCCAGCACGCGCAGCTCCTGGGGGCGGACACCGACCAGAACCTCGGCGGGGAGTGCTGTCGGGCGCGGCGGCAGGGCGATGGTGTTGCCTGCCAGCTCCAGCTTCGCTTTGCCGTCGGCGGTGCTCGTCTTGGCCGGCAGGATGTTCATCGTCGGCGAGCCGATGAAGCGGGCGGTGAAGACGTCCGCCGGCTTCTCGTAGAGCTCCATCGGCGCGCCGACCTGGAGGATGCGGCCGTCGCGCATCACCACGATCCGGTCGGCCAGCGTCATCGCCTCGACCTGATCATGGGTGACGAAGACGATGGTGCGGCCGAGCCGCTGGTGCAGGCGCTTGATCTCCAGCCTCATCTGCGCCCGCAATTGCGCATCGAGATTGGAGAGCGGCTCGTCGAACAGGAAGGCGGCGGGGTCGCGCACCATGGCGCGGCCGATGGCGACGCGCTGGCGCTGGCCGCCGGACAGGGCCGAGGGCTTGCGCTCCAGTAGCGGCTCAAGGCCGAGGATGCGGGCGGTCTCCTCGATCCGGCGGCGCTTCTCGGCCTTGTCGAGCTTCGCCGTATAGAGGCCGAAGCCGATATTCTCGGCGACGCTCATATGCGGGTAGATCGCGTAGTTCTGGAACACCATGGCGATGTTCCGCTCCTTCGGCTCCAGCCGGTTCACGGGCCGGTCGGCGATGGTGATGGTGCCGCCGTCGATCTCCTCAAGACCGGCGATCATGCGCAAAGTCGTCGACTTGCCACAGCCGGACGGGCCGACGAAGACGACGAATTCGCCGTCCTCGATCGTCAGGTCGATGCCGTGGACGACCTGCGTCTTGCCGTAGCGCTTGACCAGCCCCTGAAGCTCGATACCCGCCATCAGGCTGCTCCCATCAGATCCGCGAAGGCGGCATCGAGTTCATGGCGCGCGGAAGCCTCGCGCGCGGCGGTTGCGGTCGCGGCGAGGCCGGCTGCCACCAGCACGCCGCGATAGCCGGCGAAGGCGGCGGCGAGAGCCTGCGGCCCCGGCCCGCCGAAGCGCTCGCGCACCGCGACGAAATGCTCGGGCGAAACGGCCTCAGTGAAGGCGGCCTCGTTCAATTCCGGCTCGCGGCCGGCATGTTCCTGGAAGGCCTTGCGGAACGGGGCATAGCCGTCGCGCGGCAGGTCGCCATCGGCCGCGACCACGGCACGCGCGACATCGGCGGCGATCTCATGGGCGGTGCGGAAGGAGAGGCCCTCCGAACGGACCAGCGTGTCGGCGAGCTCAGTGATGGTGATGCAGGAGCGGCGGATGTTCTCAGCCACGCGGCGGCCGTCGACCTGGAGCGCCGGCAGCAGCGCGGCGAGGAGGCCGAGCACGCGCTCGCCCGTCGCGAAGGCCTGGTAGCCGGCCTCGTTGGTTTCGCCCTCGGCGTCGTTCATGTCGGTAAAGGGCGTGTTGTGGACGATGTCCCTGACCATCCGGGCGCGTGCCATCGCCTGCGAGGCGAGGTGGCGCAGATGCTCGATCGGAACGGGATTGCGCTTCTGCGGCATGATCGAGGAGATCTGCACGAAGGCATTGGGCACATAGAGCTGGCCGACCTCGAAGGCGGTCCAGACCTGCAGATCCTGGATCAGGCGGCCGAGATGCAGGAAGACGAGTTCGAGCGCGCTATAGGTTGCGGTGAGGTAGTCGATCGCGGCGATGCAGCCATAGGAATTCTGCAGCGGGCCGGAAAAGCCGAGCAGATGCGCGACGCGGGCGCGGTCCAGCGGGAAGCCCGAGGTGGTGATCGCGGCGGCGCCCATCGGCGAGAGATCGAGCAGGGCACGCGCCTGCACCAGCCGCTCATGGTCGCGCAGCATCACCTCGATGGCGGCCGAAAGGTAATGGCCGAAGGTGGTCGGCTGGGCCGGTTGGCCATGGGTATAGGCGACGATCAGCGTCGCCTTCTCGCGCTCGGCGAGGTCGAGCGTCGCGGTGATCAGCGCGCGCAGAAGGCCGGCCATATGGTCGAGCCGCGGCTTGAGCGCTAGCTTGAACAGCGTGTGGTCGATATCGTTGCGCGAGCGGCCGGTATGGAGGCGCCCGGCATCGTCGGCCGGCAGGCGCTTCTTCAGCTCGGCCTCGATCAGGAAGAAGTAATCCTCGACCGTGCCGTCATAGCGCAGCGCCGCCGGGTCGATCTCGGCATCGATGGCGTCGAGCGCGCGGGCAATGCGGCCGGCTGTGGCGCGCGGCAGGATGCCGGTCTCCGCGAGCATGACGAGATGGGCGCGGTCGATGGCGCGGAAGCTCTGGACATGATGAGTCTTCGCGCCGTCGAAGAGCGGGCGCAGCACGGTCTCCTTGTAGACGGGATCGGGAAAGACGGACGTGTCGGCCGTCCGCGGATCGGTTTTCGTCATGGCAATCAGCCCTTGAGACCGGCGAGGACCACGCCGCGCACGATATAGCGCTGGAGCAGCAGGAAGACGGTCAGCGTCGGCAGGGTCGCGAGCGCGGCGCCGGTCATGATCAATTCCCACTGGACCTGCGATTCCACCGCGAAGCTCGTGAGCCCGACCGGCAAGGTGTAGAGCTCCTTGGAGGTCGTCACGATCAGCGGCCAGATGAAGGCGGTCCAGTTGCTGAGGAAGGTGAAGATCGCCAACGCCGAGAGCGCCGGCGTCACCAGCGGCAGGGCGATGCGCCAGAAGATCGCGAACTCGTTGAGGCCGTCGATGCGCGCAGCTTCGAGGAAGTCGTTCGGCACGGTCTCGAAGAACTGCTTCATCAGGAAGGTGCCGAAGGCCGTCATCATGCCCGGGAACATGATGCCCCAGTAGCTGTCGAGCCAGCCGAAGTTCTTGGCCATGACGTACCAGGGGATAACCAGCATCTCGGTCGGGATCATCAGCGTCGAGAGGATGGCGATGAAGACGAGATAGCGGCCGCGGAACTGGAATTTCGCGAGGGTGTAGCCGACGAGGCTGTCGAAGAAGACGTTCGAGAGCGTGACCGCCACCGCGATGCCGAAGGAATTGGCGAACCAGCGCAGGAAGCGGCCGTCCGAGAGCACGGTCACGTAGTTGCTCAGCGTCGGATGGGCCGGGAAGAAGGCGAGATCGTAGATCTCGGAGGAATCCTTCAGCGAGGTCGCGAACATGAAGGCGAGCGGCGTCACCATCAGCAGGCCGCCGCCGAAGAGCAGCAGCCAGGCGATGATGCGGCCGGGCTCGATGCGCAGGGCCATGGGGGAGGCGGCGCTCATCAGCGGTCTTTCAGCAGCCTGAGCTGCAGCAGCGAGACCACGAGCAGCACGAGGAAAAGCACGACGGTCTGGGCTGCGGCATAGCCCATGTCGAAGGAGGAGAAGGCCGTCTGGTAGATCATCAGCACGAGCGGCTTGGTCGCGTTGAGCGGCCCGCCGGGGTCGCTGCTCGTCTGGCTGGTCATGTTGTAGACCTGATCGAAGATTCGCAGGAAGCCGATCGAGGAGAAGACGACGAGGAAGACGATCGTCGGCTTGAGCAACGGCAGTGTGATCCGCCGCAGGATCGTTCCGTTCGAGACGCCGTCGATGCGGGCGGCCTCGTAATAGGTCGTCGGAATGGCGCGCAGGCCCGCCATGAAGATCACCACCTGGAAGCCGAGGCCGGCCCAGATGGCGGGCGCCAGCACGGCCGGCAGCGATTGCGTCGTCGAGCGCAAGAAGGGCTGCTGGGCGATGCCGATGCCGGCGAGCAGGTTGTTGAACAGGCCGATCGGCACCGGCTGGTAAAACCAGCGCCAGACCCAGGCCATCGCCGCGGCGGTCGTCAGGAAGGGCAGGAAATACAGCGCCCGGATGAAACCGTGCAGGACGCGCACGCGGTCGAGATGGTAGGCGATGGTGAAGGCGAGCAGCAGGCTGATCGGCGTGCCCAGCAGCAGGTAGAGCGCCGTGTTGCCGAAGACCTTCCAGAACACGGGATCGGCAAGGAGGCGCTTGAAGTTGGCCAGCCCGACAAAGGAGGGCTTGGTCAGGAGGTTCCAGTTGGTCGTGGAAATCCAGAAGGCTTCCAGCGTCGGATAGAAGCGCACCACCGCATAGAACAGCACCGGCACGGCCAGGAAGGACCAAGCCCAGAGGACCTGCTTCTGACGCATGCCGAGGCCCGAGAAGAGACGGGTGCCGGATCGCGCATCGACACGAGACGAAGAGGCATTCATCGCGACAATCCGATCCGGCGCCCGACCAACATCACTTCTTGTAGAAGCGGTCGAGGATGGGCTGCTCGGCCTTGGCGGCTTCGGCGAGCGCGGCCTTGGCGTCCTGGTTCTGCAGCAGCACGCGGTTGAGCATGTCGAGCGAGACCTGGCGCTGGGCCATCTCGTCGACGAAGACGGTGGCGTAGGAGTAGTTGAGCGCCTTGAGGAACGGCCCGTAGATCGGGTGGTTCAGGTTCTTCTCGGTCTCGGCAGCCGCCTTGCGCGCCGGCAATTCGCCGACGGTCTCGAGCCAGAGCTGCATCGCCTCGGGCGTGGTGACGAAGGCGAGGAACTTCTTGGCCGCTTCCAGCTTCTCGCCGGTCGGCTTCGTGGTGATGCCGTTGACCCAATAGCTGGCGAAATTCGCCTTCTTGCCGTCGGCCGAGGCCGGAAGCTCGGCGACGCCCCATTCGAAGGCCTTGATGCCGCCGAAGGCGCCGAGACGGAAGGAGCCGTCGATCGTCATCGCGGCGCGGCCGGCGCGGAAGGCGGCCTGGCCCTCGTCCATGAAGCCGACCTGGCCGACCTTGTGGACGCGCTGGAGATCGGCATACCAGTTCAGCGACTTGGCACCGGCCTCGCTGTCATAGGTCACCTTCTTGTTGTCGTCGCTATAGGGCGCGCCGCCGTTCTGGCGCAGCAGCGTCTCGCGCCACCAATGGTAGTCCTGGCCGGGGAAGTCGAGCGTGATGCCGGCGGAGAGCATGTTGCCGGCGCCGTCGCGCTTGGTCGTCTTCTTGGCGAAATCGAGCAGTTCGTCGACGGTCTTGGGCGGCGTGTTCGGGTCGAGCCCCGCCTCCTGGAAGAGCTTCTTGTTGTAGAATAGCGCGAGCGAGCGCACCGCCGTCGGCAGCGCGTAATACTCGCCGTCGCGCTTCATCGCCGAGACGATCGGATAGAATTCCTTCTCGATCATCGCGGGCGGGAAGGCGTCGCGCGGCAGCGGCTGGATGAACTTGGCGCCGACGAAATTGTCGAGCCAGCCATAGAAGAGCTGCACGACGTCCGGGCCCTGGCCGGCCGGCATCGCCGCGGCGATCTTGGTCTGGTAGTCGGCATAGGGGAAGGTCGTCTGCTTGACCTTGATATTCGGGTTGGCGGCCTCGAAGCGCTTGATCAGCTCGGTCATCGCCTTGACGCGCGCGTCGAAGACATACTGCCAGTATTCGATCTCGACGGTCTGCGCCTTCGCGCCGGCGACCGCGCCGACCGAGACCATCAGACCCAACAGCATCCCGCGTAGACCGCGCATGACCCTCTCCCCTGATTTCAGCGTCCTCCGTCCCTGCCGGCGGACGGCATTCGGGAGGCTCGCCGGCATCGTCGTCTCGTCGGCCCTCGGCTGTCAATCGATTAATTCACTTGAGTTGGATTAATTGCCGGAGCAGGCTGTTTGCCCGCCCTTGCGTGACCGCCTATGCCGAACCGTCCCGTCCCTCCCTCCCGCAGCGTCGCCGTCGGCACCAATCCCGAGCGGACGCGCAGCCATAACCGCCGCGTGGTGCTGGAAACCGTGCGCCAGCACGGGCAGCTCGGCCGCTCCGACATCGCGGTGCTGACGAAGCTTACGGCGCAGGCGGTCTCCAACATCGTCGCCGAGCTGGTCGAAGAGGGGTTCCTAACCGAGCTCGGCCGGCGCCGCACGGCGCGGGGCCAGCCCCCGGTGGAGTTCGCGGTGAATCCCGAGGGCGGGATGACGGCCGGCATGGAGATCGCGGCCGATCACGTCACCACCGTGCTCGTCGACCTCGCCGGGCGGATCAGGGCGCAGCGCATCGCCCCGCTCGCGGATACGACGGTTGCGGGCGTGCAGAAGACCGCCGCGGCAGAGCTGGCAGCGGTGCGGCGCGAAGCCGGCCTGCCAGAGCGCCTGCTCGGCTGCGGCGTGGTGATGCCCGGCCCCTTCGAGATCGAAGGCATGAACTCGGTCGGCACCTCGCCCTTGCCGGGCTGGGCCGGGCAGGATGCGGCGCAGCTTCTGCAAGACGCTCTGAACACGCCGGTCGTGATCGAGAACGACGCCAATGCGGCCGCGGTGGGCGAGCATCTCCATGGCCTCGGCCGCAACCTGCGCCATTTCTGCCAGATCTATTTCGGCGCCGGTCTCGGTCTCGGCGTCATCGTCGCCGGCCAGCCTTATCGCGGGGCCTTCGGCAATGCCGGCGAAATCGGCCATATTCCCGTGGTACGGGACGGGCGCGCCTGCGCTTGCGGCGGGCATGGCTGCCTGGAACGCTACGCCTCCTTCCATGCGCTGGCGGAGACCTTGCGCGAGGCCGGTATTGCCGGGGTTGGGCCGGAGGAGGTCGCGCGCCTGCATGCGCAAGGGCATCCCGCCTTGTCCGGCTGGATCGCGGAGGCGGCCGGACTATTGGCGCCCGTCGTGACGATGCTAGAGAACCTGTTCGATCCGGAGACCGTCATCCTCGGCGGCGAGATGCCGGATACGGTGATCGACGCGCTGATCGCGGGGATGGCGCCCCTGCCGATCTCGGTAGCGAACCGTCCGGGGCGGACGATCCCGCGCGTCCAGAGGGGCGGGACCGGGCGTTTGACGGCAGCGCTCGGCGCGGCGGCGCTGCCCTTGCTCGACACGATGACGCCGAAGCTCGACCGCGTCAGCCTGACGGCGGAGGCGCCTGTCCCGGCTTCGAACTGACTGGGCAAGGCCAGCGGTGGGCAACCGCCGGCCCTTGGTCCAGGGCGGCTCAGCGTGCGGCGGTGACCACGATCTCGATCATTGCGCCGCCGCCGAGATCGGCGACGCCGACGGTCGCGCGGGTCGGCATGTCATCGCCGAAGAAGCCGGTCCAGGCGGCGTCCATCTCCTTCTTCTGGGAGAGGTCGGTGACGAAGATCTGCGCGGCGACGATCGCCTTGCGGTCGAGCCCGACCTCGCCGAGATAGCCCTCGATCTTGCCGAGGATGTTCTGCGTCTGCGGACCCATCGACTGCTTGGTGTCGTCGGCGATGACGCCGCCGACGAAGACGAGATTGCCGGTCTCGACGATGCGGTTCTGGATGGGCGTGCGGATGGAGCGCTTGATGGCCATGGATGGTCTCCTCGGGTTAAATTCAGTGGGTGGTGGCGAAACGGGCGATGCCGAGGCCGTCGATCGGCACGTTCGAACGGCCGGTCGCGATGATCTCGGCCATGACGGCGCCGGCACCGGGCCCAAGCTGGAAGCCATGGGCCGAGAAGCCGAACTGGTGGTAGACGCCTTCATGCTTCGCGCTCTTGCCGAAGACCGGCAGGTCGTCCGGCATGCGCGCCTCGATGCCGGCCCAGGCGCGCACGATCGGTGCGCCCCGCATGATCGGGAAGAGATCCCAGACCGTGCCGGCGCTGATCGCGAGCTTGCGCCAGTCGAGCAGCGTGACGTTCTCGTCGCGCAAGGGCGTTCCGAGATGGCCGCCGCCGATCAGAACCGTGCCGTTGTCGAACTGCTTGAAGGAGAGTTTTCGCCCGCGCAGGATCACCACCGGCTTGATGAAGGCCGGCAATGGCGCCGTGATCATCAGCATCGGAGCGATAACCGAGAGCGGCACTGGCTCGCCGAGATCGGCGGCGATGCGGTCGGCCCAGGCCCCGGCGGCATTGACGATGCGGGGTGCGAGGAATGCGCCGGCATCGGTGACGACGCGCCAGTTCGGCCCGTCCCGCTCGACCTTGGTGACGCGCACGCCCTCGCGGATGGTCACGCCGAGGCTTTCGGCCTTGCGCTTGAAGGCCTGTGTGGCGCGCAAGGGGATCGCGGCGCCGTCGCGGCGCGAGATCACGCCGCCCGGGCAAGTCTCGGAGACGGCCGGGACGATCTCGCGCAATTCCTTGGCGTCGATCATCTCCTCGTGGTGGAAGCCGCGCAGCGTCAGGTCGGCGACGCGGGCGCGGCAGCCCTCCAGATCGGCCTCGTCCTCGGCGACCAGTACCTGCCCGTCGCTGGTGAAGCCGCAATCGTCGTCGACCAGCTCGGCGATGTTGTGCCAGAGCGCCATCGAGGCGTTGGAGAGCGGGATTTCCGCGACATGGCGGGCGAGCTGACGCACGCCGCCGGCATTGACGCCGGAGGCATGACGCCCGGCATGATCCTTCTCGATCAGGATCACCGAGAGCCCGCGCATGGCGCAGTGCATGGCGGTCGAGCAGCCATGGATGCCGCCGCCGATGACGATGACATCGGCGCTGCGGGCCTCCCTGGTCATCGGACGACCGCCTTAACCGAGGCTTCTGTCTGCGGCAGGGCCGCGAGTTCGGCCAGCGTCACCGGCTTGATCGGCGGGCGCAGGCGGTAATAGCCGGTTTCGGCCGGGGTCGTGCCGCGTGTTTCGGCGATCAATTCGACCACGGTCGGGCCGCAGAGGCGTCCTTGGCAGGTGCCCATGCCGCAGCGCAGGAAGGCCTTCATCTGGTTGGGGCCGGTGACGCCGAGGCGGCTGGCCGCGTCGCGGATCTGGCCCGCCGTGACCTCCTCGCAGCGGCAGACGATGGTCTCGTCCTTCGGTGGTGCCAGGAATTGCGGCGCCGGCTTGTAGAGCAGGTCGAGGAAGCGGCGACCGCGCAGCTTCTTATCCAGTTCGGCGCGGATCGGAGCGGCCTGCCGGTCACGCTCGGCCTCGTTCAATTTGCCGAGCTGCGAGGCCGCCCCGAAGGCCGCGATCTCGCCGCGTAGCGCCGCGCTTTCCGCGCCACCGATGCCGGCACCGTCCCCGGCGATGGCGATGCCGGGCACGGTGGAGGCGAACCAGGCATCGACGCGCGGCACCCAGGCGTGCTGCTCCCCATCGAAATCATGGGCGCAGCCGGCGGCATTGGAGAAGTTGACGCTGGGTATCACGCCTTGGTGCAGCAGCAGCGTGTCGCAGGCGATCGTGCCGGTACGGCCGCCTTGTTCGAACTGGACCGTTGCCAGCTTCCCTTCGCCGGTCGCCGTCAGGCTGGTCACCCCGGAGACGAAGCGGAGCTTGCGCCGCGCGGCCAGCATCAGCTTCAGGCCCTTGGCGAGATAGGGCGAGCGCAGAAAATCCGGGATGGCACCGAGCGACTTGGACCAATTGGCCGACGGCGTCGTGTCGAGCACCGCGGCGATCTGGCAGCCGGCGGCCGCGAGCTGGCCTGCCAGCAGGTAGAGCAGCGGGCCGCAGCCGGCGACGACGGTGCGTCCAGACGGAATGGCGCCGGCAGATTTCAGCGCGATCTGGGCGGCGCCGGCCGTCATCACGCCGGGCAGGGTCCAGCCGGGGATCGGGAAGGGGCGTTCCTGCGCGCCGGTGGCGAGGATCACCTGTTTCGCGCCGATGATGCGGGCCTTGCCGTCGAGCGAGAGGCCGAGCTCGAAAGTGCCGGGCGCGGTCTCGTCCGGGCCGATCGACCAGACGGTACAGCGCGAAGCGTAAGCCGCTTGCGAGCGCTCGAAGCGCGCGACGATGTCGGCGCCGCGCCAATAATCCTCGCCGAGGATGGCGCGGTTCTTCACCGGCGTCGTGGTGACGGCGCGGTAGATCTGGCCACCGGGCGCCGGGTTCTCGTCGGCGAGCAGGACGGAGAGGCCGAGCTCGGCAGCGCGGGCGGCGGCGGAGAGGCCGGCCGGGCCGGCGCCGACGACGACGAGGTCATAGCTCTCGGCGAGCTGTTCGATGCTGGCGATCGGAATCATTCCGCGGCCTCCGTGAGATGACGGCGGCCATGCTGGGTCTCGATGCGCATGCCCTCCGCGAGCGGGACGAGGCAGCCCTGCCGGTTGCCAATGCCGTCGATGACGACGAGGCAGTCGAAGCAGACGCCCATCAGGCAATAGGGCGCGCGCGGGGTGTCGGAGACCGGCGTCTCGCGGCAGGCGACGATGCCGTTCGTGAGCAGGGCCGTGGCGACCGTGTCGCCCGCGCGGGCCGTCATCGGCCGGCCGTCGAAGGTGAAGCTCAGCGCCCCGCGGGCGGCAAGGTCAGCTATGGGCCGGAACATGGAACCTCCGTGCGGTGAAGCTCGCGACGCTCTCGGGCAAGGTGCCGGCGAGGATCGCGGGAGCGAGCGTCAGGGCATGATTGGCGGCAAGCGTCACGCCGGAATGGCAGGTAACGACGAAAGCGCCGGGATGGGTCTGCGACTGGTCGTAGATCGGGAAGCCGTCGGGGCTCATCACGCGCAGCGCCGACCAGGTGCGGACGACGTTGAGGCCGGCGAGGCGCGGGAACATCTTCACGGCGCGTTCCGCCATGGTCGAGAGGATCGGCTGGCCGACGACGGTGTCGAAGCCGCGGTCCTCCTGGCTGTCGCCGATCATGACGCCGCCCTCGTCGGTCTGGCGAACGGTGACCATCGGGTTGTGCAGGAAGGGTTCGGTCTTCTCTGTGACGATGATCTGGCCCTTGCTTGGCTTCACCGGGGCGTCGAGCCCGACCATCGGGGCGAGGCGCGCATTGCCGAGCCCGGCGCAGAGCACGATCTTGCCGGCGCGCATCTCGCCCCAGGGGCCGGTGATGGCGAATCCGCCGTCCTTGGGCACGATGCTCTCGACCGGGCTGTTCGGGCGGTAGTCGACGCCGCGCCGGACCGTCGCCTCGCGCAGCGCCCGGAACAGCTTCAGCGAGTTCACATGGCCGTCGAGCGGAGAATAGAGCGAGCCGACCACGTCCTTGCCGATCGCGGGCAGGCGTCGCTTGGTCTCCGCATGGTCGAGCACTTCATACGGGAAATCGGTTAGCGGCCGGCTGTTATGGAGCCGGCGCATCGCGTCGACGCGCTTGTCGAGTTCCTCCTCCGAAAGGCAGAGCATGAAGCCGCCGGGCTGGCTATGGGCGACGTCGATCCCGGTCTCGCCGGCAAGCGAAGCGGCCAATTCGTGCCAGCTATCGGCGGAGCGGCGCGACCAGAGCGCGTAATCGGGCATGCCGAAGCCCTTGGACTGCACCCAGACCAACGCGAAATTGCCGCGCGAGGCCCGGAAGGCTGTGTCGCCTTCGTCGAGGATCGCGACCTTCGCGCCGTTGCGGGCGAGGCCGAGCGCGATGGCGCCGCCGACCACGCCGCCGCCGATCACGGCGACATCGGGTTCTGTGGACATGGTGGGCACGAGAATCAGCCTTTCCCGGTTCCGACGAACAGCCGATCGAGCCCGAAGAGCCTGTCCAGCGCCATCAGCAGGATGGCGGTTAGGGCGATCAGGCAGGCGGAGACGGCTGCGATGAGCGGGTCGATATTGTCCTGGATGTAGAGGAACATCCGGACGGGAAGTGTGGTGGTGGCGGGCGAGGCGATGAAGACGGTCATCGTCACCTCGTCGAAGGAGTTGATCGCGGCGAGCAGCCAGCCGGAGACGACGCCCGGCAGGATCAGCGGCAGCGTCACGCGACGGAAGACCACGGCCGGGCTCGCGCCGAGCGAGATCGCGGCATGCTCGATGCGCCGGTCGATGCCGTAGGAGGCGGCGAGCACGAGCCTGAGCGCGAAGGGGATGATCACGATGATATGGCTCAGCACCAGCCCGAGGAAGGTCCCGGAGAGGCCGATCTGCGTGAAGAAGCGCAGGAAGGCGATGCCCAGGACGACATGGGGGACCATCAGCGGCGACATGAACAGGGCGGTCATCGCCTCGCGTCCGGGGAAGCGGTAGCGGGCGATGGCGAGCGCGGCCGGGACGGCCAATCCGATCGCGACGGTCGAGGAAAGTGCCGCCAGCCAGAGCGAGTCGCGAAAGGCGCGCAGGAACTCGGGATAGTCGAGGATCGCCCTGAACCAGCGCAGGCTCCAGACGCGGCCGGGCAGCGAGAGATAACCCTCCGGCGTGAAGGCGACGAGGCAGACCACGACCAGCGGCGCCAGCATGAAGACGACGAAGAGCGTGTGGAACAGGATCGCGAGGGGGCCGTTGCGGCTCATTCGAACACCTGTGAGTAGCGGCGCTCGACCAACCGGTTGGTGCCGACGGTGAGGATCACCAGCGCGGCGAGCAGCAGCACGGCGACGGCGGCACCGAGCGGCCAGTTCAGCGTGTTGAGGAACTCGTCATAGGCCAGCGTCGCCGCGACCTTGAGCCGCCTGCCGCCGATGATGGCGGGGGAAGCGAAGGCGCTCGCCGCCAGCGCGAAGACAATGACCCCGCCCGAGAGGATGCCCGGCACGATCTGTGGCAGGATCACGCGCCGCCAGATCGTCAGGCGGGAGGCGCCGAGCGAGAGCGCGGCGTTCTCGATCTGCGGATCGAGCCGCTGCAGCGAGGCCCAGACTGCGAGGATCATCAGGGGGATCAGCACATGGACGAGCGCGATCACCACGCCGGTCTCGGTGAACATGAATTCGAGCGGCTGGCCGATCAGGCCGAGCGCCATCAGCCCACGGTTGACCAGCCCGTTGGAGCCCAGCAGCAACGCCCAGCCGAGCGTGCGCGCCACCACAGAGACCAGCAAGGGCCCGAGGATCGCGAGCAGGCAGAGGCCGCGCCAGGCCGGCGACATCCGGTTGAGGATATAGGCCTCGGGCACGCCGATCAGGATCGCGAACAGCGTCACCAGCACGGAGATGCGCAAGGTGCGCAGGAAGACTTCGAGGAAATAGCTGTCGCTGAAGATCTCGCGGAAGTTCTTCAGGGTGAACTCGGCGACGATGCCCTTGTACTGGCCCCAGTCGTAGAACGCGAGCAGTACGGTCATGCCGAGCGGAATGATGACGAGGGCGAGGAAGACGGCGAGCGCAGGCCCCGTCAGCCAATAGGGGGTCGTGCGGGCGGAGGCGTCCGGGCTCATGCGCCTATCCCTTCCGCCAGCAGCGCGGCATCGCCCGGGCCGAAGCTCAGCTTCACGCTCTCGCCTTCTTCGGGAACCGGCGTGCCGTCATTGTGCCGGATCAGGGTGACCGGGCCGGCGGCGCTTTCGGCGGTCAGCAGCCAATGCGCGCCCTGGAAGACGCGTGAGGCGATGCGGGCGCTGAAGCCCGGCGCGCCATCGGCCGCGAAGCCGAGGCGCTCGGGGCGGACGGCGATGCGCAGCGCGCCAGAAGTGGCGCCGGCGAGCGGTACGGACAAGGTTTCGATCGCGACACGGCCGCTTCCGTCACCGGTTGCCGTCAGGACATTGGTCTTCCCGAGGAAATTCGCGACGAAGGCGGTGTCGGGCGCGCCATAGACGGCGTCGGGTGCGCCGATCTGCTCGACGCGGCCGCGATTCATCACGACGATGCGGTCGGACAGCGCCATCGCCTCGTGCTGGTCATGGGTGACGAGGATCGTGGTCGTGCCGATCGAGCGCTGGATCTGGCGCAGTTCGCCTTGCATCTCCTCGCGCAGCTTGGCGTCGAGATTGGAGAGGGGCTCGTCGAGCAGTAGCAGGGACGGCCTGATGACCAGCGCGCGGGCGAGCGCGACGCGCTGCTGCTGGCCGCCGGACATGCGGCGGGGATAGCGTTCCTCGAAACCCTTGAGTCCGACCAGCGCCATCGCCTCCAGCGTGCGCTTCTCGCGTTCCGCCTTCTCGACGCCGCGCATTTCCAGCCCGAAGGCGATGTTCTGCGCCACGGTCATATGCGGAAAGAGCGCATAGCTCTGGAAGACGATGCCGAGGCCGCGCTTGTTGGGCGCGATGCCTCCGAGATCGCCGCCGTCGAGCAGGATGCGGCCGCGATCGACCGGCACGAAGCCGGCGATCATCTGCAACGTCGTGGTCTTGCCGCAACCGGAAGGGCCGAGCAGCGAGATGAATTCGCCGCGCGCGACCGAAAGGTCGAGCCCCTCGACGGCAACCGCCGCGCCGTAGGACTTGCCGAGGCCTTCGAGAACGAGATGGGACATGGATTGTTTGCTGGCCTCGTTTGAGGGCACGGAAACTCCGCCGTCATCCCGGGCTTGACCCGGGATCCATCGAAGGGCGTTGCGCTCTACAATGGATTCCGGATCTCCGCTTCGCTTCGTCCGGAATGACGGAGGTTGAGATCGGAAGGGCCTTATCGCTCGATCTCGCGGTTCCAGCGCTTGGTCCATTCCTCGCGCTTCTCGTTGGCGACGTCCCAGTCGACCGCCTTGAGCGTCTTGACCTGCTCGCCATAGGGCAGGCCCTTCTGCTCATCGGCGGTGAGCGTCACCGTCATGTTGGCGGGGCCGAAGCCGGCGCCCGTCGCCATCACCTTCTGGATCGGCGGCGACAGCATGTACTGGATGAAGGCATTGGCCTCGGCTGCGTTCTTCGAACCCTCGACCGGGCAGGCGGCGGAACCGAGAGCGAAGCCGCCTTCCTTGGGATAGACAAACTCCACCGGGAAGCCGGTATCGGCGAGCGCCTTGACTCGGCCCGAGCCCCAGACGCCGAGCACGGCCTGGCCGCTCTGGAACAACTCGGTCATCTTCGCCGGGGAGGGCTCATAGGCGACGATGTTCGGGTTGATTTCGGTCTTGAAGGCCTTGAAGCCGGGCTCGATATTCGTCTCGCTGCCGCCGCCGAGCTGCGCCTCGGCGAGCAGCGCATGCAGGCCGTAGGTGTTGTTGATTGGCGGCACGACGATCTTCTTGCCGTAGGTCTTCGATTTCAGGTCGGCCCAGGAGGTCGGCGCCGGCCATTTGTTCTCGTCGAAGACCTTCTTGTTGTAGAACAGGCCCGAACCGACGAGGCCGAGACCGACCGCCTTGTTCGACTTGAACTTCATCACCGGCGCCACGTCCTTGTAGACAGGGCCGTCGGTCAGCGTGCCGCAGAAGCCGAGCGCCACAGCCTGATAGGCCGGGCCATCGTCGACGATCGCGACGTCGATCTGCTGGTTGCCCTTCTGGGCCTGCAATTTGGCGAGCGTATCGGTCGAGTTGCCGGCGACGTATTCGACCTTGACGTTGGCCTGCTTCTCGAAGGCCGGGATGACGTCCTTGCGCATTGTCTGTTCGTAGGAGCCGCCATAGCCGGCGACATAGATCGTCTTCTGCTGGGCGAAAGCGGTGGTTCCGGCGAGTGCGGTTCCGGTGACAAGAGCGAATGTGATGGCGAGCTTCACGGTATCCCCTCCTCGTTTTCGAGTGATGCCGTTAGGTTCGGGGCTGATCTGGAACTGGTCAAATCGAATGTTTCGTGCAAGCGATGCCGAAATGTTATGTCCTGCTCAGGGGGCTTGATCATGCTCAATCCGCGCCAGATCGAGGCTTTTCGGACGGTGATCGTGACCGGGGGCGTCACCGCCGCGGCCCAGGCGCTGAACGTCACGCAGCCGGCGGTGACGCGTCTGATCCAGGACCTGCAATATGCGCTCGGGCTGCCGCTGTTCGTGAAGCGCGGCGCGCGGCTGGTGCCGACGAGCGAGGCGCTGTCGCTCTACCGCGAGGTCGAGCGCCAGTTCGTCGGGCTGGAGCGCATCGAGAATGCGGCCCGCAACCTGCGCGAGGGGCGGGCCGGTTCGCTGCGGGTCGCGGCGCTGCCGGCCTTCAATGTCGGCTTCCTGCCGCGGGTCGTCGGGGGCTATCTCAAGCAGAAGCCCGATCTGGAGATCGCGATCTACGGCAGCATCTCCTCGCAGGTCGTGGACTGGGTGACGTCGGGCTTCTGCGAACTGGGCTTCGCGCAACTGCCCCTCGACTTTCCCGGGATCGATATCGAGATCCTGCCGGCGATGGCGCCGGTCGCCGTGCTGCCGACCGGGCACCGGCTCGCGGCCAAGGCTGTGCTGGCACCGGAGGATTTCGTCGACGAGCCGTTCATCTCGCTCGAACAGTCGACGCAATTGCGCTACCGCATCGACGCCCTGTTCTCGGCCCATCGCGTCGCGCGCCAGACCCGGGTCGAGACGCCGCTGTCGATGATCGCCTGCGGTCTGGTCGCAGCCGGGGCGGGGCTTTCGGTGGTCGATCCGTTCACGGCCGAGGAATATCGCGGCAAGGGCGTCGAGGTGCGCCCGCTCAGGCCGTCTGTGACCTACGATATCGCGATCATCTGGGGCGCCGGCCGCTTCCGCTCCGCGGTCGCACAGGATTTCGCGGGAACTGTCCGGGCCGCTGCGCTCGATTTCGCCGGAACCGCGGCTGCCTGACAGGGCGAATGGCCGTCTCTAATCCCCGAACTGATGGATCCAGCCGGTCTGTCTGATGATGCAGCGCTCGCGCTCGTAACCGGCGATGACGGTGTCCCGGGCGGTGCGGCGCAATGGCCGCATCAGAGTGGGGCTCACTAGAGCTTCCGCAATCCGTTCCGCCAGCGCTTCGCTGTCGCGGAACGGGGCGAGCAGGCCGTTGGTGCCGTCGCGGATCACCTCTTTCACAGGCTCGGTGTCGGAGCCGACAACAAGACAGCCGCAGGCCATCGCCTCCAGCAGCGACCATGAGAGCACGAAGGGAACGGTGAGATAGACATGGACGGCTGAGACCTGGAACAGCCGGATCAGGTTCTCATAGGGCAGCCAGGGAATATGGACGATCCGGTCGCCGAGCCCGGTTTCGGCGCACATCGCTTCGCGCCAGCTATTGCCGTCGGAACGGGGGCGGCCATAGCCCGGGCCGTCGCCGCCGACCACGACGAAGAGCGCGTCGGGGCGGCGTTCCGCGAGAATCTTGGCTGCGCGCATGAATTCGGGATAGCCGCGATAGGGGTCGAGATCGCGCGCGACGAAGGTGACGACCGGCATGCCCGGCTTCAGTATCCGGCCGTCGGGCAGAACGAAGGCCGCCTCGGCATCTGGCCGGCAGACGCTCGTGTCGATGCCGTCATGGCAGACGGCGATGCGCTGGCGATAGGCCGCCGGATATTGCCGGCGCTGCCATTGCGTCGGCGCATAGGCGGCATCCAGCGTATCGAGGGCGAGGAGCTGGGCCGCGTTGCGCATCCGCACGCGCTGGCGATCGGCCGGGGGAATCGGCTCGTCGCTGCCGAAATCGAGGTCGGAGTCGGTGCTGCGATGGTAATATTCACAATAGCCGATCAGCGCCGCGTCGGGCAGCGCGTCACGGGCGAAGAGCATGCCGCCCCAGCCCATATGGCCGAGGACGACATCGGGCGGGTCGCTGCGCTTCAGGCGCTCCATCAACCGTGCCACCGCCTCCCCGGTGCGCAAGTGATATTCGGTCGCCGCGAGCGCGGGGTGCTGGGTCGCGGTCTCGTCGACCGCATAGACGAGCTGGCGCACGCCCGGCGCCTGCTGCGCCGGGCGTTCCGTGATCAGCGTGACCTCGGCGCCTTCGGCGACGAGGCTGCCGATCAGAGCAGCGAATTGACCAGATCCTGCGCGATGAACGAATAGGACATGCATGATGCGAGCAGCACTCCGCCGTAGCGGAGCGCGTCGTTCCACCACTGTTCGAGTTGGCGCAGGGTTTCGTGCGTCGTGTTGAGGTCGGTCTCGCGGTTGCTCTCCAACCGCTGGCCGAACTGGCTGGCCTCGTCGAGCAGCCGCAACCGCTCGCACAGCATCTGCCCTTTCAGCGAAAGCGAGATGCGGGCCTGCCGGCGATCGCGCGGCGATGCCCCGCGATCGAGATAGCCGTTCTCGACGAGCTGCTTGAGATTATAGGACGCGTTCGAGCCGCCGTAGTGGCCGCGGTCCAGCAGATCGCGCACGGCGATCTCGCCTTGTCCGATCGTCATCAGCACCATCACCTGCGATGGCGAGATGTCGTCGATGCCGAGCTTGGTCAGCTCGAGCCGGAGATAATCCAGGAAGCGCCGGCTGACCCGCTCGATCACCCGCGCCAGATCAAAAGGGGAAATTCGGCGATCGGGGGCCTCGTCGAGGACACCGGAACCATTCGCCGGATGGTGGCCGTTCAAGGAACTGCCTGTGAATTGCTCGCCGCCGCGCAATTTGAAGTGCATTCCTTACCCCGCCTGATCGAAAATTAAACAATCCATCCGTTTGTCTCCTGTCGTGCCGAGAAGCCTATAGGCAAAGCACATGCCATCTACGTTAGCTAATAGATAAGATTGTAGTAATCTTCAGATAGATGGAAACTAGTTCGAAATTCAAAATTTCTCATAGTCTGGCCTTATTTGCTTCCATCCGATTCGACGAGTTAGGCTTCTAATCTGTCATAATCTTGACACTCCCTCCATGTCTCGTTGTAGGGCCGATGACGGGGCTTTCCCCATAATTCTCTCGGACCTCAGATTCCCTCATTCGCGGAGCCTTGCATGAAGGCGGTGAAGCCGGCCCCCGACGCCTTGATCCGGAATCTCCAGCGCTCGTTCGTCGGCGGCCTGACCTATGCGGCTGCGCTCAGCCTGTGCGTGAACCTGCTGCTGCTGACGGTGCCGCTGTTCATGATGCAGGTGCAGGACCGGGTGACCGTCAGCCGCAGCTACGACACGCTGACGATGCTGCTGGTGATCGCGGTTGGGGCGCTCGTGCTCTATGGCGTGATCGAGTTCATCCGGTCGCTGACCTTCCAGGCGATGGCGAGCATCTTCGCGCGCAATCTCAATTTGCCGGCTTTGCAGGCGGCGGTGAGCGCCTCGCTCGAGCAGGGCTCGGGGCAGGCGACGCAGGCGATCCGCGATCTCAACGACATCCGTTTCTTCATCGCGAGCTCGGCGATCGCTACGCCGCTCGAGGCGATCTGGTCGCCGGTCTTCCTCGCGGTGCTCTTCGCGCTGCATCCGATCTACGGGCTGGTCGGCCTCGCCTCGCTGATCATCCTGCTGCTGCTCGGCGTGCTCTCGGACCTGCTGACCCGCCGCATCCTCAAGGACGCAAACGAGGCCGGTGTCGCCAGCATCAACGAGGTCGGCGCCAGCCTGCGCCATGCCGAGACGATCGAGGCGATGGGCATGCTGCCGGCCCTGTCCAAACGCTGGCGCGGGCAGCAGCTCGCGATGATCGAGCAGCTCGACATGGGCACGCGGCGCGGCAAGTTCATCGCCGCCGTGACGCGCTCGTCCCGGATGACGATGCAGCTCGCGGTCTATGCGACCGGCGCCGTCCTGATCATCCGCAACGAGGTGACGGCGGGCACGTTGATGGCCGCGAGCATCCTGCTCGGCCGCCTGCTGGCGCCGTTCGATTCCATGATAACCGACTGGCGGCAATGGGTTTTGTCCGCCGCGGCCTGGAAGCGCGTGCGCGAGCTGGTGCTGAGCCGCAGCTCACAGCGCCAGACCGTGCCGACGCCGCCCTGCCAAGGCGATCTCGTGATCGACCGCGTGATCTATGCGCCCGCGGGGCAGGAGCAGACGGTCATCAAGAGCGTCTCCTTCACGCTCTCGCCGGGCGAGGTGCTCGGCGTGGTAGGCCCCTCCGGTGCCGGCAAGTCGACCCTGGCGCGCCTGCTCGTCGGCGTGCTCAAGCCGAATGTCGGCGGCGTCTATCTCGATGGGCACAGCACCTATCTGTGGGAACGCGGCTCCTTCGGCGCGATGGTCGGCTATCTCCCGCAATCGGTCTCGCTGCTCAACGGCACGATCGCCGAGAATATCGCCCGCATGCGCGAGCCCGACCCGCATGCCATCCTGGAGGCGGCGCGCATCGCCGGCGTGCACGAGCTGATCGGCCGCCTGCCCCTCGGCTACGACACCAATGTCGCCGACAGCGATTTCAATCTCTCGGGTGGGCAACGCCAGCGCATCGGCCTGGCGCGGGCGCTCTACGGCATGCCGCGCCTGATCGTGCTCGACGAGCCCAATGCCAATCTCGATGCCGAAGGCGAGCAGAGCCTGATCCGGGCGATCGCGGCGGCGCGCGAGAGCGGCGCCATCGTCGTGCTCATCGCGCATCGCCCCTCGGTGATGCAGGTCGTCGACAAGCTGCTCGTGCTGCGCGAGGGCCGCGTGCAGCAGTTCGGGCCGCGCGGTGAGATCGCCGGCATGATCACGCCGGGCGGCCGCGTCGAGCTCGATCCGGCTGCCAAGGCTCCGGCGGCTCCGGCCCATGTGCGCGAGGTGAAGGCATGACCGGAAACTCCCTGATCAAGCGCCCCGAGCATTCGCTGACGATCCAGGGCGACGTGGTCGATGTCGATGACGAGCGGGCGCCGAG
The DNA here is from genome assembly GCF_016428755.1 of Allobosea sp. ASV33. Taxonomy (GTDB): domain Bacteria; phylum Pseudomonadota; class Alphaproteobacteria; order Rhizobiales; family Beijerinckiaceae; genus Allobosea. The sequence continues at coordinate 21,618 of NZ_JAELTI010000007.1, forward strand.
CCTGCGCAATCTCGTGCTGGCCGGCGTCGCCGCAATCGGCGTCGGCTTCGGCGGTTTCGGCGCCTGGGCGGTGACCGCACGGCTCGACAATGCCGCCGTCGCACCGGGCCTCGTGGCGGTCGACAGCAAGCGCAAGACCGTCAGCCATCTCGAAGGCGGCATCCTCAAGACCCTGCTCAAGGCCGAGGGCGAGCGCGTCGCGCGGGGCGAACCGCTGCTGCGGCTGGAGGATGCGCGCCAGCGTGCGGAATTGCAGCAATTGCAGGCCAAGCGCATCGGGCTGGAAGCCAAGCTCGCACGCCTGCGGGCTGAACAGACCAGCGCCGGCGAGATCGCGTTTCCCGCCGATATCGCGCAGATGACCTCGCCGATCGCCCGCGAGGTGCTCCTCTCGGAACAGGGCCTGTTCAAGTCCCGTGCCCAGGTCCATGACGGGAAGGTCCATATCCAGCAGCGCGTGATCGAGCAGCATCAGGCGGAATCGGATGCGCTGAAGGCCCAGATCGACGCCACCGTCCAGCAGCGCTCGCTCATCGACGAGGAGGTCAGGATCATGGCCGAGCTCTACGAGAAGCGCTACGCCAAGCGCAGTCAGCTCGTCGAGCTCCAGACCAAGCAGAGCGAGCTCTCCGGCAAGGCCGGCGAGCTCACGGCCCGCAAGGCCAAGGCCGAGCAGGCGGTCGCCGGGGCCAATCTCGAAATCCTTTCGATCAGCCTCGAACAGCAGAACGATATCGGCGGCGAGATTCAGGAAGCCCAGTTGATGCTTTCGGAGGTGACCGAGCGCATCGTCCAGGCCGAGGACGTGCTGCGCCGGCTGGTGGTGACCGCGCCGCAGGAAGGCGTCGTCGCCAATATCCGGATGCGCACGGCTGGCAGCGTGATCGCGGCCGGCGAAGCGATCCTCGATATCGTGCCGGAGCACGAGCCCCTGATCGTCGAGGCGAAGGTCGATCCTCGCGACATCGATGCCGTGAAGGTCGGGGCCGCGACCCGCGTGCGGCTGACCGCGTTCAACTCGCGCCTGCTGCCGCCCTTGGAGGCCAAGGTTAACTATGTCGCGCCGGACCAGCTCGTCGATGAGAAGTCAGGCGCGCCCTATTTCGTGGTGCGGGCCGAGATCGATCCCAAAAGTTTGCGGGATTACAAGGTCACGCTCCATGCCGGCATGACGGCGGAGGTCATGATCGTCAACGGCGCCCGCCGCGCGGTCGACTACCTGCTCTCGCCGATCACCGACAGCTTCAACCGCGCCTTCCGCGAGGATTGAGCCCTCGTCGACGATGCGCAGCCGGGCACACCCGCATAGCCGGACTTATATTTCGATTTTGAAAGTATATCCGTTGGAATATCGATAGTTTATTGATCGTAAAATAAAGACCAAATCATGCTGCGTCGCAAAATGATCACAATAAAAGACTTGCTGCGCTGCAGCTATTGAGCAATCTTCGTGCGGTCGAGCGATGGCCTGATCTATTGATGGCTGTCGGAATCGTTCCTGGTCTTTCCGTTCCGCGGTGCGGCCGCCGAACGTTCCAGGTTCACCAGATCGCCCAGGAGGTGCCGTATGGCGACGATCGAAGGAAGTGCATTCGACGATTTTTTGATTGGGACGCGTTTCAGCGACGTGATCCACGCAGGCGCCGGGGATGACATCGTCCATGGCGGAGACCAGGTCGATACCCTGTTCGGCGAAGAGGGCAATGATCTCCTGTTCGGCGATAGCGGCAATGACGCCCTGTTCGGCGGCGAGGGCAACGACATCCTCTTCGGCGGACTCGGCGACGATGTCCTGTCCGGCGACGAGGGCAACGATGCGCTGTTCGGTGGTGAGGGCAACGACATCCTGCTCGGCGGCGCCGGTGACGACATCCTGCGCGGCAATGCCGGCGACGACGTCCTGATCGGTGGCGAAGGCAACGACGTGCTGCAAGGCGGGCCGGGCAACGACATCCTCCAGGGTGGCGCTGGCAACGACGTCCTGCAGGGTGGCGATGGCACCGACATCCTGCATGGCGGCGACGGCAACGACATCCTGCAGGGTGGCGCCGGCGACGACATGCTGTTCGGCGGTGCCGGCAACGATATCCTGCATGGCGGCGCGGGCGCCGATACCTTCGTGTTCGCCGGCGGCGGCGGCAACGACGTCGTGCTCGACTTCCAGGCCGGCACGGACATGCTGCAGATCGCGTCCGACATCAACGGCACGGGCGTCCACTCCGCGGAAGACGTCGCTGCGCGTGCGACCACGGTCGGCGGCAACACCGTCATCGATCTCGGCAACGGCGACAGCCTGACCCTGGTCGGTGTCTCCGCCGACGACGTTCAGGCCGATCCGAACTCCTACTTCACGGTCGCCTGATCCTGATGCCGCCTCTCGTCCGGCCGAAGCGGCCGGGCGAGAGGCTCGCAAGCCCGGAGCGCGCACGCCCCCGGAAAGCGTTCCCCCGCTTTCCGCAAGCGCTCCGGGATTCTCCGTGCCGCAGGAGCGCCCCCATGCTTTCACTCGCGCCTGTCGCGATGGCGACTAATCCGCCTGCCCAGCTCGAGCTCCACCGCCTCGGCGGCTCGGTCTTCCTGCTCTGCTGGACGCTCGAGGCTTCGCCCTTCGGCAAGCCCGCGATCGCGCTGACGGCTGGCGGCCGGCGCCTGCCTGCGGCCTCTATCACGCTTGGCCTGCGTGACGGACGCGAGCGGCTCGCCGTCGCCTTCCGCTCGTCCGGCCATGACAATGTCGTCGCGACGCTCAGCGACCACGGCCCGCAGGGCGAGGTGACGGCTGGCTTCGACCCCACGCTCGTCCATGGGCTTGCCGATCCGACCGAGATTCTCAAGGATTTGACGCCGCAGGCGCGCCTGACACTCGCCAATGCGCTGGTCCGCGCCTGGCCGCCGCTGTTCGGCCTCGCCGCGATCCCGAATTATCTCTCCTTCCTGCGCCAGTTCCTGCTGACGCTGTTCCCCAAGCCAGCGGCGATGCTGCCGACTGCGGCGCTGGTCGAAGGTCAATGGCTGTTCGAGACGGTCCTGCCCCCCGATTTCGGCGCCTTGCAAGGCGTCGCGCGCCTCGATGGTGCGGGGCTCGCGCGCCTTGATCTCAAGGCCCGTCTCGGCTCCTCCGATCGCAGCGGCAAGCGCGAGGTCCATCTCGTGCTCGATGCGCCGCCGAGCCGCGGCGGCGGGCTCCTCATTCTGCAAGGCGAACGCTCGCTGGTCCTGCGCGCTCTGCCCGGCCGGCAGGCTGCGCCTTCGCTCGGTCGCTGGTGGGCTGGCAAGGCCGCGAGCCGCGACGGCCTGCGCAACTGGGTGGTCGAGCAACTCGCTGGCCTGTCAGAACAGGGCCGGCTGCTCGCGATCGAGATGCAGCGGCGCGTGCCGCTCGCGGTCCAGCATGTCCGCCGCAGCGACGACCTGCCGGCTGCCGAGCTTGATCTAGCGGTCTGCAACCAGGCTGGGCTCCTGATCGGAGGCTTGCTGCGCGATCCCGATGATCTCTTGGAAGAGGTGCTGCTGCATCGCGGCAATGGCGAGCCGATCGCGATCCTCTCGCGCCTGCAGCGCTTTCCCGTGCGCCTGCCGACCGGGACGGATGGCGAGACGCGCGCCGCCACGGGCTTCGCCGGTTTCGCGGCGGACTATGCCGGCGGCGCGCCGGTGCTGCAGCCGCGCTGCGAGGTCAGGCTGAAATCCGGGACGACGCTGACGCTGCGCCCAGCGGTGCAGCCCGCCGATCCCGTGACGATCCGGGCACGGGCGCTGGCGGCGATCCCGCCGCAATATCTGACGGCGGATATGATCGAGACGACGCTCGCGCCGATCCTCGCCGCCTGTCAGGAGGATCTGCGCGGCAGCCGGCCGGAGCCGGTGATCAGGGCCTTCGGGCGGTTGCCGGCGCGGCCGAAGGCCTCGGTCGTGATCCCGCTCTACCGCGTTTATGATTTCCTGCGCGTGCAGGTTGCGGCCTTCGCCGGGGATCCGTGGTTCGCTGGCAATGCCGAGCTGATCTATGTGCTCGATTCGCCCGAGCACGAGGCCGAGGTTGCGCATCTGCTCGGCGGCCTGCATCTCGCCTATGGCCTGCCGATGCAATTCGTCGCGATGCGGCGCAATGGCGGCTTCTCGGCGGCCTGCAATGCCGGCGCAGGCGTCGCACGCGGCGAGGTTCTCGCTCTCGTCAATTCCGATGTCATCCCGACCGGCAATGGCTGGCTGGAGGGGCTGATCGCCAGGCTCGACCGCCGCGCGCGGGTCGGCGCGGTCGGTCCGAAGCTGCTCTATGACGACGGCTCGCTGCAACACGCGGGACTGTTCTTCAAGCGCGACAGCAAAGGCACCTGGCTCAACCATCATTACTTCAAGGGCATGCCCGGCAGCTATGCTCCGGCCAATATCGAGCGGCCGGTACCCGGCGTCACCGGCGCCTGCATCGTGATGGCGCGCGATCTCTACGCGGAACTCGGCGGCTTCGACGAGAGCTATGTGATCGGCGATTACGAGGACAGCGATCTCTGCCTCAAGATCAGGCGGGCCGGCTTCGGCATCCTCTATGTCCCGGAAGTCGCGCTCTACCATCTCGAACGGCAATCGATCGCGCGCAGCGTCGACTACACGCGCGGCGCCGCCTCCCAGCACAATGCCTGGCTGCAATCGCAGCGCTGGGGCGCCCAGATCGAGGCGCTGATGCAAGCCTTCGCGACCTCCGCGCCCGAGCTCGCCCTGCCGGCGCCCGCGCCCGTCGAACCCGATCTTGTTCCCCGCTTCAGCTTCAGGAGAGCGACCGCCGCATGACCGCCCTGAGACAGATCGCACCAGAGCCAGTTCCCGCGGACGCATCCGCCGGGCCGGAGCTCGACTGGCTCCTGGCCGCGCTGCAGAGCAACCGCTTCATGCCGCATCCGCCCGAAGGTTCGATCTTCGTCGGCGATGGCGATTATCGCGCGATCGGTGCCGAATTCCTCGGCCATTTCATCCGCATCGGGCGGCTGAAGCCGCATGAGCGCGTCTTCGATATCGGCTGCGGCATCGGCCGCATGGCGGTGCCGTTGACGCAATATCTCGATCCTGAGCGCGGCAGCTATGACGGCGTCGACCCGGTGATGGAAGGCATCCTCTGGTGCGCCCAGACGATCACGCCGGCCTATCCGCGCTTCCGCTTCCAGCGGCTCGACATCGCCCATCCGCTCTATAACCCGCAGGGCTCGCTGCCAGGCACCGAGGTGCGCTTCGGCTTCGCCAATAGCAGCTTCGATTTCGTGACGATGACCTCGGTCGCGACGCATCTGCCGCCGGACGAGCTCGTGGTCTACCTGCAGGAGGCCGCGCGCCTGCTGGGGCCGGGCGGGCGCCTCTTCCTTACCGCCTTCGCGCTCGACGGCACGTCGACCGGACAGGAGCGCCTCTCGTTCAAGCGCTGGCAGGACGGGCCGGGCTGGTACGCCATCGACGAGGCGCCGCTCGCCGCCGCCGGCATCGACAGCCGCTTCCTGCTGGAACAGACGGCGCTGGCCGGGCTCACCGTCGAGGCGCTGCGGCCAGGCCATTGGCGCGGTATCAGCGCGGCGCACTACCAGGACCTGCTGATCGCGACGAAGCCGGGGGGCAAGGGTGTGGGAGGCACGGCATGAGCCGGCGCATCCTCGTCGTCGCGCATAACCATCCGTCGCTGCATCCGGGCGGAACCGAGATCTTCGCGCATGATTTGTCGCAGGCCTATCGCGAGGAGGGCTGCGAGGTGCTGTTCCTCGGTGCCACCAATACGATGCATCGCGAGCCGCATCCCGGCACGGCGCTGCAAGCGGTCGGCGAGGACGTGGTTTTGTGGAGCGCGCATTACGACCGCTTCCACATGAGCCAGATCGACCATTACGGCACGTTGCAGGACCTCGCGACGCTGCTGGAGGAGTTCCGGCCGGACGTGATCCACGTCCATCATCTCGTGCTGATCGGCGCCGAGTTCCTGACGCTGGCGCGCCGGCTCCTGCCGCAGGCCGCGATCGTGATGACGCTGCACGACTACTATCCGATCTGCCATCATGACGGGCTGATGGTGCGGCCGGGCGACCGCCAACGTTGCAAGGGCTCCTCTCCCTCGGCCTGCCATGGCTGCTTCCCCGAGATTGGCTCCGACCGCTTCCTGCTGCGCGAGCGCTTCATCAAGACGCATCTGGCGGCGGTCGACCGCTTCATTGCGCCAAGCCGCTTCCTGCGCCAGCGCTATGTCGACTGGGGCCTGCCCGGCGAGCGGATCGAGGTCATCGCCAATGCCCGCCCGGCCCAGGAGGCCGCGCCGCATCGTCAGGCAACCGGGCGGCGCACCAGCTTCGGCTATTTCGGCAATCTCAACCCCTGGAAGGGCGTGCTGCCGCTGCTGCAGGCGGCGCAGTTGCTGCGCGCCTCCGGCGAGACCGAGTTCTCGCTGCGCATCCATGGCGGGGCGCCGTTCCAGAGCGAAGCCTTCACCAGCGCGCTCGATACCGCTCTCGCCGGCGCTGCGGGCGTCGTCACCCATTGCGGGCCTTATTCCCGCGACGAGGTGCCGGGCCTGATGGCCGAGGTCGACTGGGTGGTGATGCCCTCGATCTGGTGGGAAAACGCACCCCTCGTCATCCAGGAAGCCTTCCAGCACCGCAGGCCCCCGATCGTCAGCGCCATCGGCGGCATGGCCGAGATGGTGCGCGACGAGATCGACGGGCTGCATGTCCGGCCGGGCGACCCGGCCGCGCTGGCCCGCACCCTACGCCGGGCGATGGAGGAGGCCGGCCTCTGGCAGCGCCTCGTCCACGGTATCGCCGAGCAGCCAACGCTCGCCGGCTGCGCCGGCCGCCACCTCGCCCTCTTCGACAGCCTCAAGCTCGCGGAGGCCGCATGACAACGGCTCAGTATCAGGACAACGAAACCCGCCTTCCCAACGTCAATCCCGCACGCCTGAACGGACGGGTCGACGCCCTCGACGGCAGCCGCCTGCATGGCTGGATCTGGGACGAGGCCCGTCCCGACGAGGCGATCACGGTCAGGATTTCCTGCGACGGCAAGGTCGTCGCGGAGACCAAGGCCGACCAGAGCCGCATCGATCTGCGCCGCAACGGCATCGGCGACGGCAAGCATGCCTTCTCGATCGATCTCGACGAGGCGCTGGTCGCAGCACGCGCACGTCTGACGGTGGTCGGCATTTCGCCTGCGACGGGGGCGGAATTCGAGCTGCGCCTGCCGGCGGCTGACGAGCTCGCGGCGGAAGCGGCGATCGCCGTGCCGTTGGCGCGCTTCTTCGACAAGGTCGAGATGCTGATCGTGCTCAACCGGCGCGCCCAGCTCGCCCAGAAGGAGCTCAACGAGAAGCTCGACCGCATCGCGGCGCGGCTCGAGGAGAACCATGCGCTGGCCGAGGCGACCAAGGCCGAGACCGAGAGCCAGAGCGAGATCGTGCGCCGGCTCGGCGAGCTCGACGTCTTCCAACTGCGCTTCGACGGCACCTTGCGCGGTTTCGACGCGCGGCTCGATGCGATCCGTAAGGAAGCGCGGGCGCCGCTCAGGCAGGTCACGGTCATCCTCGGCTTTCTGTCGGCGCTCGCGGCCGTGATGTCCTTCGTCACGCTTGCTGTGACGCTCTGGGGAGGGTGAGGCATGAGCGAGGTCATCGTTCCCGAGAGGACAGCGATCGCGCAGGCGCCGACCGTCTCCTGGACGCCGCTCGGCGAGAACGCGATCCTCGTCCGCAGCCATTGCGATGCGATTCCTGCGAAGGTGCCGGTCGCGGTCGACGGCAATCCGCGCAACCGCGCGCAGACGATGGTGCTGAGCTGGCACCGGCCCGGTGCCGAGCCTTCGGCGGCGACCGGGTTTCTGTGTCTCGCTCCCGCGCCCAGCGTCGACAATAGCGGCACCGGCGCCCTGTTGATCGGGCGCCCCGGCCGTCCCTTGCGCCTGATCCTGGCGCCGAAGCCTCAACCCCTGCAGACGTTCCTGTCGGAGCTCGCCGACGATTCCGGCCAGGCTTTTCCGAGCGTCGTTGACGGCCTGCTCGAAGTGCTGCTGACCGGCGCGCCCAATCCGCGCCGCCTGCGGGCCGTGGCGATGTTGTTGCAGACGGTTGCGCGGCCGGGCGGCTTCGTCGAGGTGATGGGCAAGCTTGGCGAAACCGGCGGTGCCGGTGACGGCATCTTCCTCCAAGGCTGGACCTCCCATTTCGCGGCGGGTCGCGTGAAGCTGCTGATTTCGCATGGCGGGCTGTCGCCGGCCCATCTCGAAACCGGGACCTTCGAGCGCGACGATCTCGGCGAAGGTGCGCGCGGCTTCTTCGGGCTGCTAGAGGATTGCCACGCCCAGCATCCCGGCGAGATCGAGCGGCTCTATTTCCGCGGCAATGACGGCTGGCGCGCGCTTGAGGTCTATGAGCGCCATGTCCTGCTCGAGCCGATCACCGTGCCCGGCCATCTGCGCGACGGCTTGCAGCGCGGGACTGCCCCGCAGGCCACCGTCGATAAGTTGAAGCGCGCCTCGCAGCGCTTCGACGGGCGCGACACGGTCTGCCTGCTGGAGGAGCCGGTGCGCGCCGGTATCGACTCGGTGACGGTGGTCGAGGGGACCGGCGTGCTGATCATCGGCTGGCTGTTCGATCCCGAGCGCCGGGTCGGCGGCGTCACGCTGCGCAGTGGCAGCCAGTCCTGCGCCGTCGATCGCTTGTGGACCCGCGTGCAGCGCGCCGATGTGACGGCCGCCTTCATGGAAGACCCGCGCTTCGGCCCAGCGCTGGCCTCGCGGCGCAACAATCACGGCTTCATCGTCTTCGCGCCGAAGCTGCTTCCCGAAGCCGGCCAACCGCTGTATCTCGCCTTGGAGGTGCAGGGCACGGGCCCCGCCTTCCTGCCGCTCGAACCCAACCGGGCCCCGGCGCGGCGCGCGCTGGAGCGCGTGCTCGGCCTGCTCGACCCGCGCTCCTCCACCGCCAGTTCCGTGGTCGAGCGCCAGATCGCGCCGGCCCTGCAGGCGGCCGAGATCGCGCCGCCGCGCGCCGCGGAAACGCTCGATGTCGGCGCCTTCGATCCGGAAGCCCCGCTCGGCCTCGTCATCGGCCTCGATCACCGTCACCGCGAGTTGTCGGCGCTGTTTGCGCTGCTGGCGATGGACCCGGAGGCGCGGCCTCTGCCGATCGTGCTTGCGGCGCCCTCCGAGAGCTTCGACCGCGTCGGCGCCGAGGCCCGGCGGCTCGCGCGCTTCTATGGGCTTTCCGTGCGGCTCGTCGCGGTCGAGGGCGTCGAGGATGCCTGCGATGCGCTGGAGGCCGGCGTGCGGGCTTGTCGCTTCAACACGGTCGCCTTGTTGTCCGGCGCCGCGCAGATCCGCATGCCCGGCTGGCTCGGCCGGCTGGAGCGGGCCTATCGCGCGCGCGGCGGCCAATGCGTGGCGAGCCCGACCTTGCTCTTCGAGGATGATTCCATCCGCTGGGCCGGTGCCTGGCTGGAAGGCGAGCGGGCGAGCCGGCGCATCGCCAACCGTTTCGTCGGCTATCCCTTGGAGGCCGTCGGCAATCTCGGCCCAATGGAGGTCGCGGCCGGCGCGAGCGAATGCTGCGTGCTGTCGCGCGCGGCCTTCATCGAGGTCGGCGGCTTCGCGCGCAATTACTTCACCACGGCGGAGAAGGGGCTCGATCTCTGCCTCAAGCTCCGGATGGCGGGCTCGCCCTCGCTCTGGGTGCCCGACGTCGAGGTCTATGCCGTCGACGACCCGGAGACCGCGACGCCCCATGCGGGTGCGCTCGCCCAACTCGCCGACCGCACCAGTTTCGACCGGCGCTGGGCGCTCGCCATCTCCAACATGAAAGGCTGAGGATGCGGATTCTCGTGATATCGCACGGCCATCCTTCGCTCTCGCTCGGCGGGGCGGAGGTGGCGTCCTACAACCTGCACAAGGGTTTGCAGGTCGGCGAGGGCGTCGATTCCCATTTCCTCGCCCGCGTCGGCGCACCGACGCCGCGCCATGCCGGCACGGCGCTGATGAGCCTGCGCCAGCGCGGCGGCGAATTGCTCTACTACGCCGAGGATTACGACCACTTCCTGATCTCGAACCGGGCGACCGACGAGATCGAGCGCGATTTCGTGCGCGTGCTGCACGATCTGAAGCCCGACGTGGTGCATTTCCACCATTTCATCGGGCTTGGGCTCGAATGCCTGTTCGCGGTACGCGATGCGCTGCCTGATGCGCTGATCGTGGTGACCTTCCACGAATATCTATCGATCTGCCACCACCACGGCCAGATGGTGAAGACCGGGGCCTTCAAGCTCTGCTACCGGGCCTCGCCGACCGATTGCAACGCCTGCTTCCCGGAGATCTCGCCGGCCCGCTTCCTCGCCCGCGAGACCTTCATCAAGGGTATGCTGGGGCTGGCCGACCATCTCGTATCGCCGAGCCGCTTCCTCGTGGATCGCTATGTGGACTGGGGCCTCTCCGAGGAGCGCTTCTCGGTGATCGAGAACGGCATCGACGTGGCCGCCGCCGCCCCGCCGCGCCCTCTCCCGGAAGGTAAGGGGCGCCGCTCGCGCTTCGCCTATTTCGGCCAGCTCACGCCCTACAAGGGCGCCGACGTGCTGATCGACGCGGTGACGCGCATTCCCGAGAAGGTTTGGGGCGAGGATTCGATCCTGCTCGTCTATGGCGGCAACCTGGAGCGCCAGCCGCAGGCCTATCAGGACAAGTTCGCGAAGCTCGTCGAAGCGGCCGGGCGGCGCGTGCGCTTCTGCGGCGCCTTCCAGAACCGCGAGATGCCGAACCTGATGCGCTCGGTCGACTGGATGGTGATGCCCTCAGTCTGGTGGGAGAACTCGCCGATCGTGATCCAGGAGGCGTTCTTCCATGGCCGTCCGATCCTGGCTAGCAATCTCGGCGGCATGGCCGAGAAGATCACAGACGAGGTCGACGGCCTGCATTTCCGACCCGGCAGCCCGGAAGACCTCGTCGACTGCATGACGCGCGCGCTGACCGAGCCCGGCCTCTGGGAGCGCCTGCGCGGCGGGATCAAGCGGCCGATGAGCCATGTCGAATGCGCGGACGCGCATCTCGACCTCTATCGCCGCCTCCTCACCGAACGCAGCAAGCCTGCCGCCGCGCGGCAGGACCAAGCCGCGATGATCGCCTGAAACCATAACGAAACAACAGGGGAGACCCGACCATGGCCCGCATCCTCGTCATCAGCCCCTCCGGGGAGGTCTATGACCACGACAATGTCCGCTGGTATCGCCATGCCGATCTGCAGAGCCATATCGAGCACTACCACAATATCGGCGATGCGTTCGTTTTCGATTCCTCGCTGAAGCTGCTTAATTTCGAAGTGATCGACGAATTGCCGATCGACCGTGTCGATCCCGCGATGATCGACCGGCTCAATGCCGAGTACGATTACGTCTTCCTGCGCGGCTCCAACTACGTCCATGCGCAGATGAACTGGTCGAAGGCGGCCGAGGTGTTGCGCAGGCTCAAGCTGCCGGTGATCGCCTTCGGCATCGGCGCGCAGGCTCCGGTCAGCGGCAAGCTGGAGCTGAGCGAGGACACCAGGACCGTGCTCAAGCTCATCTCGGATTCGACGGCGTCGCTCGGCGTGCGCGGCACCTATTCGGCGGAGGTGCTGAACGATCTCGGCATCCGCAATGTCCGCATCATCGGCTGCCCGACGGCGTTCCGGAACAACGATCCCAACCTCGCCATCCGCCTGCCGTCGCTCGATCGGATCAAGACTGTGGGCGTCACGCTGCGGCGCGAGGTCTCGAAGACCTATGCGCAGGACATCAAGCGCTATCTCACCTTCCATCGCTCCCTCGTGAAGGCGATGGCCGATCGCTTCGAGGTCACGCTGATGTCCCAGGGCGAGGTCGAGGAGAAGAAGCTCGCGCTCGGCACGCCCGAGCAGAAGGCACAGGCGCTCGCCGCGCTGAAGGAGAACGAGTGGGCCAATAACTGGTATCTCGATGAGCAGGTCACCGGGCTCTACCAGAGCCGGATGTTCTATTCCGACATCGTCGCGGAATACGAGCGGCTGGTGCGCGGGCTCGATCTCGTGCTCGGCTACCGGCTGCACGGCAACCTGATGGCGCTCGCGAACGGCACGCCGTCGATCTACTTCACCTATGACAGCCGCACGGTCGAGTTCGCGGATACCTTCAAGATTCCGAGCATCGACGTCTTCGCCGGCCAGGATTTCAGGCTGGAGGAGCACTGGGAGCAGGCGCGCTTCGACCGTTTCAATACGGCCTACGCGCAAGTCTATCGCGCGATGAGCGCCTTCCTCAGCGAGAACAGGATCGACCACAAGATGGCCAAGCCGGCTGCTGCTGCCCAGGAGGCGCCCGCGCCGGAACGGAAGGTGGCATGAGGGGCGCCCGCACCCTGCGCGCGGCGCTGTCGGCGGCATGTCTGCTGTTGGCAGTGCCTGCGATGGCGCAGGGCTATCGACTCGAGCTTGCGCCCGGCGCGCAGGAGGAGACGGTAGTGTCCTGGGCACGCGAGCGCTGCGAGGAATGGGACCTGCCGGACGCGCCACTGCGTGCCTTCCGCGACGACAAGGGCGATGTCGTCGCCTTCGCCAGCCATTATCGCAGCCGGCCGCTGATCGGCGCCGACCTATCATCAATCCGCAAGAGCTGCGCGGTGTCCTTCGAAGCGAAGAACAGCGCCGATCCCAGCCAGTTCAGCGACAAGAGCTGGATCGCCGCGACCTGGACCGGCGACGGGCGCCATGTCCAGGCGCTTGTTCACGCCGAATACCATGCCGACAAGCATCCCGGCGCCTGCCGCTTCAAGGAGGCGATGAGCTGCTGGTACAATGTCGTGACTGCCGCTCAGTCCGATGATGGCGGGCGCAGCTTCAGGACCGACGAGCCGCGCCCGCTCGTGGCGGCGCCGCCTTACAGGCAGGATGTCGGCCAGGGGCGGCATCGCGGCTTCTTCAACCCCTCGAATATCGTCGAGAAGGACGGCGCCTGGTATGCGCTGATCGCGACGACGGGCGGCGAGGGCCAGAAGAACGGCGTCTGCCTGTTCCGGTCGACGGACCTCAAGGATCCGACGACCTGGCGCGCCTTTGACGGGCAGGATTTTACGATTCCCGCCGTCGATCCCTATCGCGACGATCTGAGCCAGGCGCGACCATGCCAGCCACTGAAGAACCTGCCGACCACGGTCGGCTCGGTCACCCGGCACGAGGTGAGTGGGCAATGGCTCACGATCTTCCATCTCGGCCCCGATCCCCGGCAGGGCATCGTCGGCGGGCGCGTTGCCTATAGCTGGTCCAAGGACCTCGTGACCTGGTCGCCGCTGCAGACGCTGATCACGCATCCGACGATGTGGAGCAAGGATTGCGGCGACCGCGACCGTTACAGCTACGGCGCCGTCGCCGATCCGGCCTCGCGCTCGCGCAATTTCGAGACCACGGGCGACCAGCCCTTTCTGTTCATGACCAAGATGCATGTCGCCGACTGCAAGGTCGGCCCGCAGCGCGATCTCGTCCGTATCAAAATCCGCATCGTGAAGGACAATCCATGAATGCGCCCGCCCATCCGCTTCCGGCCAGCCAGGCCGTGCAGAGCATGAAGATCCTGCGCGCCACCACGCAGGAGGTCGTCGTACTCGTCGCGCGCGAGCCCGGCGGAAGCTGGCCGTCATTGCGCCTGCTCATCGACGGGCAGGACTACGCCACGATCAACCCGGGCGCGCTCGCCACCGGTGATGCGACCGTGGCCGAGATCGCCATTCCGCTGCCGGCCCTGCCGGAGACGCGTTTGCGCTCGATCGCGGTCGCGGATGCGCGGACCGGCGCGCTCGCGCCCGGCTCGGAATTGCGCCCGGTCTCGAAGACGAAGCCGCTGCGGGCGCTGGTGATCTATCCCGCGGGCGAGGTCTACGACCATGACAAGGTGCGCTGGTATCGCGCGCCGATGGAGAAGCTGCTCAGCGACTATTTCAACATCGGCGACATGATCGTCTACGATTCGACGCTGAAGCTCCTCGATTACGCGCATCTGGAGCCGATGAAGATCATGTCGCCGACGGATGCCGATATCGCGCGCTATGCCAGCGAGTTCGATTTCGTCTTCGTGCGCGGCTCGAACTTCATCCATGAGAGCATGGAGTGGTTCCGCGCCGTCGAGGTGCTGGAGAAGGTCAAGCTGCCGGTCTACGCCATCGGCGTCGGCGCGCAGGCGAGCCAGAACCGCCGCATCGAACTGCCGGAAGCCTCGAAGCGCTTCTGGTCGATCGTGGCCGAGCGTTCGGCCGCCATCGGCGTGCGCGGGGCTTTCAGCGCCGAGACACTCCGGCAGAACGGCATCCGCAATGTCGAGGTGGTGGGCTGCCCCTCGATCTTCCGGACCCGCAATCGCGACCTCAGGATCCGCATTCCCGACCAGCGCGACATCCGCAAGGTTGCGTTCAGCCTGCGCCGCGAGGCCGACAAGAGCTATACCGCCGATCCGGAAGCCTATTTGCGCAACCAGAAGGCCGCGCTGCTCAAGGTCGACGCCCAAAGCGAGATGGTGATGTCCTCGCATGGCGAGCAGGAGGAGAAGGCCTTCTTCCTGCGCGATCCCGCGGCCAAGGAGAAGGCGGTCGCCGAATTCACCCGCACCGGCTGGTGGAACGGCGCTGACGACGCCGCGATGCGGCGGATCTACGAGAAGCAGCTGTTCTCCTTCTTCGACGTCGAGCATTACGACGCCTTCGCCCGCTCGCAGGACCTTGCCGTGGGCTATCGCGTCCATGGCGTGCTGCCGGCCGTGGCGCATGGCGTGCCCGGCGTGCTCGTCGCCTATGACACGCGCAGCCAGGAACTGGCCGAGACGCTGAAGATCCCGGTCGTGCCGGAGGCGGCGCTCGCCGAGGGCGGCTGGCGCGCGGTCTATCAGGAGGCGGCGCTGAACGGCCTCGCGAAGAGCTATGCCGGCTCCTACGACCGGATGCGCGGCTTCCTCGACCGGAACGGCATTCCCCACCGGATGTAAGGGGTAGCCCGGACCCATGAACGGCCTTCGCGGAGGCGCGAAGGCCTCCCGGCTATCGGCTTCCACCAACCAGGAGACGATCATGAAGATCGAGTACGATGCGGGCACGGCCCTTTCGATCATGCGCGGCAACCCGGTGCGCGGCTGGACCTCGGGCAAGCCCGAGAAGATGGCGAAGGAGCGCCTGACCACCGGCGACTATGTCGCGGTGGAGCATAAGTCGAAGTTCCGGCTCGATCCTTCGGAACCGATCTTCACGATGGGGTCGTGCTTCGCGCGCGAGGTCGAGAACATCCTGATGGCGCGGGGCCTGCCGCTGCTGCTCGAAGGCCATGGCGTGCCGGCCGAGCATTTCGAGAGCTGGAACGAGGAGAGCGGGCGCGGCGGCGGGGCCGATCGCGGCCAGCTCAGCCGGGGCGCGCTGAACAAGTATTCGGTGCGCTCGATGACGCATGAGCTCAAGCGCGTCCTGACGGGCGAGAGCTATCCGGACGAGGGGTTGATCGAGCTCGCGCCCGGGCAATGGTTCGATCCGCAGGCGAGTGGTCTCAAGCTGCTCGATCGCGAGAGCGCCTTCGCCAACCGCAAGCGCCTGACCGCGGCCACCGCGCAGATCAAGCAGGCACGCGTCTGCTTCTTCACGCTGGGCCTGACCGAGACCTGGCTGGACGCGCAGACCGGCATCGCCATGAACGCCCATCCAGGCCCGGTCTGGCTGCAGCGCATGCCGGAGCGCTTCCGCTTCGTCGATTACGGCTATGACGCGACGCTCGCCGACATGCTCGACATCATCGGGCTGATCCGCGAGCACTGCCACCCGGAGATGCGCTTCGTCGTCACGGTATCGCCGGTGCCATTCGGCGCGACATTCAAGGATGCCGACGTCATCGTCGCCAACAGTGCGTCCAAATCGGTGCTGCGGGCGGTGGCGGAGGAACTGTTCCGCCGCTTCGATTTCGTCGACTACTTCCCGAGCTACGAGATCGTGCTCAATTCGCCGCGCGCGCTCGCCTTCCAGGACGACCAGCTCCATGTCGCGCGCGACATGGTCGCGCATGTGATGGAGACGTTCCAGAGCGCCTATCTCGCGCCGCAGGAGCAGCCGCAAGCGGCTTGAGCACGCTGCACATGCCGATCAGGATCGCAGCTGAGCAGGGAGCGGTGCCAGCTCAGCGAGAGTGTCCCGGCGAACTCGTCGTCGAGGCCGCGGGCGCGCTTCAGCCGTAGCGCGCCTCCAGCCGCCGATCGAGCCACAGCGCCACCAGCGTGCAGAGCGCGCCGGAGAGCAGATAAAGCCCGACCCAGGCGAGGCCGAAGGTGCTCGACAGCGTCAGGGCCACCAGCGGAGCGAAGCCGGCGCCGATGAGCCAGGCGAAGTCCGAGGTCAAGGCCGCGCCGGTATAGCGGTATTGCGGCTTGAAGCTGGACGCGACCGCGCCGGCCGCCTGGCCATAGGCAAGGCCGAGCAGGCCGAAGCCGATGATCACGTAGATCGTCTGGCCGGCCAGGCTGTCGCCGAAGAGCAGCGGCGCGACGATGCTGGAGAGGCTGAACAGCGCGATCATGCCGCCCGAGAGGAGCAGCGTGTTGCGGCGGCCGATCTGGTCGGCGATCAAGCCGGAGGTCACGATCGCGCCCGCGCCGACCACGCCTCCGGCGGCCTGCACCAGCAGGAACTCCGAGACCGAACGGTCGGTGAAGAGGTTGATCCAGCTCACCGGGAAGATGGTGACGAGGTGGAAGAGCGCGAAGCTGGCCAGCGGCACGAAGGCGCCGAGGATGAGCGTGAGGCCGTGGACGCGGATGAGCTCGAACACCGAGACCGGCACCAATTCGCGCGTTTGCATCAACTGCGCGAATTCCTGGGTCGCGACCATGCGCAGGCGGGCGAACAGCGCGACGACGTTGATGGTCAGCGCGACGAAGAAGGGATAGCGCCAGCCCCAGCCGAGAAAATCCTCCCGCGACAGGGCGCCCTCGAAATAAGCGAAGAGCCCGGCCGCCAGGATGAAGCCGAAGGGCGCGCCGAGCTGCGGTAGCATCGCGTACCAGCCGCGGCGATTGGCCGGAGCGTTGAGCGCAAGCAGCGAGGACAGGCCGTCCCAGGCGCCACCGAGCGCGATGCCCTGCAACAGGCGGAAACCGGCCAGGATGACGATCGACCAGATGCCGAGCGTCGCATAGCCCGGCAGGAAGGCGACGCCTGCCGTCGAGCCGCCGAGCAGGAAGAGCGCGGCGGTGAGCTTGGTCGCGCGGCCGTAACGCCGGTCGATCGCGAAGAATAGCACCGAGCCGATCGGCCGGGTGACGAAGGCCAGTGCGAAGATGCCGAAGGAATAGAGGGTGCCGGTGACCCGGTCGGCGAAGGGGAAGACCAGCTCGGGGAAGACCAGCACGCAGCCCAGCCCGAAGACGAAGAAGTCGAAATATTCCGAAGTCCGGCCGATGATGACGCCGAGCGCGATATCGGCCGGCGACACGTGGTCGCGGCCATGCGCGTCTGCCGGGTGTCTCGATGAATGGCTCGCCGCGTCAGCGCTCATGACCGCGAATTCCTCGTTGGGAGGCCGCTCGGCAGAACCGGGCTTGCCCGCACCTCATACAAATGGATACGGTGGATAGAAGCCACCCGTCAAACCATCGCAATGAGACAGATTGTCTTATGTGCGGTGCGAAAGAATGGGAATAGAGAACGGCAGTCCCGGATGAGGGAGGTCTCGAGTCTCTTGCGGATCCTTCGGTCTTTAGCGGTTCTGCCGCTCTTCGCGCTGCTCGGCGGCTGCCAGATGGTGCTGCTGGGCCCGTCCGGCGATGTTGCAGTGCAGCAGCGCAACCTGCTGCTCGCCTCGACCGGGCTGATGCTGCTGATCATCGTGCCGGTGATGGCGCTGACGATTTTCTTCGCCTGGCGCTACCGCGCCTCGGCCAAGGCCAGCTACGATCCCGACTGGAACCATTCGCTGCCGCTGGAGGTGGTGATCTGGTCGGTGCCGCTGCTGATCATCATCGTGATCGGAGCGATGACCTGGATGGGCACGCATCTGCTCGATCCCTACCGCCCGCTCGACCGGATCAGTGCCGGCAAGCCGGCGGTCGAGGCCAAGGCCGGCGGCAACGGTGTCCGCAAGGAGCCCTTGGTCATCCAGGTCGTCGCGCTCGACTGGAAATGGCTGTTCCTCTACCCGGCGCAGGGCATCGCCTCGCTCAACGAGGTCGTGGCGCCGGTCGACCAGCCGATCGAATTCCGCATCACCTCGTCCTCGGTGATGAATTCGCTCTTCATTCCCGCGCTTGCCGGCCAGATCTACGCCATGCCGGGCATGCAGACGAAGCTGAACGCCGTGATCAACCATGCCGGCGAGTTCGACGGGTTCTCGGCCAATTATAGCGGCGCCGGCTTCTCCGACATGCGCTTCCGCTTCCGCGGCGTCGACGACAAGGCTTTCGGCGACTGGGTGCAGGGCGCGATCCGTAACGGCAGCACGCTCGGGCGCGAGGAATATCTCGTGCTGGAGAAGCCGAGCGAGCGCGAGCCGGTCCGCTATTTCCGCGACATTCCGTCCGACCTGTTCAGCGCCGTCCTCAACATGTGCGTCGACCGGGCCAAGATGTGCACGCGCGACATGATGGCGCTGGACGCGAAGGGGGGCGGCGGTAAGGAGGGCATCCATATCGTCGCGCAGCTCGAATACGACAAGAGCGTGCGCCGGGGCGGGCAACCGATGCCGCCGCGCCCCTTCGTGACGGCGATCTGTACGCCGACCGATGTCTACGGCACCGCGGGCGTCAGCGCCCGTGTCGCCAACTGAGGCTGGGAACGATGACCTCCTATCCCGACTGGTGGAAGCTGATCTTCGGCCGCTTCACCCTCGAGGCGATCCCCTATCACGAGCCGATCCTGATCGCGACCTTCGCCGCCGTCGCGCTCGGCGGCCTCGCGCTCGTTGCGCTCGTCACCCGCTACAAGCTCTGGGGCTATCTCTGGCACGAGTGGTTCACCAGCGTGGACCACAAGAAGATCGGGATCATGTACATGATCCTCGGCGTCATCATGCTGCTGCGCGGCTTCGCCGATGCGCTGATGATGCGCGGCCAGCAGGCGATCGCGTTTGCCGGCAACGAGGGCTACCTGCCGCCGCATCATTACGATCAGATCTTCACGGCCCATGGCGTGATCATGATCTTCTTCGTGGCGATGCCCTTCGTCACTGGCCTGATGAACTATGTCGTGCCGCTGCAGATCGGCGCGCGCGACGTCGCCTTCCCCTTCCTCAACAATTTCTCGTTCTGGATGACGGTGAGCGGCGCCGTCCTGGTGATGATGTCGCTGTTCGTCGGCGAATTCGCCAAGGTCGGCTGGCTCGCCTATCCGCCGCTCTCGGGGGCCGCCTACTCGCCCGGGGTGGGCATGGACTACTACCTATGGGCGTTGCAGATCGCAGGCGTGGGCACGACGCTGTCCGGCGTCAACCTGATCGCGACCATCGTGAAGATGCGGGCGCCCGGCATGGAGATGATGCGGATGCCGGTCTTCACCTGGACCTCGCTCTGCACCAACGTGCTGATCGTCGCGACCTTCCCGATCCTGGCGGCGACGCTCGCGCTGCTGACGCTCGACCGTTATGTCGGGACGAATTTCTTCACGAACGATCTCGGCGGCAACCCGATGATGTACGTGAACCTGATCTGGATCTGGGGGCACCCGGAGGTCTACATCCTGATCCTGCCGATCTTCGGCGTCTATTCCGAGGTGGCCTCGACCTTCTGCGGCAAGCGCCTCTTCGGCTATGCCTCGATGGTCTATGCGACGGTGGTCATCACCATCCTGTCCTATCTCGTCTGGCTGCACCATTTCTTCACGATGGGCTCGGGCGCCAGCGTGAATTCGTTCTTCGGCATCACGACGATGATCATCTCGATCCCGACGGGTGCGAAGATCTTCAACTGGCTGTTCACGATGTATCGCGGCCGCATCCGCTTCGAACTGCCGATGATGTGGCTGCTGGCGTTCATGCTGACCTTCGTCATCGGCGGCATGACCGGCGTGATGCTCGCTGTGCCGCCCGCCGATTTCGTGCTGCATAACAGCCTGTTCCTGATCGCCCATTTCCACAACGTCATCATCGGCGGCGTGGTCTTCGGCGTCTTCGCCGGCATCGCCTACTGGTTCCCCAAGGCCTTCGGCTTCAAGCTCGACCGGTTTTGGGGCCTGCTCTCCTTCTGGTTCTGGGTGATCGGCTTCTACGTCGCCTTCATGCCGCTCTACGTGCTCGGCCTGATGGGCGTGACGCGGCGTCTCAGCCGCTTCGAGGATCCCTCGCTGCAGATCTGGTTCGTGATCGCGGCGATGGGGGCGGTGCTGATCGCGCTCGGCATCCTCTGCTTCATCATCCAGATCGGCGTCAGCATCATCAGGCGGGAGCAGTTGCGCGACACGACCGGCGACCCGTGGGACGGGCGCACGCTGGAATGGTCGACCTCCTCGCCGCCGCCGGCCTATAATTTCGCGTTCACGCCGATCGTGCATGATCTCGATGCCTGGGCCGACATGAAAAAGCGTGGCTACCGGCGACCGCTCGGCGGCTTCAAGCCGATCCACATGCCACGGAACACCGGCGCCGGCGTGATCATCGCAGCGCTTGCCACGGTCGGCGGCTTCGCCCTGATCTGGTACATCTGGTGGCTGGCGGCCCTGAGCTTCGTCGCGGTGATCGCGACCGTGATCATCCATAGCTTCAACTACGACCGGGACTTCCATATCCCGGCGGAGGCAGTCCTGCGCGAAGAGGATTCGCGCAGCCAACTGCTCGGCAGGGCCTGAGGGGCGATGATGGCCAAGGCGAAAGCACAGGCTCAAGTCCCGGGCGTCCCGGCCTTCTACGTGACCGAGGACGAGCACGCCCATTCCGGCGGCTCGACCATGCTCGGCTTCTGGCTCTACCTGATGAGCGACTGCCTGGTCTTCGCAGTCCTCTTCGCGACCTATGGCGTGCTCGGGCGCAACTACGCCGCCGGCCCGTCGGGGGCCGACCTGTTCGACCTCAAGCTGGTCGCGGTCAACACCGCCATGCTGCTGTTCTCCTCGATCACCTATGGCTTCGCCATGTTGGCCATGGACAAGGGCCGGCAGGCGGTGATGCAGGGCTGGCTCGTCGTCACCGGGCTCTTCGGCCTCGCCTTCCTCGGGATCGAGCTCTACGAATTCGCGCATCTCATCCATGAGGGCGCGACGCCGATGCGCAGCGCCTTCCTGTCCTCCTTCTTCACGCTGGTGGGCACGCACGGCCTGCACGTCACCTTCGGCCTGATCTGGCTGACCGTGCTGATGGTGCAGGTATCGAAGCGCGGCCTGATCGAGGCCAACCGCCGCCGCCTGCTGTGCCTCTCGATGTTCTGGCACTTCCTCGACGTCGTCTGGATCGGCGTCTTCACCTTCGTCTACCTGATGGGCGTGCTGAAATGAGCGGTCCCCAAAGCCACGCCGAACCGCATGGCGCCCATGACGCCCATGGCGACGACCATGCCCCGCATGGCAGCCTGCGCGGCTATGTCACCGGCTTCCTGCTCTCGGTCGTCCTGACCGCGATCCCGTTCTGGCTCGTCATGAACGACGTGCTTGGGAATGCGACGCTGACGGCGATCGTGATCATGGGCTTTGCCGCCGTGCAGATCGTCGTCCACATGGTCTATTTCCTGCACATGAACGGCCGCTCGGAAGGCGGCTGGAACATGATGGGCCTGATCTTCACCATCGTGATCGTGGTGATCGTGCTCTCCGGCTCGCTCTGGGTGATGTACCACCTCAACACGAACATGATGCCGGACATGCACCGCATGTAGGAGACCGCTTGTCTGCTCTATTGTGGCGGCCGACTGACGGCGCTTTCTGCGCTTCCGGTGCTCACGTACGGATGTACGCTCCGCTCCGGTCTCGAAAGCACCGCCATTCGCCTCCCCACAGCGAGCAGCCCAGCAGTTTCCGGGAGCGCGATGATGACGCCGCTGGAAACAGAAGTGAGGCGCCGTCCGCCGTTGGCCCGGCTCGCCTTCGTCGTTGCGCTCGGTCTCTGCACGCTGATTTTCGCCGGGCTCGGCATCTGGCAGGTCGAACGCCGGAGCTGGAAGCTCGACCTGATCGCCCGCGTCGAAGCGCGGATTCATGCTCCCCCCGTTGCGGCGCCGGAACCAAATGCGTGGAGCGGCATCGGCGCGGCCACCGACGAATACCGTCGCGTCGTCCTGCAGGGCCGCTATCTCGATATAGCGGAAACGCTGACCATGGCGGTGACCGAGCGCGGGCCCGGTTTCTGGGTGCTGGCGCCGTTCCGCAGCGATGCCGGCTTCACCGTTCTGGTCAATCGCGGCTTCGTGCCGGAGGCCCAGCGCGGAGTTGAAGAGCGTCACGCAACCGGTTCAGGGCAAACGCAGGTGGTCGGCCTGTTGCGCCTGAGCGAGCCCGGTGGCGGGTTCCTGCGTAGAAACGATCCGGCCGCGGGGCGCTGGTACTCGCGCGATGTCGCAGCCATCGCATCAGTGCGCGGGCTGGGCGAGGTCGCGCCCTATTTCGTCGATGCCGATGCGGCATCCGAGCCCGGTCCGTTGCCGCTGGGCGAGATGACCCAGGTCGGCTTCCGCAACACGCATCTGATCTATGCGCTGACCTGGTTCTGCCTCGCGCTGATGAGTGCGGGCGCCGCGATCTTCCTGATCCGCCGAGGGGCTGACGAGCCGCCCGTGGATTGAGCAGAGCCGCCCGTGGTCTCAGGTCACGACGAAGCCATGGGCGAAGGGGTCGCGGTCGTCGATGAAGATGGTGTTGTAGCCGGTCATCCGGGCCCAGCCGGCGATGGAGGGGATGATCGCCGGGCGGTTGGCCACGGTCGTCGCGGCCTCGACGCGGCCCTTGAACAGCGAGCCGATGATCGATTCATGCACGAACTCGTCGCCGACCGCGAGCTTCCCCTTGGCGGCGAGCTGCGCCATCCGGGCGGAGGTGCCGGTGCCGCAGGGCGAGCGGTCGATCGCCTTGTCACCGTAGAACACGGCGTTGCGGGCATGGGCTTCCGGCTTCGTCGCTTGGCCGGTCCACTGGATGTGGCTGAGGCCCTTGATCTCCGGGTGTTCGGGATGGACGAATTCGTATTTGGCGTTGAGCGCGGCGCGCAGCTTCGGCGACCAGCCGATCAATTCGCCGGCGGTATGGTCGGCCATGTCGCGGAAGTTCTTCTGCGGCTCGACGATGGCGTAGAAATTGCCGCCGTAGGCGACGTCGACGACGATCTCGCCGAGGCCTTCGACTTCGGCCGTCAGGCCCTCGGCATGGAGGAAGCCCGGCACATTGGTCAGGCGGACCTCCTCGACGAAGCGGCCCTCCTGGCGATAGCTGATATCGACCTTGCCGGCGGGCGCCTCGATCGAGAGCTTGCCCGGCTCGCGCGGGGTGATCAGCCCGTTCTCGATGCCCATGGTGATCGTGCCGATGGTGCCGTGGCCGCACATCGGCAGGCAGCCGGAGGTCTCGATGAACAGCACGGCGACGTCGCAATCGGGGCGGGTCGGCGGGTAGAGGATCGAGCCCGACATCATGTCGTGGCCGCGCGGCTCGAACATCAGGCCGGTGCGGATCCAGTCGAACTCGCGCAGGAAGTGGGCGCGCTTCTCCAGCATGTTGGCGCCTTCCAGCCGCGGGCCGCCGCCGGAGACGAGGCGGACCGGATTGCCGCAGGTGTGGCCGTCGATGCAGGAGAAGGTGTGGCTGGCCATGGTCCGACTCTCAGAAGCGCTGCGGTGAGAAGGAAGCGATGTCGATAGCGGGCGGCCGATCCGTCAAGAGATCCGCGACCAGCCGGGCGGTGCCGGCCGATTGCGTCAGGCCGAGATGGCCGTGGCCGAAAGCGTAGACCACGCGCGGGGTGGCTCGCGCCCGGCCGATCGCCGGCAGGCTGTCCGGCAGCGAGGGGCGAAAGCCCATCCATTGCACGCCGTCATCGGGCTTGAGCCCGGGCAGGAAGGCGCGGGCCTTGGCCAGCATCGCCTCCGAGCGGCGGAAATTCGGGGGCAGGTCGAGCCCACCGAGCTCGACGGCGCCACCGACGCGGATGCCGATCGACAGGCGGCTGACGACGAAGCCGTGGCCGCCGAAGGTGATCTGGGTGCGCAGATCAAAGGCATCCGGCGGCAGCGTGGTGTTGTAGCCACGCTCGGTCTCGAGCGGGATGCGCTCGCTGAGGCTGCTGGCGATGCGATGGGAGAAGGCTCCGGCGGCCAACACGACCCGTGCGGCCTGTCGCGTCTGGCCGCCACGGGCATGGATCGTGACGCCGCCGTCGACAGGCGCGAGGCTTTCGACCTCCAGCCGTTCGATCGTGCCGCCGCGGGTGCGGAAATGGTCGGCGAGCGCGATCGTGTAGCCTTGCGGGTCGGCGATCGAATACCAGCCGGGGGTGAAGGTGCCGTGGGTGAAGCGCGGCGCGAGGCCGGGCTGGATCGCGGCCATGGCGGCGGCGTCGAGGTGCTGGAAGGCGATGCCGTGGTCCGCGCGGGCCTGCCAGCCGGGCAGGGAGGCGTCGAGCTCGGCCTTGCCCTCATAGACCTGGAGGTTGCCGTCCTTGCGCAGCATGGCGACGGTGCCGGTTTCCTGCAGGAAAGGTTCCAGCTCCGCCTTGGACAGGTCCATCAGCGCGGTCTGCGCCGCCGTGGAATGGTCGACGCGCGCCGGCGAGCAAGCCCGCCAGAAGCGGAACATCCAGGGCGCGATCTTGAGCGCATAGGCGGGCGGCACCGAAAGCGGCCCGAGCGGATCGAGCAGCCATTTCGGCGTCTTACGCAGGATTCCGGGCGAGGCCAGCGGCAGGATATCGGTGAAGGCAAAGGCGCCGGCATTGCCGGCCGAGGCGCCCGCGGCCGGCCCCGTCTTGTCCAGCACGGTGACCGAGAGGCCCCGCCCCTGCGCCGCGATCGCGGCGGAGAGGCCGACCACGCCGGCGCCTATGACGATGACATCGGGATTGGCCATCTGCGGTTGCGCTTCTCGAATGCAGGCTTGGTCTCGCCCCGGACCGGGAGGCGGTCCGGGGCAGCCCGGCATGGAGCCTTTCGGCGCGCGGCGGAAGAGGCTCCGCCGCGCGGGGGCCTATGATCAGGCCGCCTGCTTCCGGGCGACATTCGCCTTCGACCAGTCGGCATACCAGGCGTCGAACAGCTTGAGCTGGGCTTCGCAATAGCCGCGCTGGCTGTCGCTCAGCGCATCGGTCTCGTTGAAATGCAGCGTGTATTCCTTGTCGCCCTTCAGCATCATCATGTGCTTGAAGAACAGGACGAGGTCCGGGCCTTCGTCGAAGGAGGAGAGCACCGCGAGCGCCTGCTCGAGCTCCTGCGCCTGGCGGCGGGCGGTGGCATCGCCGGCGGCGGCGGCCACCGAGAGCTGGCAGAGATGCAGCACTTCCTTCGGCAGGACGTTGCCGATGCCGGTGATCGCGCCCGTCGCGCCGCAATTGACGTAGCCATGCACGACGGCGGTATCGACGCCGATCATCAGCGAGACGCCGTCGTCGCGGCTGGTGATGCTCTCGGCCGCATAGCGCAGGTCGGCCGCGCCGCCGAACTCCTTGAAGCCGACGAGGTTCGGGTGCTCGGCGCGTAGCGCGAAGAACAGGTCGGCGCGGGTGGCGAAGCCGTAATAGGGGCTGTTGTAGATCACCGCCGGCAGGTCCGGCGCGGCGGTCAGGATCGCCTTGAAATGAGCCTTCTGGGCGGCGATGACCGAGCCGCGCGAGAGGACGCGCGGGATCACCATCAGGCCCTGGGCGCCGACCTTCTGGGCATGGGCGGCATGTGCCACGGCGGAGGCGGTGTTGACCGCACCGGTGCCGACGATGACCGGGATGCCGGCCTTCACCAGACGCTCGACGCCTTCCATGCGCTGGGCATCGGTCAGGAGGGGCCAGTCGCCCATCGAGCCGCAATAGACCACGGCGGACATGCCGGCGGCGATCAGCTCCTTGCCCTTGCGGACCAGCGCGTCGAAATCAGGGGTCCGGTCGGCTTTGCACGGGGTCATCAGCGCGGGGATCACGCCGGAGAAAATCTTGGCCTTCATCTCGCTCTCCTTCTGGATGTCGTTCTTGCGGAGACCCCGCCGCTAGAGCCGGATCCGATCGGCACGCGCTCTGGCGGCGCGCCCCTCCCGAGCTGCTTATAGCGTTTTGCATATTCTTTGTCGACAAGAATTACACAAGATACTCAGAGTGTGACGTCGAGTCGCTCATCCCCGATCATAAGCTTTTGAATCTGCTGGACGATCTGCTCGGCATGCGCCTTACTGAGGCGGTCGGCCAGGGCAGTGTCGCGCGCCACGATCGCGGCGATCATCGCCTCGTGCTCGTCGACGAATTGCTGCGGCAAACGGTCGTCATAGGACTGGTAGTAGAGCCGAAGGAAGCGCCGGCCCTCGTCGAGGAGGCGGCTGAACAGGCTGTTGAAATAGGGATTGCGACCCGCGTCGGCGATGGCGGCATGGAAGGCGGCGTTGGTCGCGATCATCGCCAGGGCATCCTGCGCCTTCACCGCGGCGGCGAACTCGGCCTGCCGGGCATGGATCGCCTCCAGATCCGCCGGGCGGCGATTCTGGGCGGCGAGCTGCGTCGTCACCCGGTACATCAGCGTCAGCGCGTCGAAGAAGGGCGACATGTTGAGGAAGTCGAGATTGGCCACCATCGTCGAGCGGTTCGGCAGCGTATCGATCAAGCCTTCACCGGCCAGGCGGACCAGCGCCTCGCGGATCGGGGTGCGCGACATGCTGAAGCGTTCGGCGAGCTGGACCTCGTCGATCGGGCTGCCGGGCGCCAGGACGAGATCGAGGATTTCGTCGCGCAGCAGGTCGTAGACGAATTTGACACCCGAGCCGCGCTTGCGCTCTGGAACGGCGGCCGGCTTGGTCTTGGGGGCTTTCATGGGAATCCTCTTGTCGACAAGAGGAATACGGGCGGCGCGGCACTTGATCAATCAAAGACCTGCGGGGCGGCGACGATAACTGCCCGTCAGACCTCATCCATTCGGATTGCAGCGAAAACCGTCGAGAAGTCTTTTGGGCCTCGTTCAGCGGGCGGAAGGCATCGCGGCGACGGAGAGGCCGGTCACGCCATGCTTGGCGATCAGCCGCGCGACGGTCCCGGTTTCGATCGCCGCCGCGACGAAGCGCGTGAGGTAATCGAGGGCGATGCCGGATGTCTTGGGCGTACCCAGCGCCTGCTGGACGGCCATGAAGCGGCCGGGCAGCATCCGCGAGCCCGGCAGCGTCTTTTCGTCCTCGATCAGCTTCGGCCGCAAGCCGGCGAGCGCATCGAGCTTCCGGTCGACGAAATGCCGGTAGGCACCATCGAAGCCCTCGCCGCTCACAAGCTCGGCCGCCTGGATATTCCGCTCGAGCCAAAGTCCATAGGCCGTGCGGGCCGCGACCGCGATGCGCCGCCCCTTCCGGTCGACCTCTCCTACCGACCGCAGATCCGAGCCCTGCGGCACGAGATAAGTCGCTTCGATCTCAGTATAGGCAGGCGTGAAATCGATCACGGCGGCGCGCTGCGGCTCGGCCCCGACGAGAGCGACATCCCATTCGTCGCGCTCCGCCGCATCGGCGAGCGGGCCGGGCGATTCATAGGGGACATAGGCGAGCGGCAGGCCAAGGCATTCGGCCAGGATCGCGGCCATGTCCGGCGAGACCCCGGCCGGGCCGCCATCGGCCGTGCGACTGGAAACCAGCAGGAAGTTCGACAGGTTGATGCCGGCCCGCAGCACGCCATGGCGCGAGAGCGCCTGGCGGACCGCTTCGGGTGGCGCACCGATGATCGCGCCGATCCGTTGGGCTTCTTCGGTCATCGTCATGCCGTCCGAGGGGTTTCGGTGACGAGCGTGTCGAAGCGCTTCGCTCCAATCTTTGGAAAGACATCTGAGGGGCGCGAGGGGGAGCCGGTCAGCACGGTGTCGATAGCCTTGTCGATCGCAGGAAAGCTGGCGAAGGCGCGCAGCTTCCGCTTTTCGCGGGGCTATCGCAACAGTCTGCCGCAAGGCGTGATCGTCAGCAGCCGATCACCTTGAACTCGACGCGGCGGTCGAGCGCGTCGCTGGCATCGTCCTTGCCGGTTCCGACGAGGTTCTCCTTGTAGCCGCGGCCGGTCGCGATCATCCGGCCGCGATTGTCGGGCGCGCCGGTCAGCAGGAGATCCATGACGAATTGCGCCCGCAAGGTGGAGAGCCGTTCGTTCACCTGCGGCAAGCCGGTATGCGAGGTGTGGCCGACGATCTCCAGGCAGGCGCCCTTCTGGCGGGAGCGGGTCGCGATCTGGCTCAGCCACATCGGATAGGGATCGGTGATCTGGCGATCGTCGACGAATTGCGTCGTGCCGGGCTTGAACAGCAGCTTGACCATCAGGCGGTCGGAGGCGAGGCCGTAATCGATCAGGTCGCCGAAGGCGTCGACCATGTCCTCGCGCCGGGCGAGCTTGCTGGCGGCGAGATAGGTGCCGATCCGGACGCGGTGCTGCTCGCCGCCGGGCAATTTGCGCGCCGTCCGGTAGAAGGCCAGCGCCTCGCGGAAATGCTGGGTCTCGTAGGCGAGAATGCCGTCATTGATCAGCGCGTTGGCGGTCAGCGTCTGGACATAGCCGGCGTCGATCGGGTCGCCCAGCTTGGTGCCCTGGCAGGTCTTGATATAGGCGTCCGTGGCCTGATCCTTGGCCCAGAGCGGGGAGTCCCGATAGTAGAGCGTCGGCGTGGTATCGACGCCCTCGATACGGGCGCGGGATACGCCCTTGGAGACAACGCTGTTGGATTTGAGATCGGCCAGCGTCAGGCAGATCCGGTAGGCATCGCGCGGCCCATCGGCGACGCCCTGGTTGTTCACGGCGGTGAAGGTGCCGACCAGCACCACCGGCTTGCTGGCGAGGGCCTCGCTGTCGAAGGGCAGGACGGTGAAGCGCGGATAGTTCGCCTTGACCATCTCCATCAGCGTCGCCTGCATCGAGCGCGTCGCGGCCGATTGCGCGCCGGAGGCTGCGTCGATCAGCGGGTCGATGACGAGATTGACCTTGTCGCCGGAGACGGTCGCCTTGGCGAACAGATCGTCCGCGGCCTTGCGGAGCGCATCCGCGAAGGGTACCGGCGTCGGCGGCGGCGGTGTCTGGGCGATAGCCGCGGGCGTGCCCGCCAGCAGGGCCAGTCCGACCATGGCGGTCTTGAAGCGGACCAGGCTCGTCATGCCTCACCTCTCCAGTTCGGGCCGGGCGCTTCGCCTCGGCCACCTTGCATCAGCGGCATTGCCGCAATTGTTCGCGCGCCGCGGGCGTGAGATCGCCGAGCTGAGCACGCATCAGGAGTTCGGCACACTCGCCGGAGGCCCGCCCTCTCGGCGCGGCCTCCGCTGGGCGCGCGGGCACGCCCGGCATGGCGACGGGTTGAGTCGAGCGGTTCTGCGGCATCGCCCCGGGTGCGCCGAGCCGTGCGGCCATGGCCTGCTCGACAGTCCGGCGTTCCTCGGCAAGGCGCTGCTTTTCCGTTTCGATCGCCGCGAGCTCGGATTCGCGGCGGGCAAGCTCGTCGGCGAGGCGCGCGCGCTCGGCCTTGTCCTGCGCACGCGGCGGGGGCGGGGCAGGGGCGACCGCGACAGGCGCGGAGCCCGGAGCCGGCAAGGGCGGCGGGACGCCGACCGCATCGCCGATATCCTTACGGGCAAGGTCGTCGGCAGCCTGCCGCCGGCCCTGTTCCGCCTTTTCCAAACGCTGGAGCAGGGCGCGCTCGCGCTCGGCGAATTCGCGCACGAGCTTGTCGCGCTCGGTCGAGACCGAGGAGCGGCGTTCGAGCAGATCGAGCCGCGTGCGCGCATCGATGGCGAAGAAGCTTTGCGGATAGCGCTGGATGAAGGCCTGCAGGGCGGTGGGATCGTCGCTGGCGCGGATGCGGCGCCAGACATCGGCATCCGTCTCCTCGCGATTGAGGTAGAAATCGCCGAGCAGTGAGAGCGACAGTTCCGGTGTCTGCCGGCCGGCGGTGGAATCGTAGACGCTCTTCTGCACGCGGCGGAACAGCGCCGCGACTTCCAGGCCGGGCTGGTCGATCTCGCGCACCAGCGCGGCGGTGAAGGGGCTGTTGCGGCCAGCGCCGTCGGCGGCGACATCGTTCGCCTGCGTCGCATAGGCGATGACCATGCCTTGCGCGCGCTGGACGGGAGCGAGACCGGACGCGACCGAGAAGCCGCGCGTCGCCTGCCGCTTGGCGAGCAACCCGACGAAGGGGTTGTTGCGGCAGGCGTCGAGCACCATGATCTTCACGCCCTTGGCATAGTTCAGGGCGGTGACGACGTCGTTGAGCCGGGTCGTCTCGTACTGGACGCCCACCTCGTCCTCGATCTTCGCCTCGACCGGAACGAGATAGTTCTCGCCGTTGAACTGGAAGCCGTGGCCGGCGAAATAGAACATCGCGGCATCGGCATCCTGGGCCAGCCGGGCAAAGCGCGTCAGCGCCGCATCCATGCCGCGCTTGTCGAGATCGATACCGTCGACCACCTCGAAACCGACCTTGCGCAGCGCGACCACCATGTCGCGCGCGTCGTTCACGGTGTTCGGCAGGACGGGGGCGTTGCGATAGCTGGAATTGCCGATGACCAGCGCGACGCGGCGCTCAGGCGGCGTCTCGGCCAGGGCGAGGCCGGAGAGCAGCAGGAGGATCAAGCCGCAGAGCCGGGCGACGAGGGTCATGGGCGCATCCTGGAGGCAGCCGGCCGCCTCTACGTCATGCTAATGCATGACCCCCTCCATCTCCAGAACAAAGCATAGTCCTTTATCGAAACGGGACGGCGTTTTGCTTGAAGGCTCTCATGGCTGCTGATAGCCTTCCGTCCATCTTCTCGCGGAAGGAAGACGCTGATGCTACGCATTGCGCCGGCGCTTCTCGTGTTGGGTCTGGCCTTGGTGATGCCGCTGGCCGGAACGTCGGCGCAGGAGCGCGCCCGGCAGCGCAGCCCGGCCCCTGCCTCCGCGCGTCTTTCCTTCATCGGTCTCGCCGACAAGGCGCAGGTTCCCGCCAAGCTCACGGTGCGCTTCGCGATCACCGGCATGGAGGTCGTCCCGGCCGGGCAGGCGGCGCGCAATGGCGGACATCACCATCTGTTGATCGACACCGAATTGCCGCCGCTCGACCAGCCGATCCCGAGCGATTTCAACCATATCCATTTCGGCGGCGGGCAGACCGAGGCCGAGATCGCGCTGACGCCGGGCAAGCATACGCTGCAACTGCTCTTCGCCGACCACAACCATGTGCCGCATGACCCGCCCATCATGTCCGAGCGCATCACGGTCGAGGTTCCGGCAACGCCGGCCGAGAAGCCACGCTCGGTCGCCGCGCCGGGCGCGCGCGTCTTCTTCATCGACTTGCAGGACGGCGCGACGATCCCGAGCCATGCCAGGGTCCGTTTCGGGGCAGAAGGCATCACAGTGACGCCGGCCGGAACCAGCAGTCCGAATGGCGGCCACCACCATCTCCTCGTCGACACAGAACTGCCGGCGCTCGACCGCGAGATTCCCAGCGACTTCAACCATCTGCATTTTGGGCGCGGACAGACCGAGGCCGAAATCTCGCTGCCGCCGGGCGAACACACCTTGCAATTGCTGATGGGCGATCACGAGCATGTGCCGCATGATCCGCCGGTGGTCTCGCAGCGCATCCGGGTCCGCGTCGTCGGCGACGGGCAGCCCGTCGCTGCCGCGCAGCCGGCGCTGCATGCCCATGGCGCCGGCACTGCCCGCACGCCCTCGCCCAACGATGCCGCCGTCTATTTCGTCTATCCGCGGGATGGCGACCGGATCTACCCGACCTCGACGATCCGCTTCGGCCTGCGCAACATGGGCGTGGCGCCGGCCGGCGTCGCCAAGCCGAATACCGGCCATCATCATCTGCTGGTCGATACCGCGCCGCCGCCTTTCGATGCACCGATTCCGGCCGATCTCAACCATATCCATCTCGGCGGCGGCCAGACCGAATACCGGGTGACCCTGCCGAACGGGCGGCACACGCTGCAGCTCCTGCTCGCCGACGAAAACCATCTGCCGCACGATCCGCCGGTGATCTCGGAGCGCATCACGGTGATCGTGGCGCCGGGCGGGCCGAACGCGAGGAGGCGCCGGTGATGTCGCGAACCCGCATCGCAGCCGCCGGCCTTTTAGCGCTGGTGGCGTGGCAGGGCCTCCCCGCGGAAGCCGTCGCGCAGACGCCAGCGCGCCAAACCGCGCCGCCGGGCGCGCAGGTCTATTTCCATTACCCGATCGATGGCCTGAGCGTGCCGGAGCGCTTCACCGTGCGGATCGGCCTGCGCGGCATGGGCGTTGCGCCGGCCGGCGTCAATCATGCGCGGACCGGGCATCACCACCTGCTGATCGACACCGATCCCGGCCCGCCGGACCAGCCGATCCCGTCCGACTACAACAACATCCATCTCGGCAACGGCCAGACCGAGGTGGTGGTGACTCTGCCCAAGGGCCGGCACACGCTGCAACTGCTGCTCGGCGACTACACTCATACGCCGCATAATCCGCCCGTGATGTCGCAGAAGATCACGATCAATGTCCGCTAGAGGGAAAGGATACCGTCGGGCGATGGTCTGGTTGCGCGTCCTGGTCGCTCTCCTCCTGCTGCCGCTGGCCGCGCCCGGCCTTGCCCAGCAGCCGGGGGAGGCCGCGCGCGTCGCTCTCGTCATCGCCAACGAGGCCTATCCGGAAGCACCGATCGTTGGCGCCGCGCAGCAGGGGCGCTCCGTGGCGCAAGCTTTGAGTGTCGGCGGCTTCGATGTCGTTTCCGTGGAGAATGCCGATCGCAACGCGTTGCGGCAGGCGATCGCCGGCTTCGCGGGCAAGCTCAGGCGCGGCGCGCAGGTCGTGGTGTTCTATAGCGGCCATGCGATGCAGCAGCGGAACCGCAACTTCCTGCTGCCAGTGCAGAACGGTGCCGAGGCTGCGGTCGATCTCGACGAGATCATCGATCCCTTGATCGTCGCCCGGCCGGCGAGCGCGCTGGTCTTCCTCGATGCCGGCCGCGACAATCCCTGGCAGGGCAACGCCAAGGGGCTGCTCCCGCTCGAACCGATGGACGGCATCGCGGTGCTGTTCCCGACGGCGCCGGGCAAGCCGCTGCCGGGCGGTCCGGATCGCGCCGTCGAGGCGTGGCTGAAGGCGATCAGGACACCGGGGCTGGAGATGGCGCAGGCGGTCAAGCAGGTGCGGGACACGGTTTCGCGCGAGACGCGGCGCAGCCAGCAGGTCTGGCTCTCGGCCGAGCCGCCCAAGGGGCTGCTGGTCACGCCGATCTTCCAGCCGGTCGCCGTGGCGCTCGGCAACCGCGCCGTCATCCCGCCGCCCCAGACGCCGGGCGCGACGCAGGATGCGGCCTATGACCTCGCCTTCTGGGAATCGATCCGCAACAGCCGCAGCGCCGCGGAATACCGCGCCTATCTCGATGCCTATCCGAACGGACGCTTCGCCCCGCTCGCCCGCACGCGCGAGCAGGAATATCGCGCGAGCCCGGCCGCGCCTGCTTCCACCGCCGTTGCTGTCGCCACGCCGCCGGCCTCGCCCCAGCCGGCCACCGGCGCGCCGCAGCGCGATTGTGCGGGCTGCCCGGAACTGGTCGCGATCCCCGCCGGCAGTTTCCAGATGGGCTCGAACGATCTCTACGAGTTCGAGAAGCCGGTGCATCCGGTGACGATCCGCGGCTTCTATCTCGGCGCGCGCGAGGTGACCTTCGAGGAATGGGATCTCTGCATCGACCAGGGCGGCTGCAATTACCGCCCGGATGATCGCGGGCTCGGGCGCGGCAAGCGGCCGGTCACCGATATCCACTGGAACGATGCGAATGCCTATCTCGCCTGGCTCTCGGCCCGGACAGGCAAGGCCTACCGCCTGCCGAGCGAGAGCGAATGGGAATATGCGGCGCGCGCCGGCACGACGACGACCTATCCCTGGGGGCAGGCTCCGGAGAAGGAGCGCGCCAATTGCGTAGGTTGCAACGAGCAGAAGCGCGGCAACACCGTGCCGGTCGGGCAGTTCCCAGCCAATGCCTTCGGCCTCTACGACATGGCCGGCAACGCCGCCGAATGGGTCGCCGATTGCTGGAGCGAGAGCTATCGCAGCGCGCCGCGCGACGGCAGCGCCTATACGGTCGCGAATTGCCGCGAGCGCGTGCTGCGCGGGGGCTCGTTCAACAATGATCCGCGCTATCTGCGCTCGGCCGCGCGCTTCAAATACGAGGCCGACGTGCGCTTCTACACCAACGGATTCCGCGTCGCACGCGATCGCTAGACCATTGGTTCCTCCCGGATTTGCAGGGGCGGCATGCGTGCCGCCTGCCTTGAAGCGCGCCCCTTCCCGCCGGCAATAAGGACCGGGAACCAATCGGAAGGGAGAGGCCCGCATGGCCAAGGAATTCACCGGCAAGCGCGTGATCGTGATGGGCGGCAGCCGCGGCATCGGCCGCTCGATCGCGCTGGGCTTCGCGGCGGGCGGGGCGGCCGTCTCGATCTGCGCTCGGAGCGCTGGAACCCTCGAAGCGACGCGCCGGGAGATCGAGGCGCTCGGCGTCACAGCCCATGCGGGAACCGTCGATCTCGCCGATGCTGGCCAGATCGAGACCTATGTGCCTCAGGCGGTGAAGGCGCTGGGCGGGCTCGATATCCTCGTCAACAATGCCTCGGGGTTCGGCCAGACCGATGACGAGGACGGCTGGGCCGCCTCGCT
Source organism: Allobosea sp. ASV33 (assembly GCF_016428755.1). Taxonomy (GTDB): domain Bacteria; phylum Pseudomonadota; class Alphaproteobacteria; order Rhizobiales; family Beijerinckiaceae; genus Allobosea. The sequence goes on from NZ_JAELTI010000007.1 coordinate 56,371, forward strand.
CAGCGTCGACATGATGGCGGTGGTCCGCGGCAGCCATGCGGCGATCCCGCATCTCCAGCCGGGCTCGTCGATCGTGAACATCTCGTCGATCTCGGCCCTGCGCGCCTCGGCGCGCTCGGCGCCCTATGGCGCGATCAAGGCGGCGGTGATGCACTACACGGGCAGCCAGGCGAAGATGTTGGCGCGCAAGGGCATCCGCGTGAACTGCGTCGCGCCGGGCTCGATCGAGTTTCCCGGCGGCTCCTGGGAGAACCGCAAGACCTCTAATCCCGAGCTCTACAACGCGACGCTGGCAACGATCCCCTTCGGGCGGATGGGCAAGCCGGAGGAGATCGCCGAGGTCGTGCTCTTCCTCGCCTCGGAGCGGGCGAGCTGGGTCACCGGCCAGAGCATCGTCGTCGATGGCGGGCAGCTCGTCGGGCCCTGAGGCGGGTCAGAGACGCAAGCCGCCGTCCACGGCGATCTCGGCGCCATTGATATAGCTGCCCTCTGGCGAGCAGAGCAGCAGGGCGATGCCCGCGCAATCCTGGGGGCTGCCGATCCGGCCCAGCGGAATGCGGGCGAGCACCTGCTCCTCCCGCCCGGGCTGGGCAAGGACGGCGCGGTTGCGGTCGGTCAGGATCGCGCCGGGCTTGACGATGTTGAAGGTGACGCCCGGCACCTGCGTGGTGCGGGCGAGGTTCAAGATCATGTTGGTCTGCGCCACCTTGGTCGCAGCGTAGTAGAAGTGGGTTGGGTTGGGCCGCGCCTCCTGCACGCTGCCGATCGCGATCACCCGGCCGAAGCCGCGCGCCAGCATGCCCGGCAGGAAGGATTGCAGCAGCCGCGCGGTCGCATGCAGGTTGATCTGGGTCTGCGCGGTCATCGCGGCCTCGGAGATCGCATCCCAGGTCTCCAGCATTTCGACGGAGGCGCAGAGCCCAAGGATATCGGGCTCGCTTCCCTTCGCCTTCAGCTCCGCCGCCATCGCAGCGGGAGCCGTGGCCTCGGCGAGATCGGCGATCAGGGCCGTGGCCGCGAGGCCTCGGGTGAGCAGATCGGTCACCGCCGTATCGGCCGCTAAGGCGTCCCGGTCATGGATGATCGCATGCGCTCCAGCCTCGGCGAGGCGCGTCGCGATCGCCAGGCCGATGCCGCGCGCCGCGCCGGTGACGAGGGCGACGCGGCCCGTAAGCGCTCCAGCCATCAGCCGAGCAGCGGCTTCACGCGGGCCGTCGCATCGTCCATCGCCTGCTGCGGCGGCTTGCGGCCGAGCACGGCGGCCTGGGTTTCCTCGATGAAGATGTCATGCGCGCGGGCCTGCTCGTCGAAGGCCGGCAGATGGATGCGCGAGGCCTTGAGCGCGGCGGCCTCGTCGGCGGCATAAGGCATCGCTGCCTTCAGCTTCTCGTCGGCATAGGTCGAGATGCGGACCGGGCCGTTGCCGTTCAGCGCCATGGCGGTGGTGCCGGCCTTGGAGGAGAGCGTGCGGATGAATTCCCAGCTCAGCGGCTTCTGCTTGGCGTTCTTCGGGATCATCAGCGCCCAGAATTCGGTCGTCGGCGCGAAGGCGACCTTGCCGACGAGATCGGCCGCCATCGGCGGCAGCAGCGACTTGAACCTGCCGCCGTACTTGCCCTTGGACGGATCGTTGTAGGTGACGAGCCGTGCGAAGGGATTGATGGTCATCGCCGCCCGGCCCTGCTGCATCCAGGTGGTGATCTCCTCGTTGTTCACCGTCGCGAAATTCCGCGGCAGCACGCCGGCCTTGTAGAAATCGGCGAGCAGGGTGAGCGCCTTCACCATCGGCGGCTCGGCCGCGACGATCTTGCCATCGGTCGTCATGTAATCGCCGCCGAGGCAGCGGGCGAGCGTCAGGAAGTTCGAGGCGAAGACGGCCGTGAAGGCGAGGCCGTAGACCTGCGTGCCGTCCTCGCGCTTGAAGGTGAGCTTGCGGGCGAGTTCCGTCAACTCCTCGAATGTCGTCGGCAGCTTGGTGACGCCACGCTCTTCCAGCAGGGCCTCGTTATAGATCAGGGCATTGGTCGCGTGGCGCACGGGGATGCCGTGCAGGGCATCGCCGACCTTGAGCGGCGCGAGCAGGCCCGGCGCGAAATCGTCGAAGGCCTCGATCGGCGCCTGCTTCATCAGCGCATCGAGCGGCTCGAAGAGCTGGAGATTGCGTGGCACGGCGCGGCCGTTGACGAGATAGGCGACGTCGATCGAGGTCTCCGACAGCGAAGCCTCGCGCAGCAGCCGCTCATGCACGGCGTTGACGTCGCCGAAGGTGACCCAGTTCACGTCGGCCCCGCTGGCTTTGCGGAAGGCTTCAGTCGCGTCGCCGCCGGGGCCGGTCGTCGCGGCATTCTGATGGACGCGGTGGCCGAGCGCGGTCAGCGTCTTGGCTTGGGCAAAAGCGCTGCGCGGAAGAAGAGCCGAGGCGGCTGCGGCGCCGGCGAGCGCACCGAACCGGCGGCGCGAGATGCGGGATGTCATCGAATGTCCTCCGGTGATTATTTTCGGGCGTCTATGCGCCCCGTTTTCTCGATCGTTCAGGCCGGCAGAAGCGGCTGGACGCGCTTGACCAGCGAGGCCATCGCCTCCTCCGGCGTCTTCATGCCGAGCACGGCGGCTTCCGCCTCTTCCTTGAACAGGTCGCCGGCGCGCGCCGCCTCGTCGAAGGCCGGCATCGGCACGCGCGCGACCTTCAGCACCTTCAATTCCTCGGCGGCATAGGGCACGGTTCCCGCAAAGCCCTGGTCGGCATAGGTCGAGGCGCGAACCGGGCCGTTGCCGTTGAGGGCTGCCTTTAGCGTCGCCTCCTTCGAGGCCATCGCCTTGATGAAGCTCCAGGCGAGGTCCTTGCGCCTGGCGTTCTTCGGGATGACCATGCCCCAGAACTCGACCTTGGCCGGCGCGGCGTCGTACTTGCCGGCCAGCGTCTTCGAGGCGGGCACGGCGATCGTCTTGATCTTGCCGGGGAATTTCGACTTCTGCAGGTCGTTGTAGATGCGGTTGCGGCCCATGCTCTGGAGGCTCATCGCGGCGCGGCCCTGCTGCATCCAGACATTGACGTCCTCGGGCGAGAGCGTCGCGAAATTCCGCGGGAAGGCATTGGCCTGGAAGAGCTCGCGCAGCGTCTTGATCGCGTTCAGCATCGGCGGCTGGTCGGCGACACATTTGAAATCCGGCGTGATGAATTCGCCGTCCCAGGCGCGGGCGAGATCGATCACGTTGGGGTAGGTCACGCCCGGCGTGCACAAGCCGACGACCTGCGTGCCGTCGGCGCGGCGATAGCTGCAGGCCCGGGCAATCTCGATCATTTCCTCGATCGTGGCGGGCGGCTTGGAGAAGCCCTTCTCGGCCAGGATCTCCTCATTGTAGTGCAGGCCGGAGGAGGCGTGGCGGAACGGGATGGCGAGCTGCTTTCCGCCGACCTTCATGCCCTCCATCAGGCCGGGGAAGATGTCCGGGACGTCCTCGACCGGGTCCTTCCTGAGGTAATCGTCGAGCGGTTCGAACAGGCTCGCGGCGCGCGGCACGACCTGCGTATTGACGACGAAGCCGACATCGACCGAGGTCTCGCCGAGGCTCGCCTCGCGGAAGAGGCGCTCCTGCAAGGGGCCGGTGTCGAAGGTCGTCCACTGGACGGTGACGCCGTTCTTCTGCGCCCAGTCCCTGGTGATATCGCCGCCCTGCGCGCCGGTCGCGACCGTCTGCATGACGCGATGGGTGAAGACGTTGAACGGGCCGTTCTGCGCCTGCGCGGCGTGGCCCAGCCCGGCAAAGCTCAGTCCGAGGATGCCGGCGCCGAATTGCCTACGGTCGAGTGTCGCCCCTTGGCTCATGTTGATCCTCCCTGTGGCTCGCGAGTTCCGCGATGGCGGCTTCTGCCGCTTCGAAATGCTTGTTCATGGCGCCAGCCGCCGCGACGGCATCGCCCGCACGGATCGCCGCGACGACGCGGACATGGCGCGCGAAGGTTTGCTGCCAGTCCGCGGGGCCGCGGGCTTCGCGCGAATTGAAGATCTCCATGACCTCGCGGATGACGGGCCGGAGGCCCCGGATCTGGAAATCGAGCAGGCGATTGCCGGAGGAGGCCGCGACGGCCTCATGGAAGTCGAGATCGGCTTCGATCCAGCGGGGCACGTTGCCCAGCGCGTCTTCCATCCGGGCGAGAATGAGGTCGAGTTTCTCGATATCCCCGGCCGAGCGGCGCTCGGCGCTGTGGGCGGCGATCGGCGGCTCGAGGATGCGGCGCAGCTCCACGGCCTCGGTCAGGCCATTGGCGCGTCCGCGCACGGCGAAGCGGTAGAAGCGGTCGAGCGGCGCCGCGTCCAGCGCCTGCACCCGCGTCGGCTTGCCCTGCTGGATATGGACGACGCCCATCGCTGCGAGCTGGCGGATGGCCTCGCGCGCGATCGGCTTGCTGACGCCGAAGGCGGCCGCGATGCGCGCTTCCGAAGGCAGGGAATCGCCGGGCTTCAGCCGCCCCTCATGGATCGCCTGCGTGATGCGCTGGATCACGGCATCGCCAAGGCGCATCGGCACGACATCGCCGCCCGCGAACGGGTCGTCTGCATCCAGCACGGCACGGGCGAGATCGCTCATCAATATCCTCCGGTGGAGATCATTGACAGATGCAGCGTTCCTTGGCAACTGTTCAACCTATCAGATAAGTAGACGTCGCTCGACGACGCGCCTCGGGAGGGGTATGCCTGATGTCGGCCAGCCGCATCGCCAGAATTGATGTCCATCCGCTGCGGGCGACGCTGCCCAAGGTCCAGCGGACCTCGCAGGGCGACTACCCGGCGATCGAGCTGGTCGTGGTCGAGGTCGAGACCGAGGACGGCACGGTCGGCTTCGGCGAAGGGCTGTGCCGGCGCGGTGCGGCCGGCTATGCGCGCTTCATCGAGGATGCGCTGGTGCCGCGTCTGATCGGGCGCGATGGCGCCGACCGGCGCGCGCTGTGGAAGGCGATGCGTGCCGCGCTTTCGGGCCGCCCCGGCGGGCAGGTCGTCGAGGCGATCGCGGCGGTCGATATCGCGCTGTGGGATATTGCGGGGAAACAGGCTGGCCAGCCGATCCACCGTCTGCTCGGCGGCATGGGTCGCAAGGAGGTTGCGGCCTATGCCTCGTCGATCAACTGGCTCGACGATGCGACGGTCGAGGCGGAGGTGGCTGCGGCGCTCAAGGCCGGCTTCCGCGAGATCAAGGTCAAGCTCGGCCATCCCCTGCGCGATGCGGTGGCGCGCGCGAAGCTCATTCGCCGGCTCGCCGGTGACGATATAGCCCTCTATGTCGATGCGAACTGGGCCTATGACGTCGACGACGCGATGATCGTCGGGCGGGCGCTCGCCGATCTCGGCTATGGCTTCTTCGAGGAGCCGATCGCCCCGCATGATCGCGAGGGCTACCGGCGGCTCGCGCAGCATCTGCCGATCCGGCTAGCGGCCGGCGAGAGCGATTTCGTTGCGGGCGAGGCGTTGACCATGCTGCAGGACCGCTCGCTCGGGCTGATTCAACCGGATGTGACACGCTCGGGCGGCATCACCGAGACCTGGCGCATCGCCGAGCTCGCCGCGACCTTCAACACGGACTATGCGCCGCATGTCGGCTGGTCCGGCGCGATCTGCGTCGCCGCGAGCCTGCAATTGGCGGCTGCGGCGGAAAGCTTCCGCACCTTCGAATGCATGGTCTACGAGAACCCGCTGCGTGACGCGTTCACGCGGCCGCTCGTCGGCGAGGGCTCGCAACTGATCGACGGTAAGCTCGCCATTCCGCAGGGGCCGGGCCTCGGCATCGAGATCGACCGCGAGGCGCTCGCGCGCTTCAGGATCGCGTGAGGCAGATGATGAGGTGCGTTCAATCCTCCATCCATTGCACTCACGAACCTCTGCGTCATCCCGGGTCTGCGCTTCGCTTGCCCGGGATGACGGCGTGGTTTGGACGACGGGTGTGGGTTGCGGTTGAATCGCGAGTGCGCCCATGACCACGCGCACGCCTCTCTCCGCGATCGCGCTGGTCACGCCGGTCCAGTTGATGATCGGCGGAATCATCTTCCTGCCGGCGATCTATGTGTTCTGGCTGAGTCTCAACCAGTCGTCATTCGGACAGGCGGCGACCTTCGTCGGCCTCGCGAATTACGCGAAGGTGCTGGCCGATCCTTATTTCTGGAAGGCGCTGCTCAACACAATCATCGTCGTCGCCATCGTCGTGCATGTCGAACTGCTGATCGGGCTCGGCATGGCCTTGTTCTTCGCGTCCGGCGTGCCGTTGCGCGCGCTCCTTCTCGCCATCGTGCTGGCGCCCTATGCGGTGAGCGAGGTCTCGGCAGTGGTGATGTGGCGCTACCTGTTCGAGCCCGATGTCGGAATGATGAGCCGGCTTCTCGCCACGATCGGCCTGCCGCCGATCGAATGGGCGGTGAATCCGAGCAATGGGCTTGCCATGGTCAGCCTGCTCTCGATCTGGCTGCACCTGCCCTTTTCGTTCATCATCCTCTATGCGGCGCGGCTCTCGATCCCCAGCGATCTCTACGAGGCGGCCTCGATCGACGGCGCCTCGGCCTGGACCTCGTTCCGCCGCATCACGCTGCCGCTCTTGATGCCGGCGCTCCTGATCGCCGCGCTGTTCCGCTATATCTTCGCCTTCCGGTTGTTCTCCGAGGTCTGGCTGATGACCGGCGGCGGTCCGGCGCGCTCGACCGAGGTGATGGCGGTCTATCTCTACCTCGAGGCCTTCCGCTACAACGCCTTCGGCTCGGCTGCCGCCACCGGATGGCTGCTGGTGCTCGCCTCGCTCCTGCTCGCGCTGTTCTACCTGCGCCGGCTCTACCGGGAGATGTTCGCGCGTGCCTAAGCTGCTTCGCCATCTCCTGAAGCTCGTCGGCGTGCTCGCGGTCGTCGCCTGGTCGCTGGTGCCGATCGGGCTGATCGCGATGTCGTCGTTCAAGTCCGACCGCGACATCTTCTCGACCACCGGCACCTTTTCCTTCGCGCCGACGCTGGCGAACTATCAGGCGCTCTGGAGCCGCTGGGGCGACTTCTTCTTCGGTCTGTGGAACAGCTTCCTCGTCACGGTTGGCGCGACGCTGCTCGCGGTCGGCGTCTCGCTGCTCGCCGGCTTCGCCTATTCGCGCTTCGCCTCACGCGGCTTGCAGGCCTCGGCCTTCTTCCTGATCTTCATCCGCCTGATCCCGCCGATCGTGATCACGCTGCCGCTCTTCCCGGTGGTGAACTGGCTCGGACTCAACGACACGCATTTCGTGCTGATCGTGCTCTACGCGACCTTCTTCGTCTCGTTGGGCACGGTGGTGATGCGCACCTTCATCGACCAGATCCCGCGCGAGCTCGACGAGGCCGCGATGATGGACGGCGCCTCGCAGTTCCAGATCATCATGCGGGTCATCCTGCCGATGGCGGCGCAGGGCATGCTGGCGGTCTCGGTCTTCGTCATCGTCTACGCCTGGAACGAGTTCCTCTTCGCCTTTATCTTCACGACGACCAAGGCCAAGACGGCGCCGCTGGTGATCTCCGAGATGATCGGCGCCGTCGAAGGCGTCGAGTGGGGCGTGCTCTTCGCAGCCTCCACCGTGCAGCTCGTACCGGTGCTCGCCTTCGTCATCCTCATGCAGAAACATCTCGTGGCGGGTCTCACCGCCGGCGCCGTGAAGGGATAAGCCATGAACCCATCAGATTCCCGGCTCGACGATCTCAGACGCGCCATTCGCGAGAGCGATCCGCAGCTCAGCCGGTTCGATCCCCTGCCGCGGATCATCTGCCTCGACGATTTCGACCGCGGCATGTGCGGCTGGACCCAGCTCGTCGGCAATTACGAGGATACGCTGGACGCGATGCTGCCGGGCTATGCCCAACACAGCCACGCCATGCTCTCGACCCTGCCGAACTGGGATTTCGGTTCGCATGGCGGTGTCGACGGCTCCTATGCCTTGAAGATCGCCACCCGCCCGAAAAAGGGCGCGCAGAACGTCGCGATCAAGCGCCTGACCTTCCGCAAGGCCGGGCCGATCCGGCTGGAGGCCTATTTCACCTTCAAGCCGGAGGCGACGGAGCTTGCGCTCTCGGAGACCGATATCCGCTCCTTCGGTTTCCTCTATGATCTCCAGATCGGCGACACCTCAGGGCCGGGCGACCGGGTGATGCCGCATCTGCGCTTTCTCAACGCGCAGGACGGCCAGCACATCCAGAAATGGCAGTTCAAGCGCAAGACGACGCCGATCAAGCCGATCGGCACCGCCGGGAAGACGATCACGCATTACCATCTCGCTCCCGAGGACTGGGAGGACCTGCCCGGCGGCGAGCAACGACTCTGCTATAACGAGATTCCGACCAAGGTGAACTGGCACTATCTGCGCTTCGATTTCGACCTCGCCGCGATGCAGGCGACGCGCTTCCAGGTCAACGACCGGGTCTTCGCCATGGACGGCTACGACTGCATCCGCATCCCCGCGATGAAGAACCTGTGGTGCATGCTGAACCTGGCTTTCTTCGCCGAGACGGATACCGACAAGCGCGCCTTCGCCTATCTCGACTCCGTCTGCCTGTCGGGGGATTTCTGATGTTGCCCGAGAACCTGACCGCCGTCGTCGCCCGCAACGAAAGCTGGACGGCCGAAAGCGCGACCGAGCCTTATGAGGCCGGCTGGGCGAAGGAGGCGATCGTCTTCGTGCGGGCGCTGAAGCAGCCCAAGGGACGGCTGCCGAAGGCGCGGGTCGAGATTTCCGCCGATGGCATCCACTGGTGCCATGAGGGCTCTGAATTCGACCTGCCGTCGGCGAAGGATGCCGTCACCTTTCAGCGCCTCGCGCATTTCGGCAATTTCCTGCGGGTCGCCGCGACGCTGCCGGATGGCGCCGAGATCACCGTGCTGGTGACGTTCCACCTGAAGGCCTGAGAGGGTACCGCGACGCCGGCCGGCCTTGAGGCCTCAGCGGTAGTTCCGTGTTGCGCGCCGGCCTGCCGTGCCTATCTTCGATCGATGAACCCGATCGCTTTCGACAATTCCTATGCGCGCCTGCCTGAGCGCTTCTATGCCGCGGTCGCCCCGACCGCCGTCGCTGCGCCCCGGGTGATCCGGCTGAACGAACCGCTCGCCTCGCGGCTTGGGCTCGATCCCGATTGGCTGAAGGGGCCGGAGGGCGTTGCGATGCTCTCGGGTAACGCCCTACCGGCCGGCGCCGCTTCGATCGCGACCGCCTATGCCGGCCATCAATTCGGCGGCTTCAGCCCGCAGCTCGGCGACGGGCGCGCGATCCTGCTCGGCGAGGTTATCGACCGCAACGGGCGGCGCCACGATATCCAGCTCAAGGGTGCGGGGCCGACGCCGTTCTCGCGCCGTGGCGACGGCCGGGCGGCGCTCGGACCGGTGCTGCGCGAATATATCGTCAGCGAGGCGATGGCGGCGCTCGGCGTCCCGACGACGCGCGCGCTCGCCGCGGTGCTGACGGGCGAGGCCGTCCGGCGCGAGACCTTGCTGCCCGGCGCCGTGCTCACCCGCGTCGCCTCCAGCCATATCCGGATCGGCACCTTCCAGTTCTTCGCCGCGCGCGGCGATGTCGAGGCCCTGCGCCTGCTCGCCGACCACGTCATCGCCAGGCATTATCCGGCCTGCGCCGGCGAGGGGCGCCATCTCGCCCTGCTCGAGGCGGTGATCGCCGCGCAGGCCGCGCTGGTGGCGCAATGGATGACGATTGGCTTCATCCACGGGGTGATGAATACCGACAACATGTCGATCGCTGGCGAGACCATCGATTACGGGCCCTGCGCTTTCATGGATGCCTATCATCCGACGACGGTGTTCAGCTCGATCGACGAGCGTGGCCGCTATGCCTATGCCAACCAGCCGCCGATCGCCCGCTGGAACCTCACCCGTTTCGCGGAGACGCTGCTGCCGCTGCTCGACGACGACATCGACAAGGCCGTGCCGATCGCACAGGCCGCGCTCGACCGCTTCGATCCGCAATTCCAGGCGCATCTGATCGCGGGCTTCCGCCGCAAGCTCGGCCTCGCCACGGAAGAGGCGGAGGATGTCGAGCTTATCAAGGCGTTGCTAGACGCGATGCAGCAGGGCGAGGCCGATTTCACGCTGGTCTTCCGGCGCCTGAGCGAGGCGCCCACGGAGGAGGGAGCGGATGCCTGCCGCAGCCTGTTCGGCGACCCGGCTGCGTTCGACGCCTGGGAGGGGCGCTGGCGCCAGCGCCTGTCACGGGAGCAGGCCTCGACCGATGCGCGCCGGGAGGCGATGCTGCACGCCAATCCGCTGTTCATCCCGCGCAACCATCTGATCGAGGCGGCGATCGAGGCTGCCGTTGAACGCGACGATCTCGGCCCGTTCGAGACCTTACTCGCGGTTCTCGCGCGGCCCTTCGAGGCGCAGCCGGGCCGTGAGGATCATGCCCGGCCGCCGGAGATGCACGAGCGCGTGCTGGCGACGTTCTGCGGCACTTGAGAGGCTGCGGCGCGACCTATCGAACGTGACGGAGGCGATCTGGAGCAGTCTCGAGCGAAGCGGACGCCGGTTCGCGTGAAGAAAATGCGATAGGACAAAGGCCTGGGGCAATGCTGGAGCTCCAGCCATTCGGCTCGATGAGGCAGGGCAGAGCGATGTTTCTTTTCGACGGCCCCGACCGGGCCGAGATGACCGTCCTGCTGGCGCATGGAGCCGGTGCGCCGATGGATTCGCCATCGATGACGGCGAGCGCGCAGGCGCTGGCCGAGGCTGGCTTTCGCATCGCTCGGTTCGAATTCGACTATATGGCGGCGCGGCGAACGGGAGGGCGCGCGCCGCCGCCGCGCGCCGAAACGCTCAATCCGCAATATCTCGCCGCGATCGATGCGCTGGGCGCCGATGGAAAGCTGATCATCGGCGGTAAGTCGATGGGCGGACGGGTCGCGAGCCTCGTGGCCGATGCGCTGTTCGCGGAGGGCCGGATCCAGGGATTGCTCTGCCTGGGCTATCCCTTTCATCCGCCCGACAAGCCGCAGCAGTTGCGCACCGGGCATCTTGCCGATCTGAAGGCGCCGGCCCTGATCGTGCAGGGAACGCGGGACCCGTTCGGCACCCGGGAGGAGGTCTCGACCTACGCGCTTTCACCGGCGATCGAGATGCTCTGGCTGGAAGACGGCGATCACGACCTGAAACCCCGCAAGCGGATTTCCGGTTTCTCGGCCGCCGACCATCTCCGGACCATGGCGGAGGCGGCCTTCGCCTGGGCCGAACGGCTCGACTGAGGCGCGAGTCCAGCCCAAAGGGGTAGTCCTTTGTTTCGCGCATGCCGGGGAACGCGGTCGTGTAGCGTGGCACGCGCCCATGGGAGGATGCGGGATGGCCTACACGATGCAGATCAACCTGATCGGCATGCCCCAGATCTACAATGTCTCATTCCCCGTCGGGCCGAAAATGGCCAATGTGCGCGATGATGTCATGCTGGTGCAGACGCTCATGAAGCTTGCCAACTTCACGCGTGCCACCCCGGCATTGGGGCCGGTCGAAAGCAGCCGCGACATCAAAGTCGACGGCTATTTCGGGCCACAGACACAGCGCATGATCGTCGCGTTCGAGGCCGATCAAAAGTTTCACCGGCGCTTGTTCATCGCCGACGGTATCGTCGAGCCGTCTCCCAGGGACGGCTATGCGAAATCCGGTGTCCTCTACAAAATCATCCTGATGAACCGGGCCGAGATGGATGCATCGGGTGGCAGGCACCCGTTCCTGCCATTTCATCCCGAGACGCATCCTCTCTTGCGCCAGTCCCTTCAAAAAGGGGCGGAGCGGCCGGCCCCGACTCCGCATTTCTAAAAAATCGACCGCCAGCGAGTCTCAGCCGAAGCCGAGCCTGGCGCGCTGCTGGCCGTTCTCGTCGAAATTCCCGGGCGCCAGCCAGGCGTCGTAACCGGCTTTGAGCCGCGGCCAGTCGGCATCGACCATCGCGAACCAGGCGGTGTCGCGGTTGCGGCCCTTCGTGACCATGTGCTGCCGGAAGACGCCCTCCGGGGTGAAGCCGAAGCGCTCTGCCGCCCGCTTCGACGGCGCGTTGAGATCGTTGCATTTCCACTCGAACCGCCGATAGCCCAGCGTGTCGAAGGTGTAGCGCGCGAAGAGATAGAGCGCTTCCGTCGCCACGCGGCTGCGGGCGATGGCCGGCCCCCAGAGGATGCTGCCGATCTCGATCACGCCATGCACGGCATCGATCCGCATCAGCGCCTGCCGGCCTTCCGCCCGCCCGGTGCGCTTGTCGATCACCGCGAAGAACAGCGGGTCGGCCGAGGCGGCGGCCTTGTCCAGCCAGGGGCTGAAGGCGGCGCGGTCTGCCGGAGCCTCCTCGAACAGGTAGCGGAAGCGGTCGTCGGCGCCGGGCTCGCGGGCGGAGGCGAGCAGGTCCTCGCCGTGCCTCATGGGATCGAGCGGCTCCAGCCGGGCATAGCGCCCCTCCAGCACGGTCCGCTCCGGGCGCGGAACGCCCTTCCAATCCGACAGGTCCATGGCGATGCCCCGATGTCTCGCGTGGTTGCAGCCGCGGCGGAAGCCGCGACGGTTCAGCGTTGGCGGATCAGGTGGTGTGCTGTACACGGCCACTTCCTGCAATTCTGACAAACCAGTTCAAGAGCATGGCGATCTCGGCGAAGAGCTTCGCCTGGCAATCATTGGACAGGGCTGCCGGCGATCTCGAAGGGCAGCTCTATCGCGGGCTGCGCGACCGCATCCTCGACGGAGCGATGCCGGCCGGGCAGCGCTTGCCGTCCACGCGCCATCTGGCGACGGCGCTGGGCATCGCTCGCTCCACCGTCGTCCAAGCCTATGAGCGATTGAAGGCCGATGGCTACCTCATGGCGCAGGCCGGCTCCGCGACGCGCGTCGCGGCGCTCGGGGCAGGGCCGCAGCCGCCGGCGCCGAAGGTTATCCTGGGCGTTTCCGAACCGGTTGCCCCGCCTGACACGTCCCGGCTTTTCGAGCCCGGCGTTCCCGACCTCGCGGATTTCCCGCATGCGAGCTGGGCGCGTTATCTCGGCGCGCGCGCCCGCTCGCTGCGCATCCACGATCTGGGCTATGGCGAGGCGGACGGCCTGCCGGCCTTGCGGGGGGCGATCCTCGACCACGTCGCCAAGACGCGCGGCATCTTCGCGCGGCCCGAGCAAGTGATGATCGTGCCCTCGACGCGGGCCGCCATCAACCTGCTGATCCATGTGCTGCTGCGGCCTGCGGAAGCGGCGGGCAAGGTGGCCTGGATCGAGGAGCCGGGCTACGCCACGGCCCAGGCCCTGCTGCGCGAGGCCGGGGCGCGAATCGTGCCGGTGCCCTGCGACGCGGCCGGCATCGATGTCGCAAAGGCGTCGGGACTGCCGCCGCGACTGATCTATGTGACGCCCTCGCACCAGTATCCGACCGGCGTGACGATGAGCCTGCAACGGCGCCTCGCCCTGCTCGATGTTGCGCAAGCGAGCGGGGCCGTCGTGATCGAGGACGATTACGACAGCGAGTTCCAATATGGCGCGCGGCCGATCGCGGCGTTGCAGGGCATTGATCGCAACGGCCTCGTCGCCTATCTCGGCACTTTCTCCAAGATCTTCGCGCCGGGGGTGCGGGTCGCCTATGCGATCGTGCCGATGCGATTGCGGGAGGAGGTTTCCGCGGCGCTGCAATTGCAGGGCGCGGTCGTGCCGATCCCGATCCAGGCGGCGCTCGCCGATTTCATCCGCGACGGCCGGCTGCGCGGCCATGTCCGCAAGATGAAAGCCCTCTACGCCGCGCGGATGGCGGCCAGCGTCGCCGCGCTGCGCGATCATTGCGGCGATGTCCTGGAGATCGGCGACGGGACCGGCGGGCTGCAACTGGCGACGTGGTTCCGTGACCGGGATGTCGACGACCGGGCCGTCGCCCAGCGCCTGAAGGCGGATGGGTTTGCGGTGCAGCCGATGTCGCGCTTCCATCTGGTCCCGGCGCGGCCGGGGCTGGTCTTCGGCATCGCCCGCGTCGCGCCGGCACAGGTGCAGGCCCAGGTCGCGCGGCTGGCCGCGATCCTGCGGGAGCATCCGGGCCGGGCCGGCTAGGCTCCGGGTTCGCCTCCAAAGCTCCAAGCTTTGGTTTTTTGTGCAATACCGGACGCTAAACCGCTTCGCACTTTTGCCGGCATGGCTCTGGAGGCGATGCCGATTTCGATGCGGTCGTTCGACGACGGAGAGTTCATGAGCAGGCTGGACAGCTTCATCCGCCGCCTGGAGGCGCAGCGCACGGTCCTGAACTGGGCTGCCGACACGGTCCGCGACCGGGACGGGCTCGTCCTGGAATTCGGCCTCGGCAACGGGCGGACCTACGATCATCTGCGGGAGCAATTGCCGGGCCGCGATATCTTCGTGTTCGAACGGGATCCGCACCCGAACCCGCTCTCGATGCCATCCGCGCCATTCCTCGTCGTCGGCGACATGGCGCAGACGCTTCCGGTGTTCGAGAGGGAGCATGGCGCGGCGGCGGCGCTGATCCATGTCGATGTCACCACCGGCGTGCCGGAGCGGGACAGGATCGCCTTCGCGTGGCTTCCGGCCCAGGTCGCGGCGCTGGCCAGGCCCGGAGCGATCGTCGTGAGCGGCTGGGCACTGGAGCACGACGCGCTCGAAGCGCTGCCCTTGCCGGCAGGCGTCCCGGACGGGCGCTACTTCGCCTATCGGCGGGCCGGCTGAGGCGCCGGCCCGCCGCATTGCGCGGCGTCTGGCGGCTCAATACTGTTCCGGCACATACAGCTCCGGCGGAACGGGGCGGCGCAGATAATCGGGATTGCGCACGCGCGCCGGCAGGCTGATCTCCGGCTTCGGTACGTTCTCGTAGGGGATCTGCCCCAGGAGATGGGCGATGCAGTTCAGGCGCGCCCGTTTCTTGTCGACCGCCTGGACCACCCACCAGGGCGCATGCGCGGTATGGGTGCGCTCCAGCATCTCCTCCTTGGCGCGGGTATAGTCCTCCCAGTGCACCCGGCTCTCCAGGTCCATCGGCGAAAGCTTCCACTGCTTCAGCGGGTCGTCGATCCGCATGCGGAAGCGGAATTCCTGCTCCTCGTCGGTGATCGAGAACCAGTATTTCAGCAGGATGATGCCGGAGCGGACCAGCATCTGCTCGAAATCCGGAACCGAGCGGAAGAACTCCTCGAGCTCGTCGGGCGTGCAGAAGCCCATGACGCGCTCGACGCCGGCGCGGTTGTACCAGGAGCGGTCGAACAGGACCATTTCGCCGGCTGTCGGCAGATGCTGCGCATAGCGCTGGAAATACCACTGGTTGCGCTCGCGCTCGGTCGGCGCCGGCAGCGCGACGACACGGCAGACGCGCGGGTTGAGCCGCTGCGTGACGCGCTTGATCGCGCCGCCCTTGCCGGCGGAGTCGCGGCCCTCGAACAGCACGACGACCTTCAGCTTCTTGTACTGCACCCAGTCCTGCAGCCGCACCAGCTCATGCTGCAGGCGGAAGAGCTCGCGGAAATAGAGCCTGCGATCCATGCCGGGACCGCTGGGGGCGAAGCCTTCCGCCACGAGACTGTCGATCCGCTCCTCTTCGAGCTGGAGCTCCAGCTCCTCGTCGAAACTGTCGGTGATTTCGGATTTGATGCGGTCGAGATCGGGCGTCATGGGGGACGGCTCCTGATGAAATTCGGGATGCCGGCAGGAGCCTGGCAGGCCTCGCGCATATGCGCCAGCCCCATGCTGCGTCGATTGCCGGGCCCCGCCTGGTCGCGTGGCGGCACCACTGTCACGGCGAATGTGACGCCGCGATGAAGCCCTTCGCAATGGCCTCGCACCGGCGTTGCCGTTGCGGCAGAAAGGCGGTCTGCAGAGTCTCCGTCATCGATCTGTCAGCAATCGGGAGAATAACGCTTCGCCCAACGCAATGGAGGCGTTTCATGTCAAGCGTGGTTGCAGATGCCCAGCTTCACCCTGAAACGGGGCGGCCCCGGCTCGACGAGCCGAAAAGCTTTGCCGCCATGGCCTTCTTCGCGGGGATCATGACGGCCGGCCTCGGCTACATGGCCTATTCGCTCTATCTCGACATCACCGCCGCCGGCGATGTTCCCCATACCTATCTGCCGTTCATCCTGCTCGGCGTCGCGCTGCTGATCGCGCTGGGCTTCGAATTCGTCAACGGCTTCCACGACACCGCCAACGCCGTCGCGACGGTGATCTACACCCATGCGATGCCGGCCCATGTCGCCGTGGTCTGGTCGGGCTTCTTCAACTTCCTCGGCGTGATGATGGCGAGCGGCGCGGTCGCCTTCGGCATCATCTCGCTCTTGCCGGTCGAGCTGATCTTGAATGTCGGATCGGGGGCGGGCTTCGCGATGGTGTTCGCGCTGCTCATCGCCGCGATCCTCTGGAACCTCGGCACCTGGGCGCTCGGCCTGCCGGCCTCGTCCTCGCATACGCTGATCGGCTCGATCATCGGCGTCGGCCTCGCCAACCAGCTCTATGGCGGCCGGGACGGCACCTCCGGCGTCGACTGGTCCAAGGCCATCGAGATCGGGCAATCGCTGCTGATCTCGCCGCTCTTCGGCTTCGTGGCGGCCGCGCTCGTCTTCCTGAGCCTGAAGGTCCTGGTCAAGAATCCCGAGCTCTATGCCGAGCCCAAGGGCGACAAGCCGCCGCCGCTGTGGATCCGCGGCATCCTGATCGCCACCTGCACCGGCGTGTCCTTCGCGCATGGCTCGAATGACGGCCAGAAGGGCATGGGCCTGATCATGCTGATCCTGATCGGCTGCGCGCCGACCGCCTATGCGCTGAACCGCGCCATGCCCGCCAGCAGCGTCGAGAGCTTTCGCACCGTCGCGGTCGCCGCCAGCGCGGTAATCGACCAGAAGGCGCTCGGCCATCAGGTGCTCGGCGATCCGCGCCCGATCGTGACCCGCTATGTCTCCGAGCGGAAGATCGACGAATCCACCTTCCCGGCGCTGTCGGCGCTGAACAAGGAGATCGTCAAGCAGATCGAGACCTACGGCTCGCCGGCGAAGTTCCCGGCCGCGGCCGTCGGCAACGCCCGCAACGACATGTATCTCGCCTCGGAATCGCTGAAATACATCTTCAAGGCCGACAAGCAGGAAGAGAAGATCTTCACGCCCGAGGACCTGAAGACGATGACCACCTACAAGGCGGCGCTGGACGACGCGACGAAGTTCATCCCGTTCTGGGTGAAGGTCGTCGTCGCGCTGGCGCTCGGCTTGGGCACCATGGTCGGCTGGAAGCGCATCGTCGTGACGGTCGGCGAGAAGATCGGCAAGCAGCACCTGACCTATGCCCAGGGCGCCTCGGCCGAGCTGGTCGCCGCCGCCACGATCGCGGCCGCCGACGTCTACGGTCTGCCGGTCTCGACCACGCATATCCTGTCCTCGGGCGTGGCGGGCACGATGGCGGCGAACAAGTCCGGCCTGCAGATGTCGACGGTGCGCAACATGCTGATGGCCTGGGTCCTGACCCTGCCCTGCGCGATCCTGCTCTCCGGTTTGCTGTTCGTGGTCTTCCGTCAGATCTTCTGACGGCCGGACGGCCCGAAGCTTCTCGCGCGTTCCCTCGGGAGAGCCTCTTCCGGGGGATGACGACCGGATGAAGGGTCGTCATCCCGGCGCGGCGCCGGCAACGGCGCGCGCGGCGACCATGACTTGCAAAGATGCCGATGACGGACAAGGTTGCCTCAGCGCGATTCCTCCGGTCTCGGTCATGAATTCCAGGGAAAAGTCCTTCTTGAGCCGCGTGCGCGGCATCCTGCCCGACCTGACGCCGGCCGAGCGGCGCCTTGGCGATTTCGTCTGCGATTTTCCCGGTGAGGTCGCGACCTATTCGGCGCAGGAACTGGCGGCGCTGGCCCATGTCTCGAAGGCGACGGTCTCTCGCTTCGTCCAAAGGCTGGGCTATGACAGCTACGAGGAGGCACGCCGCCATGCCCGGCTCGACCGGCAGAGCGGCTCCCGGCTGTTCCTGGGCGCGGCGGACACGACGGGCGAGCAGTCGATCGCGGCCAACCTCACCCAGGGTATCGCCAATCTCGAGGAAACCTTCCGCGCCATCGGCGAAACCCAGATCAGCGGCGCGGCCGAAGCGATCCTCGCCGCGCGCAAGGTCTGGGTGATCGGCTTCCGGGCCAGCTTCACCTTCGCGACCTATCTGCAATGGCAATTGACGCAGGTGGTCGAGAATGTCGTCGCCATCCCCGGCGGCGGCCAGACCTTCGGCGAGCATCTGGTCAGCCTCACGCCCGACGATGTCGTGATCTTCTTCGGCCTGCGCCGGCGCGTAGCCCAGACCGAGGCGCTGCTCGACCAGATCGGCCGATCGGGAGCGCGCCTGCTGTTCGTGACGGACGAGAGCGCCGCATATGAGAAGCGCAGCCAGTGGCATTTCCGCTGTCAGACCCTGGCGCCGGGGCCGCTCTTCAACCACACGGCGGTGATGGCGCTCTGCCATCTCCTCATCATGCGCTGCATCGAGATCGCCGGCGCGAAAGGCCGCGCGCGGCTGCGCCATATCGAGATGCTGAACGACGCGCTCGACGAGCTCTGACGCGGCCGGATCGCGCCGACTGCCCCTGTTCCATCGGTTGCGCGTTGCCTGCCGCCGAAAGCGGCAGCGGCGGCGCATTTATGGTCTTTTCTGAAACTACAGTTTCAGATAGTTTTATTTGAACCAATTGTTCCAGAGCCGTTCGAAGGAGACGAGCGGCGGCCGGAACGGCGGCAAGGAGACGATCACTTCCAGGGCAACAGCCGACACGCAGCCTCGCACCAGCCGGACAACGGCGGGAGGCATGCGCCCACCATCACGTCACGAACGATCAGGGGAACGATCATGGCTATGGAGAACATGCAGGCATCCGGCGCAGCGACGCCGATGAGCAGGCAACTGGATTCAGCGCTCAACAGGATCGGCGTCACGGGCGCCCACAAGCAGATCCTGGCGCTCGTTCTGGTCGGCTGTCTGTTCGACAGCTTCGAGCAGAACACCATCGGCGTCTCGGGCCCGCTGCTGCGGCAGCATTGGGGGCTGACGGGCGCGGATATCGGCTTCCTCAACACCATCACCTTCGCCAGCGCCGCCATCGGCCGGTTGATGTCGGGCATCCTCGGCGATCGCTATGGCCGCCGGGTGATGCTGACGCTCAACCTCCTGCTGTTCTCGCTCGGCTCCGCGCTTTGCGCGCTGGCGCCGAACTTCGCCTCGCTCTGCATCGCCCGCGCCATCGTCGGCTTCGGCGTCGGCGGCGAGATTTCGACGGCGGTGACGATGCTGTCCGAATTCTGCTCCGCGAAGTTCCGCGGCACGGCGGCTGGCCTCGTCAATGTCGGCGCGGGCGGCTTCGGCAACTTCCTCGCCCCGGCCTTCGGCCTGCTGATCTTCACGCTCTTTCCGGGCGAGAACAGCTGGCGCTGGCTCTTCGCGGCGCTCGCCCTGCCGGCCCTGCTCGCCGTGTTCTATCGGCGCTTCGTGCCGGAGACGCCGCGCTTCCTGGCCTCCCGGAACCGGATCGACGAGGCCAACAAGGTCCTCTCCACCCTGGCCTCGGGCACGTTGCGTCCGCAAAACCTGACCGTGCAGCCCTATCTCTCCGCCGATCTCGCGCAACTGCCGCCGGTGGCGAAGAGCGACTGGAGCGAATTGTTCCGCGCGCCCTTCATCGGCCGCATCATCCCGGTCTCGATCGCGATCCTGATGAGCTACGGCGCCCAGCTATCCGTGCTGACCCTGATGCCGGTGATCTTCGTCTCGATGGGCTACACGCTGCAGGGCAGCCTGCTCTACAGCATGATCATCCAGAGCGGCAGCGTGCTCGGGGCGATCGCGGCCTCGACCTTCGGCTACTACCTGCCGCGGAAACTGGTGCTGACGACCGGCGCGGCCTTGGCCTGCGTCGCTGCCATCTCGATCGCCTATCTCGGCACTAATATCTACATGGTGCTGCTGTTCGGCGCGATCTTCCAGTTCTTCGTGCTGCTGCTCAACACCTCGATCTGGATCTATGCGCCCGAACTGTTCCCGACGCGCATCCGCGCCTTCGGCGTCGCGTTCATCCTGGCGACCGGCTCGGCGGCGGGCTCCTTCGTTCCGACGATCTCGGGCATGCTCTTCGACAAGTACGGTATGGTCGGCGTCTTTGCGCTGGCGGCCGCGATGTATGCGGTCTTCGTCGCCTGCATCCAGTTGGGACCGGAGACCTATGGCCGGTCGATGGAAGACATCACCCAGCCGGCGGAGGCCGAGGGCGCGGCTCAGGCCGAGCCCCTTTCCGAACCAGCGAAGGCAGTGAGGGCGTGACCCCGCATATCCTGTTGATCAATCCGAACAGCTCGCAGGCGACCAGCGCGATGATGCAAGCCATCGCGCAGCGGGCCGCAGGCGATGGCCTGCCCGTGGCCGTCGCCACGGCTAGGCGCAGCCCGGCCATGATCGTGACGGAGGAAGACCTGCTGGCCGCGGCTGCGGAGGTCGTCGAGATCGGCAGGGGGCATGCCGCCGATTGCGCCGGCATCGTCGTCAGCGCCTTCGGCGATCCCGGGCTCGACGAATTGCGGGAGCGGGTCGACATCCCCGTCACCGGAATCTGCGAGGCCTCGATGCAGGTTGCCGCCCAATACGGGCGACCCTTCGCCGTCGCGACGACCACGCCGCTCCTCGCCGACGCCATCGCGGCGCGGGCGGCGGCCCTCGGCTTCGCGCACCAGTTGACCGGAATCCGCTGCACGGCCGGGGATCCGCTCGCCTTGTCGGTCGACAAGGCGAGTTTGACGGCGGCGCTCGGGAAGATGGTCGAAGCCTGCATAGCCGATGGCGCAGAGTCCGTCATCATCGGCGGCGGCCCTCTCGGCGAAGCGGCGGGCGCCTTGCAGGCGCATTATGCGACGCCGGTGATCTCGCCGATTCCCTGCGCGATCACGTCCTTACTGAACCAGATCGAGAGCGCGCGTAGTCCGAAGCGCAGCAGAGCCGCAACGGCTGTGCGGTAGTCGGCGCCGCCCTGGAAGCCTGCCGGGCGTCTCGCCAATTTGCGCCGGCGGCTTCGATGCCCGCATGAACGATGCGGGCATCGACGCCTGGCTCAAGCAGTCGGAGCTGAACCATTTCGACGCGGAGCGCAAGCGCTGGCTCTGATCGGCCGCGGCGAGAACCTGAAGATTTCCAACGGAAAGATCGAGCAGCCGATCCATCGCGCAGCAGCGGAATCGCGGACATCGCCGCAAAGCCCCGCACCAAGCGAGAGAGCAAACATAACTACGAATTTTAGATTGTAATGGCCGCTCTTCAAAGAGAGCGAGGAGATGATGCCCGAAAGGATTCGAGCCTCTGACCCTCAGATTCGTAGTCGATTCAATACTGTTATCGATAAGTCTATATATGTCCTGAATAATCAATAAGCGCTTGAAATCTCTGAATGCGTCTTTCCTTTCGATTCACCGATGCTATTTTAATTTTCTGGTGCGTTGGACAGCATGCGGACAGTAAAATAGATACTCAGAACAGCGGAGGGCGGGGTGTTCGCCTTACGAAGCGGGTAATCGATACCGCTGACCAGAGCAGGGGGCGGCACACATTATGGGATTGCGAACTGCGGGGCTTCGGCGCGCAGATTGAGGCTAGCAGGACAAAAACGTACTTCGTTCGTTACCGGCCGAAAGGGCTAGGTGCAGATGGTCCCCGTCGGTTCATCCGGATCGGAAGGCACGGCGTCATTGCCGTCGAGCAGGCTCGAGAGAGAGCAAAGGAAATCTTGGGCTCGGTCGCCGCGGGCAAAAATCCAGCGTCTCCAGAACTCAATAATCTTCTGGGCGCTTAGCCGTCCGTATTCGGTGACGCCAAGACGACCACCGCGCTCCTCGGTCGGCTCCACCCATCACTGCTACATCGTCGAAACGGAACCGCCACCGGTTCGTCATAGCCCCAACCCCCGAGGAATTGGGGCTATGATGAGCAAAACAACGAACAAACTTTCGACCGAGATGCGTACGCGGTGCGGCTGGTGCCGGATCACGAGGCGTAAGATCCGTCGCCGCCCGGGGCGACCTGATCGCCCTCCGCCAGCATGCCATGTCACGAAACATATTCGACATATCTATTAATGGATAGAAATTAATCATTTATAGTATCAATCACCCATCCCCTAATCTTCTCTCGCCCCCGAACGGGTGCCGAGAGGAACGTGGTTGATGTTGAAACCGGCGGGCAAATTCGCCTCCGCGCGGAATGCGCCGATCGAGAGCGGGAGCTGGCACTCTCCCGACGCGATCGTTGCGTTGCTTCGACGTCGACACCCAGCGGGCGATCCGACCCACACCATGAACGACGTGTCTGCCACGAGTGCCCGCGGAGCATCCGCCGCACTACGAGAAAGAGAATGAGCCCATGCATGTCTTGATCACGGGAGCAGCCGGCGGGATCGGCCGCGTGGCCCGGCGGCAACTTGCCGGCCGCTACGCAGTGCTGCGCGTGCTTGATCGAGTCGAACTCGGGCCGCTCGGGCCGGGCGAGGAAGCCGTGATCGCTGATCTCGCAGACATCGCCGCGCTGGAGCAGGCAATGGCGGGGATCGACTGCGTGGTCCATCTCGCCGGCGTAGCGGCCGAGCCGGAGAGCAATGCCTGGCCCCAGGTTCTGGCTGCCAACATCGCCGGCACCCACAATGTATTCGAGGCGGCGCGGCGCGCCGGTGTCCGCCGGGTCGTATTCGCCTCGAGCCACCATGCGGTGGGCTATCATCGTCGCAGCCAGATCCTCACGGGTGCGGCCGTGCCGCGGCCGGATAGCTATTACGGCGTGAGCAAGGTGGCGGGCGAGGCCTTGGGCCGGCTCTATGCGGACAAGTTTGGCCTCAGTGTCGTCAGCCTTCGGATTGGCGTGTTCAGGCCACGGCCATTGGATATCCGCCACCTGTCCGTCTGGGTGAGCCCGCGTGACATGACCGAATTGCTGCGCTGCTCGATCGAGGCGCCGCAACTGCACTACGTCGTGGCTTACGGCATGTCCGCCAATACCCGAGCGATCTGGGACAATCGCGAGGCCTCTGTGCTGGGGTACCGCCCGGTCGACAATGCGGAGGACTATGCGGCCGAGCTGCTGGCGGACGGAGCCCCCGAGCTCGAGGGCGCCAAGCCATTCCATGGCGGCTGGTATTGCGCATGGGATCTCGGCGACCACGGCCTGTTCATCGACTGACGCGCACGCGGTACTTAACCAGCCAGCGATGACCTCGCCGCCGCGCGCGCTGAAAGGACTGCCTCGAGGGCCTGGATCAAGCGTTCAGCAAAAATCGAAATCGCACCCTTCATCGGCCTGCAGGACCGAGGTGAGGTACAGGTTTCGATAGCCACGGGTTGCCTGGGAGAGATGGGCGGGCGGGGCCCACTCGCGCCGCCGCCGCTCCAGCTCCGCCTCGTCGACGAGGAGCGCGATTTCGCGGGCCGGCACGTCGAGCCGGATCGTATCGCCATTGCGGACCAGGCCGAGCGGCCCACCGATCGCGGATTCCGGCGTGATGTGCAGGACGATGGTTCCGAACGCCGTGCCGCTCATGCGGGCATCCGAGATGCGGACCATGTCCTTGACGCCGGCCTGCGCCAGTTGCTTCGGAATCGGCAGATAGCCCGCCTCCGGCATCCCTGGCGCGCCCTTCGGCCCGGCGCTCCTCAGGACGAGCACGTCGTCTGCCTTCACGTCGAGCGCGGGATCGTCGATGCGGGTGACCATATCCTCGACGGAATCGAAAACGACAGCCCTTCCGGTGTGCTGCAGCAAAGAAGGCGAGGCGGCGGAATGTTTGATGACGGCCCCGCCGGGCGCGAGGTTGCCTCGCAAGATCGCCATGCCGCCGAATGGCTTGAGAGGTGCTGCCGCGGGGCGGATGATGGTCTGGTTCGAGACCTCCTCGGCCGAGACGGCGATCTCGCCGATGGTACGGCCGTCAACCGTCCTGGCGGAGCGGTCCAGGTGGTCGCCGAGCTCTTTCATGAGCTTCGGGACGCCGCCTGCCCAATGGAAATGCTCCATGTAGTGATCGCCTGACGGCTTCAGGTCGATCAGCACCGGTACGGCACGCCCGATGGCATCGAACTCGTCGAGATCGATCGACAAGCCCGCGCGCCGCGCGATGGCTGTCAGGTGGATGAGGCCGTTCGTGGAGCCGCCGATCGCCTGAAGCACGGTCAACGCATTCCGGAAGGCCGCTTTCGTGAGCAGCTCACTGGGCTTTGGCCCTTGATGGGCCAGCTTCACCGCCTCGCGCCCGCTCGCCTCGGCCGCGCGGATCCGGTCAGCATGGGTCGCCGGGATGGTCCCGGTCCACGGCAGCGCAATGCCGAGTGCCTCGACCAGACATCCCATCGTGCTGGCCGTGCCCATCACCATGCATGTGCCTTGGGTGGGTGCGAGGCGGCCGCTGATGATCTCGATTTCCTCGGCATCGATCTGGCCGGCGCGATACTGCCCCCAGAGCCGGCGGCAATCCGTGCAGGCGCCGAGGATCTCGCCCTTGTGATGTCCCACCAGCATCGGGCCGGTGATCAGCTGGATCGCCGGCACGTCGGCGCTGACGGCACCCATGAGCTGGGCCGGGACCGTCTTGTCGCAACCGCCGATCAGCACCACCGCGTCCATGGGCTGGGCGCGGATCAGCTCCTCGGTATCGATCGCCATCAGGTTGCGCAGGAACATCGAGGTGGGATTGGAGAACGATTCGTGGATGGAGATCGTCGGGAACTCCATCGGCAGCCCGCCGGCCAGCATTACCCCGCGCTTCACGGCCTCGATCAGGCGAGGCACGTTGCCGTGGCAGGGGTTGAAGTCGCTGAACGTATTCGTAATCCCGATGATCGGCCGATCCAGCGCATCGTCGGAAAAGCCGGCCGCCTTGATAAAGGCCTTGCGCAGGAACAACGAAAACCCGGGATCGCCATAGGTCGCGAGATTGCGGCGCATGCCGCGGGCTGTGGGGGCAGCGGGAGGTGGTGTATCGTCGGGTTTGCTCATGAGGCTATGGAAATTGACTGTCACCAAAATTGTCAACAATTCTGTCGAAGAGTTCCAATCCAGAATGCCCGCGAAAGCTGTGACGCTTCAAACGACTGAGCGCGCCCGTGCGATCGCGGCCGAGCTGGAGGAGGAGATCGTGCTCGGCTGGCTGTTGCCGCGCGAACGCCTCGTCGAGGAGGACTTGGCCAAACGGCTGGGCGTGAAGCGGCACGTCGTACGCGAGGCGCTGTCGGAGCTGGAGCGCGCCGGCCTGGTTCAACGCATCCCCAATCGGGGGGCCTGCGTGAGGCTGCTCGACCCTGTCGACGTCATGCGAATCTACTCGGTCCGCGAGGCCCTCGAAACGCTGGCGGCCGGGCAGATTGCCTTGCCCGCCTCCCCCACGGTTCTCGCCGGCCTCCGCGCCATCCAGAACGATCACACCGAAGCGGTCGCGCACGCCGACTTCCGGGCCGCATTCCGCTCCAATATGCGTTTCCACGAGGCGCTCTTTGGCGCCTGCGGCAATCCCCATCTCGTCGAGTTGATCCAGACGCTCGCTCAGAAGGCGCATGGCGTGCGCTCCATCACAGCGGCGAATCCGGTACAGCTCTCCCGCTCCCGCGACGAGCACCTGGCGATGATCGAGGCCCTTGCCGGGGGGAGGCGCGACGAGCTGATCGAGCTGTGTCGCCAGCATCTCGCTCCGTCGCGCGACACCTATATCGCCGCCGTCCAGGGGCGCTTCCCGATGGTGGCGGCACGTTGAGCGGCCGCGCTCAGCCCGATTGGGAGAACATTTTCTTACCCGGCACCTTCAGCTCGGCCTTGAGGACGGAGGCCGAGCTGGATTCGGTGATGAACAGCGTGCGATTGCCCTCGCCGCCATAAGCGACGTTGGTGATGTGATCGCCCACGGTGTAGGTGATCCGGAAACTGGGCTCCCCGCGCGCGTCGGTGACCCAGACCGAGCCCATTCCCACATGGGCGATGGCGAGGCCGCCATTCGCATCAAGGGCAAGGCCGTCCGGGCCGATGCCCCCGGACAGCTGGATGAAGGTACCGACCTTGGCGACCGATCCGTCCTGCATGAAGGGCACGCGCCAGACGGCATTCGCACGCGTCACCGCCACGTATAACGCGTTCTCCGCCAGATTCATCACCAGGCCATTGGGGCTGGGAATACGATCGAGCACCAGCTCCAGGCGGCCGCCCGCCGCGTATCGGAACACCCGGCCGCCAGGGTCCTGATGCCCGGTGAGGCCCTGGTCGGTGAAGTAGAGGTCGCCATTGGCCGCGAAGAACAGGTCGTTCACGCCCCGGAACCGCTCGGCGTGGTAGCGCTCGACCAAGGGTGTCACCTGGCGCGTATCCAGGTCCAGCACCATGATGCCATGCATGTAATCGGCGATATAGGCCCGGCCGTCCCGGCCGAATTTCAACCCGTTCGGCCAGCCATGATAGCGCACCACCTCCTCGCATGCGCCCTCCTCGGAGAAGCGCACGACCCGGCCGTTCTGCACGTCGACGCAGTACAGCAGACCATCGCTTCCGAAGCTCGGCCCTTCGAGCAAGGACTTCGACGGCGTGCCGCGAGGCTGATTGCCGCCCCAGGACGGCTCGACGGCCTCAGTCGCTTGGATGAGGCTTGCGAAAGGGGTGGCTTCGATGGTCGGAGGTGGCGCGAAGAGCACGGTTCGTTCTCCCGGATATCGTTGTTCATCCCGGCCTGCCGTCGGCACGGGAATGGCGCGGCCCGATTACAGGCCGCGCCGCTGCGTCAGATTTCGAGGCGGGTGTCGGCCGCGCGATAAAACAAGAATCTGGAGAATCCCCGCGCTTCAAGAAAGGCGCGGGGATGCACTAGTCGGCGAGGTAGGTGTGTCCCTTCTTTCGAGCAAGCAGGTAGACCACCACGCTCAGGACGGCCACCGCGGCGCCGTACACCGGAAACAGATAGGCGGCGTCGAACTGGCGAAGCCAGACCAGCAAATAGGGCGAGGTGCCTCCGAATATCGACACACCCAACGCGTAGCCGAGCGCGACACCGGTGGTACGCACGCTGCGCGGCATCAGCGTCACGGCGATGTACTGGAACAGGCTCATATTGAAGCCGACGATCGTACCGCCGACGATCATCACGAAGGCGAAGCGACCGATACCGGGCTCGGTATAGAGCCACAGGAAGAAGAAGGCCGGAACCAGCATCAACCGGAAGATGACGAAAGCGCGCGACGCCCGGATACGATCCGCCAAGCCGCCGATGATCGGGCCGGAAATGATCCAGATCACCCCCATGATCACCGTGATGGCGAAGACGAGGCTGCTGTTCTCCTTGAAGATCGAGTTCGCGATGTTCGGCAGCCCGGTGATCCAGGCATAATTCGCGATCTGGAACGACCCGATCACCAGGACGACGGCTGCCAATGCAAGGCGCAGATCCCAAAGCTCCTTCCAGACATCGGCCGTGCTCTTGTGGACTTTCGCATCGCCGGTGGTCGAAGCGGCGTCATGCGCCTTGGCCATCAGCGTCTCGGGCAGATGGCTGCGCAGATAGACGACGACGAAACCGAGTATGCCCCCGATAAAGAACGGGATGCGCCAGCCCCAGGCCTCCAGATCGGCCTTCGTGATCAGCAGGCTGACGATCAGCGCCACCAGGCTCGAACCGACGATCCCGATCTGGATCGCGGTACCGCTGACCAGCCCCATATATCGCCCTTCATGCCCGGGCTTGGCGAGCTCGCTCGCGATCGAGTTCGCCACGCCGGCCTCGGCACCGGTGGCCAGCCCCTGGATCAGCCTGATCACGAGCAGCAGCGCGCCCGCCCAGATACCGATCGTGCCGTAATCGGGCATGACCGCGATGATCAGCGAGCAGACCGCCATCGCCGATACGGACAACAGCATCACGCCACGGTGGCTGATGCGGTCGGCAACCGGCCCGAGGATGATGGCGCCGATCGGACGCGCGAAGAACCCGGCGCCGAACACCGCGAACGCCGCCAGCAACGAAACGGTCGGATCATGCGAGGGGAAAAATTTCGGCGACAGGAGCGACGCCATGACGCCGTAGATGTTCCAGTCGTACCACTCCAGCGCAACGCCACCCATCAGGCCCAGCGTCGTCTTGGATCGCATCGGATCCTCGTCCTTGGCCAGGTCCGGTGGGGCGGCGGCGTTCGAAACCGAGCTCATTGTTGTTTCCTCCAGCGATTTTGATTTTTTGACGTTTCTAGAAAACGATGCGCTCTGCCTCCCGACGACAACCAGTCGTGGCCTCGCGCGTGAGCGGCGCTGTTGCGCGTTTGAGGTTCCGTGTTCGAGGACCGTTGCGCGGCGGCGGTTGTTACGATTGATGCTCTGCCGTGATCGGGCGGGTCTCGCCGGTCTCGACGAGCGTGCGCGTGGCGTCCATCGAGCCGTAGATCCAGAGGATCTTCATCGGAGCGGTCTTGGACGTGTTGCGGAACCGGTGGGGGACGTTGGCGGGAATGAAGGTGGCATCGCCCACCTTCACCGGAATGGAGTCGTCACCGATGTCGAAGATCGCCTCGCCTTCCACCAGCACGACGCTCTCCTCGGCGTTGTGGAAGTGGAACGGGATCTCGGCCCCCCCTTCGAATTCCGTGTAGCCGGTGATGAAAGCGGTCGCGCCCAGGCCCTTGGTCACCAGCGGGGTCGTGCGGGCGCCGCCGCCGCGGTCGTAGCTTCTGATGTCCTCGGGCTTGAGGATGACCGAGTTCGTGCTTGCCTTGATCATGGGTTGTCCTGTTTGTCTGAGTGGAATCCCGGCGTCAGGCGGCTTGCCCGAACCACACGGTCTTCACATTGGTGAATTCGCGGATCCCGAATTCGCCGAGTTCGCGGCCGTATCCGGATTGCTTGATGCCGCCGAAGGGCAGCCGCGGATCCGAAGCGACCAAGGCATTCACGAAGACGGCCCCCGCCTCGATCCGGCGTGTGAGGCGGTACGCACGATCCAGGTCGCTCGTCCAAAGGGCGGCACCGAGCCCGAACTCGGTCTCGTTGGCGATGTCGATCGCCGCATCGGCATTCGCTGCGCGGATGATCGCGGCGGCGGGACCGAAGGTTTCCTCGACCGCCGCCGGCATGCCCGACGTAACCTGGTCGATGATGGTCGGGGCATAGAAGAACCCGGGCCCTTCGATCGGCTTGCCACCCAGGACGATCCTGGCGCCGGCCGCGATGGTTCTGCGGACCTGTCCGTCGAGCTCACCACGCAGGTTCGCCCGTGCCATGGGGCCGATCGTTGTCGAGCGATCCAGCGGATTGCCGACCTTGAGCTTTTCGGCCTCCGCGCGGAACAGCGCGACGAATTCGTCGGCGATCGCGTTTTCCACGATGAAGCGCTTGGCCGAGATGCAGCTCTGGCCGGTGTTGGAGAAGCGCGCCTTCACGGCGGTCTTGGCCGCCAGGGAAAGGTCGGCATCCGCCAGGACGATGAAGGGATCCGAGCCACCCAGTTCGAGAACCTGCTTCTTCATCAGGCTGCCGGCCTGGGAGGCGACGATCTTCCCCACGGCGGTCGATCCGGTGAGCGCTACGGCGGCGACGCGCGTATCGCCCAGCACGCTCGCCACTTGCTCGGCCTGGATCATGAGAGTCGAGACGAGACCCTGGGGCGCGCCGGCCTCGCGGAAAATCCGTTCGATCTCCAACGCCGAATGGGGGACATTATTGGCGTGCTTCAGCAGCACGGCGTTTCCGGCGATGATCGCCGGCGCGGCACAGCGCACGAACTGCCATAGCGGATAGTTCCAGGGCATCACCGCCAGCACGACGCCGAGAGGATCAAACACGACACGGCTGTCTGCCGCGCTGCTCGGCACAGGGACGTCCCCGACGAAGGCCGGGCCGCTTTCGGCATAGAACTCGCAGGTCCATGCGGACTTCTCGATCTCGCCTTCCGCCTCGGCGATCGGCTTGCCCATCTCGGATGTGATGATCGCGGCAAGGCTGTCGCGCTGTGCCCGAAGGACGGCCGCGACGGATCGCAGCAGGGCCGCGCGCTCCGCCATGCTGCTGCGTTTCCAGCAGGCCTGCGCACGCGCGGCGCCATCGAGCTTGAGCTCGACATCCGCCGCCGCATCAAGGGCATAGCGCGCGATCTCCTGGCCCGTGGCGGGATTGATCGAGATGATCATGGTCATGGTCCTGCTGTAAGGAGGCAGGCAGGCCCGAGGCCGCCCGCGAAAGGGCCGGCGGATCAGGGGGTGCTGGCGGTCAGGCCGCCATCGACGACGATCTCGGTCCCGGTGATGTAGCGGCTCTCGTCGCTCGCCAGAAACAGCGCCGCATGCGCGGTGTCCCAGCCGCTGCCCATGTACTTCATCGGCACTTGGTTGCTGCGCCGCGTCAGAAAGGCTTCCGGATCGTCCTTCGCGTATTTCTGCACGAGGTTGTCGAGCAGGGGCGTCTGCATGAGGCCCGGCACCACGCAATTCAGCCGAACGCCTTCCGCCGCGTAGATGACCGCCGTCGCCTTGGTGAACTGGATCAGTCCGGCCTTGGCCGCCGAATAGGCCACCTGCGGCTTTCCGACATATCGCATGCCTGCCACCGACGAGACGTTGATGATCGAGCCGCCGCCCTGCGCACGCATGATCGGGATGACGTGCTTGCAGGCAAGGAATGCGCCTTTGAGATTGATCTCGACTTGGGAGTCCCAGACATCCTCGGCCATATCCACCGGCGATCCCGGTTGCGACATCCCGACATTGTTCATCAGGATGTCGATCCGGCCATAGGTCTCCATGCAGGCCGCGACCGCCTTCGCTACATCGTCGGCATCCGTGCAGTCGCAGCGGGTGACGGTCGCGACCTTGCCTTCTTCCTCGATGATGCGGGCGGTCTCCCGAGCATTCTCGATGTTCAAGTCGGTCCCGAAAACCTTGGCGCCTTGTCGTGCCATAAGGACTGCGGAGGCTCGCCCGTTTCCCCAACCCTGAGCGACGGCGCCACACCCCATGATCAAGGCAATCTTGCCCGTCAGATTCAACATTGGCCGCGTTCCTCTCCGGCTCCGGATCGGGAGCTCGAAAGGAGGTTACGGATTTTAAGATTGATACCGGAAATGATTAATTTCTATATATTAATAGATAGGTAGAATATATAACTCGGAATCACCTCCGAAGGCTGATGGATGCCGATCACCCCTCGCCAGTTGAAGATCTTTGTTGCTCTCGCTGAATCGCTGAATTTCAGCCGGACGGCCGAGCGCTTCTTCATCACACAGCCCTCTCTCAGCAAGGCCGTGAAGGAGCTTGAGCAGGAACTGCGCGTGCAGCTCTTTGAACGCTCGACGCGGTCGGTCCGACTCACCCCCACAGGCGAGCGCTTGACCTCTCTTGCACGGCGAATGGTCGGCGAATTCGACAATGGCCTGCATCACCTCCAGTCCCTGGTTCATCTGGAGGCGCATCACCTCGCAATCGCCTCGATTCCATCGCTGACTCATTCGGTCCTGCCGGACGTATGCGACGCCTTGGAGCATGCCTTTGCCTCGCCGCGCTTCACCATCCATGACGGGACCAACCGGGCGACGGTCCAGCGGCTGATGAATTACGAAGTCGATTTTGCCCTCGCCTCGGTCACGCCGGCCGAGGAGGGCATCGAATTCGAGGAGCTGATGCGCGATCATTTCGTGCTCCTCGCACGCAGCGATCATGTCGGCTTCGAAGATCGTCCGGTCCGAATGCAGGAACTGGTGGATATGCCCTTGATCTGTGGCTCGAGCGCCAGCACGGCGACGGAATATGTCAGCGCGGCTTTTCTCCAGCGCGGCCTCGTGTTCCAGCCGAAATTCACCTTCGATCAGGTCGCGATTGCGGCAGGATTCGTCAGGAAGGGGCTTGGCATCGTCATTCAACCCTATCTCGGCATTACGCCGCTGCTACACCTCGATGGTTTTCGCCTGTATGCGATCGAGGACGGACCCGTGCGCCCCGTGGGGATCGCACGACGGCGCGGACACGACCTGTCCCGGATTGCCGAACATGCGATCAGGGAAGTGCGGAGAGTTTCGCAATCCTTGATCGAGACGTTCCCGGCCTGGATCGAACCGCCTGCCCTCGCTCTGGCGCATGAGTGTGACGGTCAGGATTGCGTAGATCTATCCTGCCCCAGAATCTGGCCGGCGGCGACGCGTGGGGCTCAGTGATTTCCCGAGGCAACCTCCTTTAGGGGCAGCTTGTCGAGCGTCAGCTCCGCTACTCCGCGACGAAGTCCGGCATTCTTAGCCTCGAGCTCCTTCATCCACCTCACTCGATCGGTCTTCAGGCCGCCGAACTCACGGCGCCAGCGATAACAATTAACCTCCGTCACACCGATCGAACGGTTCGCATCGGCAACGGACTGGCGCTCAGTGCTGCGGCACGCGGTAGGGGTAGCGTCAGGAAGATCGCGCGCCAGTTCGGGTTCTTGAGCGACTATGCCTTGCCCCTGTGAGACCAACACATCGACCTGGCGTAGCTTCGCAACGATCCACGCCATGCCTTGGATAGCCGAATTTCAGCCACCCATTTGCGGCACGTGAAGCGGTTTAGGGACTAGTTTGATGTCGTTCTCGGCCAACGTGGTTCGCACCTTGGCCAAGATCGCCTTGCGGATCTGGAATTGCCGGCCGGCCCGGGCCTTGTACTTGCCGCGGATCACCAGCGTGCCTTCCTCGAGGGCGGCGATGCCCTGGCTCTTGAACGGCTCGATCAGATCGGCGTTCAGTTCCGGATCTTCGGCGATATCCTGCCCGATCTTCTTGAACAGCTTTCGAACGGCTTCGACATCGGTGTCCAAAGCCACCCGGAACATCATCTTCTCGACGACCCATTCACGGCTGAAGTTCAGAATCTTCCCGATCTGACCGAAGGGGATTGTCGCAACCGGGCCCCGCGGATGCCTCAGGGAGACCGAGCGCAACGAGATTCTCTCGACTGTGCCCTTGGCCCCCGAGGTCTCGATGTACTCGCCGTGGCGGAAGGCATCGTCGACGAGGAAGAACAGGCCGGCCACCACATCCTTGACCAGGGTCTGGGAACCAAGACCAATCGCCAGGCCGAAGATCGAGAGGCCGGTGATCAACGGCCAGACATTGATGCCCAGCATGACCAGGACGGTCAGAGACCCCAGCGTCAGAAGCGCAGCCTTGGTGAGGCCGACAAGCAGCGGCCCGACGGTCGTCAGCCGCGTGCCGATCACTGCGGTGGTGACATGCTGGTCGCCCGGCGCATGAGGCCCGATGCGCGCGGCCACGATCGCCACCCAGTTCCAGCAGAAGGCGATGACCAGCACGAGCATCAGGATCTCGGCGGCCTTCAGCAGGACAGCCCCTCGTGGAATGCCGGCTACATCCAGGATGGGCAGAAGCCAAAGGATCGCCAGGACCGCGAATATCGACGAGGCGACCACGATGCGGAAGGTGCGCCACAGCGCGCCTGTCAGTTCGCCTCCCTGCGAGCGAGCCGCCTGCCAGCCGCGCCTTTCGATGGCGACGTCGAGATGGGGGCCGGCAAGAGCGAGAAGAAGCGAAATCAGCAGCAAACCGCCGCGCGTCGGCCGGCCGATCGTCAGGTCAAGCTGGGTGAAGACGAAGGCGAAGGTGACAATCGCGACCGCGATCCAGGGCCAGATCGCAGCCAGCTTCCGGCGGAACGAGCCCGGCCTGCTGCCGAAGGACAGGGCTTTCGCTACCGGCCTGCGATGGCGCAGATACGCCGCCGAGACCAAGACCGTGAACGGCAGAGACACTGCGAATGTCGCGAAGAGATCGCGGAGCGGATCAGCCGCATTCCAGATGCGCAGACAGGCCAGTATCGCCAGGCCGCCGGACGCGATTCCGATGGCGACAGCGAGATCGCGCCGCCAGGACCGGAAGATCGACCGGCGCCCCGTGGCCAGGGGGACGCATATCATCGTCCCTGCGGCCGAGATCACGACGCAATTCAGCAAGGCCTGGCGGAGCACGGGATCGGAGACGACGCTCAGCAGCAGGATCCAGGACGCCAGCACCACGAGCAGGGCGGCCGCGAACCAGGCCACGGCGGACAGGAGCGGCCGCGCCCTCGATCTGCCGATGATCGAGCTGGCAAGCATGGCCGTCGCAGCAACGGCCATCAG
Source organism: Allobosea sp. ASV33 (assembly GCF_016428755.1). Lineage (GTDB taxonomy): Bacteria > Pseudomonadota > Alphaproteobacteria > Rhizobiales > Beijerinckiaceae > Allobosea. Next base: position 90,465 of record NZ_JAELTI010000007.1, read on the forward strand.
GCACATCGCGACAATGCCGAGGGCCAGCAGCGCGGGGCTATAACCGGCGGCTTCGAGACCCTGGACGAAATCGTGCCACGCCCCACCGGACGATTGCCATCCCACGACCCTCGCGGCCAGACCGTCCTCGATCAGCATGGAGAAGCGATGGAGCATCGCGGATACGGCCTCGAGCCCGTCGGCCCCTGAAACGGCAGTCATGATCCCTGTCCTGTGTGGAAGTCGACGACACCGGTCTGCCCACGCCAAGTAATTACCCAGCGTGGAGAGTGTTTAGGCGCCCGGCATAAGGGTGCCCGTTACCGCGGGGACAGAACCGCAGCCTCCGCGGCCCGGCGCGGGCGCCTTCTACGATGCAGGCTGCGCCACCGGCAGCTTCCACGTGCCGTTCAGATATGCGGCACGAGGTCGGTAGAGCCGGAATGTGTAATTCCACCCCTGCGTGATCGGCAGGCAGTTCGCGATCTTGCCGTCGCAGCCGCCGAACTGGATGTCGATCGCGCCGTCAGCGCTCTTCGTGCCGGTGATGCTGTTGACCGAATAGGCGTCGTAATCGTTCTTCTGGAAGAAGCCCTTGTCGTTATAGACGCTGATCGACCAGAACGCGTCGACGGGAACATCCTTGAGCCTGAGCTTGTAGACCGTCTTGCCGTCGTTCTTGGCCGGGGTCACCGAGGGGTAGGATGCGTCCTTGTCGGGGTTGCCGCCCCAACCGGACGCGGTGCCGAGCAGGTGCTTGACCGGATCGACCTTCCCCTTCGGGCCGAAAGCATTGCTGAAATCGCCTGAGGCAGCGGAGAGCGTTTCCAGCGCCTCGCGGATCTTCTTCTGCTGAGCCAGATCCCAGTTCGGGGCCTCGAACTTGCCAACGGACTTCTGCTGCACCTTCAGCGCATCCTGCAATGCGTGAACCTGCGCGAGGTCCTTGCTGTCGTTGGGATCGACAAGGATCCGGACCGCAACGAACACATAGCGAGTGCCAACTTTATCCCTGGTAAGCGTCGTGCGGCCGGGCTTGTAGACCACCATCGGGGTGTAGTGGTCTTCGCTGATGACCTGCATCGAGACGAAGCGCTTGCCGGCGTCCGGAAGGGTGATGGTCACCGGGCCGGCGTCGAGATCGAAAACCGCCTGGGAGTAGAGCGTATCCCGATTCATCCGGACCACGGGCTGCTTGTCGATCGGCGTCGGCGTCCTGTTATGGACGAACTTGCCGAGAGCGCCCGCATCGACCGTCTTGGCCATATAGAAATCGGACTCGGCTCGCTTGAAGGTGTCGACATTGACCGCAACCGGCTGCGCTGACGCCACGCTCGGCGCGAGAGCCAGAAAACTCAAGCCGTAGACCCACATCATTCGCATCGAACGGTACCTCATTGGTGTCATTGATCCATGTGCTCGTCGTTACTGCGCCGACAGCGCAGCCGCTTCCGCGGCGCATTCAGATACCGGGAGCGGCCGCTTCGCCTTCGCCGCCTTCACTTCTGCCTTCGCGGCCTTGAGATCGGCGAGGAAGGCCGGGTCGGTTTGCAGCCGTGCAACGGTCGCCGCGCCCATGATCCGGCCTGCATCGACATCGCTCTGCCAATGCGCGTCGCAGATCACGCGGCTCTGCCCGAACTCGATGCCACGCTTGAGCAGCGCATCCGCGTGCTCGGGGCTGATTTGCGCGAGGACGAGGGCCCAGCCCCAGCCGGCGGCCGTGTGCCCCGACGGATAGGAGCCGTCATTCCGCAGAATGGCCTCCTGATCCGCCCGGCAGGTCGCTTCGTTGTGAACCACGAAGGGGCGGACCCGGTTGTACTTGTTCTTCACGCCATAGGTGGAGAGGCCGAAATCCGACAGCACCTTCTGCATCATCGCAGAGAGGCGCGGCGTCTGTCGGCTGTCGATCTTCACGCCCAGCGCGCAGGAGAAGTTGTCGGCAGCCTGCGGAAAGGCGAGATCGGCATCGGTACGGGCGAGGTTCCAGCGCGCGGTGTTTCGCAAGGGAAGCGTCGCCTTGCGCGCTTCCTCGTCCCGGGCGAGTGCAGCCGAGCCCGCCGCGGGCGGCGGGCCAAGCAGGACCAGGCTGTTTGGCAGGTCGGATTGCTTCAGATAGCCCGGAGCGATCTTGAAATGTGGGTCGGTGACCTCTGGCCGGGCTTCGCCCGCCTGCGCCAGCGCCTGCCCGCAGAGCGAGAGCAGTGCAAGCGCGGTAGCCCCAGCGCTCCGAAGCGCATTCGCAGTCATCGACATTCCCATTCCTTTCGACATCGCCGAACTCATCGAGGCCCCGGTCAGAACCGGTATGTTGCGGCGACGGCGGGCCCGTGCTGGGTCACCTCGTACAAGAAGCCGCCGCTGCGATAATCGACATGGAGCGCCCGGTAGCCGGCCTTCAGCGTCAGGTTTTCGCTCCAGGCGTAGTTGACGCTGCCCAAGGCCTGCCAGGTCAGGCGCGAGCCGACACCGAAGCCCCCAACGTCGCCCGCCACCGTCAGGCTCCACGGCCCGCCGAGCTTGACGCCGAGGCGGGCGCCGAGGATCGGATCGGCCCACATCTGCGATTGACGGTGGTCGATGCGAAGATTGGCGAGGCCGGGCAGGATTTCGAGCTTGGTGTCGAGATTCCAGAACCGGACGCCAGCGCCCACATCCAGCGCAAGGAGGGTGTCTTCGTAGACGCGATAGAAGACCGAGCCCTGCAGGGTCGTGGTTTGCGAGCGCAGCTTCAGCGCGGAGAAGAAGGGGCCGGGCAGATTGCCGCCCGTCGTCACCTGCGAGAACTGCCCGTCGACCAGGACGCTCCAGCGCTCGATGCGCATCTCGGCGGACGCCATCATCGCGCCGTTCAACTGCTTGAGCACGTCGCGGAAGCGCAGATTGATATCTGCGGGCGGCAGCGGCGGCAGCGTTGCGCTCCTGCCGTCGATCGCGGTCGCCCAGATGTAGCTGGTAACGAAGAAGCTCGGCGCCGATGCGAGGACAGGCGCCGGTGGCACGGCCGGCTCACGGAGATCGGATGCCAAAGCGGATCCGCACAACGCAGCCGACAGCCAACCGATGGCGAGATTGCGCGCTGTTGCGCCTGACATTGCTGCTTGTCCCCTGCCTTGCCTGCCCAACGGCACCTGCGCGAGCGCTCCGGCTCGCTGCAGCATGTGATCGCGGCCCGATTGGCCGGCGAATGTCGTCGCGAGCATTTCGTGCACGGGCAGCCTGCCCGTCTTGCCATTTCGCGACAATCGCGACCGGTTGCGCTCCCTCCCCATGGGGCGGCGCACCAGATTGCTGGATCGTCAGTTCACCGCGGCGCGGCCGAACCAGCTTGCAGCGCCAATTGCACCTATGTCGGAAACAGGAACGTCAACCCCACACGAGGGCCCCAGCCATGAGGCCCGTTCTTTGGCGCGGCCGCCCAATAGCGCACGCCTGCGGTGAGACTCACCGGCTGCTCGCCAAATTTCACAAGCTTCGAAACCTGGACGTTGATGGGCACCGACCATCGTTCGGCCTTCCAATCATAGGTGCTCTCGGTATTGAGCGTGAACGTCCAGGCGTCCGAAGTCCTGTAGGAAATGAAGGGTTGCATATAGGTCACGCTGATGTCGGACCTGTCTCCCCGCCCCGCAACGGACCAGATGTGGTTTGCAAGTGCGCCGATCGTCCATGCCCCTTCCTGCTTCAGAACGACGGCAGTCAGACCCATCCCGAACTTGCCGCCTCCGAGCAGCTCGTCAGTCGCCGTCGGCAAGAGGAAGACAGGACCTGCGCCCCAGATGATCCCGCCGGCGGCCGGCTGTGTTGGGGAAATGAAAAAGCTCTGCGTGATGTCCCCAAGACCGGACTGGTAGCCGGAGGGCCCGGCAATGTCGTGCTGCCAGATGACGGGGACGATGGTCCGGGAAATGATGTTCCAGTCCGCGTTCAACGAGAACGGGATGACGGGTTGGATGTCGAGCGTTTTCCGGTCGCCACGGTTCGGTCCGAAGCCTCGGTCGTAGTTGAATTGGAAAGGCACGCTGATTAACGACGACACGGGATTACTGAGCTTTTTCGCCAGCTCAGCATTCGCATCCTGCGCCAGTGCACTGCCGGTGCCGATCAAGCCCATACCTTGACCGACGAATGCAAAGGCCGAGAGCACAGCCAGTCGGTCGTTTCTCGACAACATTCAAGAGATCCTCAATCCCCGGTCGTGAGGGCTCCATGCCGCGGATTCTTTCGGATCAGCCGACACCCTCTGTTTGGAGCATTTGGTGCATAGGCAGGTTGTCAGTCTTGCCATTCCGCGCCACCCGCAAACCACTAGTCTGCACTCTGTGGGTACGATTCACCCTGAAACCCGCCCCGAGGAAGACCTGATCCGGTGAAAATGATGCGATCCGATGGCTGATATCCCTTTGACGCGCGGCCAGTTTCTGCTGCCCTTCGTCAGCATCCTGTACGATATCGGCGCGCCGACGGAGACGCTCCTGGAGCGGTCGCGGCTGCCATCGTCCCTGGCCGAGAAGAGCGAGCTCTACCTGCCGCTTCTGCCGGCGCTGCGCTTCGTCGAGACTGCCCAGAGAGGCCAGGGCATCGAGGATTTCGGCTTTCTCGCAGCCCGGCGCCTGCAATTCTCCCATATGCGGGAAAAGACGCGCGCCTTCATCGCGCATTCACCGACGCTGCTCGTCGCGCTCCGGCACGCCTGCCGCGAGGCGTCGGGGGAAGACACCATCCTGAGCATGTGGATCGAACATGACACGGATCACGTGCGGGTCTGCAGCAGGCTCAACGGGCCATGGCCCCTGCAACTGAAGCACGCACAGTGGATCCAGAACATCTTCTCGGTCTACATCGTCAGGCAATTCGCGGGGTCCGACTGGATGCCGGCGGCGATCGGGTTTGAATCGTCTTATGGGCCAAGCCCTGCGACGCGATCATGCTGGCCGAATGTGCGGTTTCTGTCGGGCCAGCATTCCGCTTGGATCAGCGTGCCGACTATGCTGCTCGGCCTCCCAAACCGTTCGGCCGCCTCGTTTGCGCCGCCACGCGACAATGAGGACGGCCCGTCCGCCCACACTATCGTCGATCTTCTCAAGCTGATGCTTCCGGCCTATCTCGACGAGGGAACAACCGCTCTTGCCGACGTCGCCGAGATCGCGGGTATCAGCACGCGGACGCTTCAACGCAGGCTCGCCCATCTCGGGCTCTCCTATTCGGACCTCCTCGACACCGTCAGATACGAGAATGCGAGCAGGTTGCTGCGCGATACCGATTGCAGGATCATCGACGTCGCCTTTTCCTCCGGTTACACGGATCCAGCGCATTTCAGCCGCGCTTTCAGGAGGATGACCGGGGTCACACCGCGTCAATTTCGCGAGCAGTCGCGGCTCGGCTGAGGGCGTTTCGCCTCACGCCATCAAGCGGCCTGCTGGAGCATCACCTCGTGCAAATGGGGGCTATCAAGCGCCGTTTCAAAGCATGTGAACGTCCGTTCCTGGGCAATGCCTAACGTCCGCTTTCCGGCGGCACCCCAATGTCCGGAAGTGGCGCAGACTATCCGTCACCTTAGGCTGAGATGGTCGAGCAGGCGGAGCTTTTGATGTCCGCCTGCTACTTTGGCCTCCGCTGACGGCCATTGCTGGCCGTCACTGCGCTCTGGCTTTCCGCTGTCGGCCCCAGAGCGGCTCAGCGCTCACCGGCCAATGCGATGGCGTCAGCCCCAGCCGGGAAGCGCAGCCGCCCCTCATGGTCGTGAACGGCGGCCCAAACCGCGTGGGCGACGTCTGATTCTGTGGTGGTCAGCGCCGGCTTGGCAAAAGCCTCTATGATCGGCTGCGCGAAGTCGGCATATTCGCCCGGGAGCAGTCGTTCGACGGGCACGATGGCATTCGCGCCGAACCGCGTTGTCGGTGCATAGCCCGGCTCGACCAGCTTCACATCGATATCGAAGTACGCAAGCTCATGGGCGAGCGACCCGGTAAAGCCTTCTATCGCCTGTTTGCTTGCGGTGTACGCTGCCGCGAGCGGGAAAGCGCCGAGCGTTACACTGGACGTGACGTTGACGATAATGCCGGCGCGGCGGGCTCGCATGTGGGGAAGTACGGCCTGGCACATGGCCATCACGCCGATGGTGTTCGTCTCGATCAGCGCCCTGATCAGGGACATCGGCGTCACTTCGAAGGCGCCGACGCCGCCCACTCCGGCATTGTTAACCAGTACATCGATGGGGCCGGAGGCCTTGATTGCCTCGGCGATGCTCTCCTCGCTCGTCACATCGAGCGGAATCACGCGCAGCCGGCGCTTATCGCCATCGAAGCGCGCCGCCTCGGGGCGCCGCATCGTGGCAATGACGTTCCAGCCGTTTGCTAAAAAGTGCTCCGCGGTGGCCTTGCCATAGCCTGACGAAGTACCGGTGATGAGGATTGTCTTGGTCATGTGCTCGTCTCCTGAACGGGAATGCCGAACAGGTAGACAAAGCGCTTGGGACGATCCATAATCGTTTATCTTAAATTTGTTATCGATCGTCCAAAAATGGATCCCCTGAGCGACGTCGTCTTGCTGCTGCGACCAAGCGCGGCGATCGCAAAGCCGATTTCGGCCAAAGGCCGATGGGGCGTGCGTTATGATGCCTTTGACGCCCCAGGCTTCACGATCATCCTTGCAGGCGAAGCTCGGTTGGCGATCGAGGGATGCGAACCGCTTCGGCTGTCTCGGGGCGACTTTCTTCTTCTGCCCAGAACACCGGCGTTCACGCTCAGCAGCGGAGACGGCGTGTTTTGCGAGCCTGTCGCTCCTCGCAGTGAGGCCGTTCGGCATGGCGAGCAGGATGGCGAGCCCGACTTCGTGGCGTTGGGAGGCAGCTTCACGTTTGAGCGGGCCAACAACCAGCTCCTTCTGGCGTTGTTGCCCAAGCTGATTTTCATCCCTGCATCCGATGGTCGCGCGACAAGGTTCAGGCGGTTGATCGAGCTGCTCTCCGAGGAATGCACCGCCAAACTTCCAGGCTCGGAGCTGATCGTTCACCGCATGCTGGAGGTGCTTCTTGTCGAAGCGCTACGCTGGCAGGATGTCGACCGCCAAGTGCCTGCTGGAATTCTTCGCGGCTTGCTGGACCCTGGGTTGGCTCGCGCCTTGAAAGCTGTCCACGCCGATGTTCGCGCCAATTGGACAGTTGCCGACCTCGCCAACATTGCGGGCATGTCGAGATCTGCGTTTTCAGCTCGTTTCAGCGAGGCTCTGGGCTGCGCGCCGATTGAGTATCTGGCGCGCTGGCGGATCGCTATTGCGAAAGACGCCCTGGCTCGGGGCACCAAGTCCCTCGAACGGATTGCAGATGACATCGGGTATGAATCGGCAAGTGCTTTCAGCACCGCGTTCCGCAGGCATAACGGATGCGCCCCCGGACAATTCGCTCGCAAGCTGACCTGACACTCCCGATTCCAACGCGAATTCTCGGTTGCGGGCGGGGCGGCCGTCTCATGGTCTGGCAAGGAATGTCCGCTTTTGGGGAGTCATCCAATGTCTGCTGTTGACGCATTTCATCCGGAGGATGAGGCTGGTGGTGCCTAGATGCTGGATAGGTGTTCCCAGCGCTCAAGGCCCGATGCGGGCCCACGTTCTTCCGGTTGAAGACCGCAGCTTACAGTCTCTCCGCAAGAAATTGCTTTAGGGCGTCGGCGCATCTGCGGAATGCGCAGAGGCGCGCTGCACACGGCGCGCGCGGACTTGGTTAGCGCCCTGTAGGGCGACGGCGGCGGCGCTCAAGACGATCCCGAGCGCGACCACGCCGTGCCAGCCGGCAGCCTGCCAGGCATAGCTCGCAGTCGCCGACCCGAAGGCGCCGCCGAGGAACATCGCACCCATCAGCACGGTGTTCAGGCGCGCTCGCGCTTCAGGACGCAGCGCAAAGACGATGTGCTGGTTGGAGACCAATGCGGACTGCATGCCGAAATCAAGCAACATGACGCCGACTACGAGCCCAGCAATCGACGTCCATAACCCGAAGACCAGCCAGGACGACAAGGTCACGACGGCTCCCAGCGCAACCACGGGAGCAGCCCCCTTGGAGTCCGCGACGCGGCCGGCGAGCGGCGCCGCGAGGATTCCGACCGCGCCGACGATGCCGAACAGGCCCGCGATATCGGCGCCGAGGCCGAAGGGTGGCGCCTGCAGGCGGAACGCAAGGACGGTCCAGAAGGCGGTGAAGGCCGCAAAGAGCAGAGCCTGCGTCAGCGCCGCCAGTCGCAGGGCCGGGAATTCGCGCCAGAGATGCAGCATCGAATGCAGCAGGTGGCCATAGCCGAGCTTGGAATCCGGCCTGCTGTGCGGGAGCGTCAGCATCATCAGGGCCCCGGCTCCCAGCGCCATCGGCACGCCAAGCCAGAACATCTCGCGCCAGCCGCCATGCGTCGCGACGAAGCCGGCCAGCGTGCGGCTGAGCAGGATGCCGGTCAGGATTCCCGCGAGGATCGTGCCGACCGTGGCGCCGCGCCGCTCCGGCGCCGAGAGATGGGCGGCCAGCGGCACGATCTGCTGGGCGACCGTCGCAGCGAGGCCGACGAGGAGCGAGGCGAGCACCAGCAGGGCCGCGCCCGGCGCCACGGCTGCCAGAATAAGCGCCACGGCCAGCACCCCGAACTGAATGACGATGAGACGCCTGCGTTCGACGATGTCGCCGAGCGGCACCAATAGGAACAGTCCTGCGGCGTATCCGAGCTGGGTCGCGGTTGGAATCAGCCCGGACAGCGAGCCGGGCAGTTCCGCCTCGATCAGGCCGAGCATCGGCTGGTTGTAGTAGATGTTGGCGACAGCGATGCCGGCTGCGGCTGACATCGCATAAATCAACATGCTGCCGATGCGCGGTGGGCTTGCATCCGGCTTGACGGGCTTGTCCATAGTCTGTGCTCCGCTGGCGGGCCGGCGCGACCGGGTTGGCGGCCGATCCGGCTCTGATGGCCTCGAATCTACGCGCTGGCGCTCCCGCATTCTGTAGCGCTTGCGGATGCCCGGCATACACCTGCGTATGATTGCCGGATCGGGCCGCCGCGTTGTCTCAATGAAGGGAACAGGCCCGGTGGCGGAAACGCTCAGGGTCCTCCGGTATCCGCGAGAGGCGCGCCATGAAACCACTTCGCATCAGCATCATCGGCGGATCTCTCGCAGGCCTGTTCGCCGGCGTCCTGCTGAAGAGCGACGGTCATGATGTCACGGTCCATGAGCGTTCCCGCCAAGGCCTCGCGGGTCGCGGCGCCGGCCTGGTCCCTCAACGAGAGGTTTTCCAGATCCTGCGGGCGATCGGCATCGAGCACCTCGCCGATATCGGCGTGGTCGCGCAGGAGCGCATCTTCCTCGATCAGGCAGGAGAGATCGTGCAGACGATCAGGGAAGCGCAGACCCAGCTCTCGTGGGACGTGCTCTACGAGCAGGTCGCGGCACGCATCGCGCCGGCCGATTACCGGCTCGGCAGCCAGCTCGTGCGGGTCGAAGCTGAGGGCGAGGGCGCTGCGAAGCTCAGCTTCGCCGACGGCTCGCGCGACGAGGCCGATCTGGTGATTGGCGCCGACGGTATCGGCTCGGTCGTGCGCCAGGCACTCTCTCCCGATCATGCGGCAAACCGCTATGCCGGCTATGTCGCCTGGCGCGGATTGATCCCGGAGATGGCGCTGCCTGCGAGGGCCTCGCTGCTATTGGACCGCTTCGCCTTCTATCTCGCGCCGGGCGACCACGCGCTGGGCTACCTCGTACCCGGCCCGAACGGCGAGACCGCGCCGGGCCAGCGGCGCTATAACTGGGTCTGGTACCGGCGGGTGGCGGAGCATGATCTGCGGGCGCTCTTCACCGATCGCGACGGCCGTAGCCATCCGGTCTCGCTGCCGCGCGGCGGGCTGTCATCGGAGCGGCGCGACGCGCTGCGCCATGATGCCCGCATCCACCTGCCGCCGCCCTTCTCGCTTGCCGTCGCGGTGGAGGAGACGCCCTCGATCCAGGGGATCTACGACTATGAGACGCCCGCCATGGTGGGAGGGCGTATCGCTCTGATCGGCGATGCCGCCTTCGTGGTCAGGCCGCACACCGCCATGGGGGTCGGCAAGGCGGCCGGCGACGTGATGTCGTTGCGCAAGCATCTGGCCGCGGAGGCCGACCTGGAAACGGCTCTCGCGCGCTACCAAGGCGAGCGACTGCCGGTCGGTCGCGAGATCGCAGCCCTGGGCCGACGCCTTGGTGCGACCGCGCTGTAAGCTCCGGCGGACATGCCGGCCATGTGACACCGAAATCCTTCGAGGACAGCGAGAGAGGCCAAGCTCATGTCGAAACGCAATGTTACCGATCTGATCGTCGAAACCCTGGATCGTGCGGGAGTCGAGCGCATCTACGGCGTCGTCGGCGATAGCCTGAACGGGCTGACCGAAGCGCTACGCCAGACCGGCAAGATCGACTGGGTGCATGTCCGGCATGAAGAGGTGGCCGCCTTCGCCGCCGCAGGCGAATCCCAGATCACGGGCAAGCTCGCAGTCTGTGCGGGCTCCTGCGGCCCGGGCAACCTGCACCTTATCAACGGCCTCTACGACGCCCAGCGCAGCCGCACGCCCGTGCTGGCCATCGCCGCGCAGATTCCGTCGGCGGAGATCGGCGGTGGCTATTTCCAGGAAACGCATCCGCAGAACTTGTTTCGCGAATGCAGCGTCTATTGCGAGATGGTCTCCGACCCCAGCCAGATGCCTTATGTGCTGGAGAATGCGATCCGCGCTGCCGTCGGAGAGCGCGGTGTCGCGGTCATCGTGATCCCCGGCGACGTGGCGCTGAAGCCGGCGCCGGCGCGGGATGTCGCGCCCGCCGCAGGGTTGTTGCCGCCGATGCCTGTCGTCACGCCTGCCGAGGCGCAAGTCGAGGCCCTCGCTGCCCTGCTCAACGGAGCGCAACGCGTGACGCTGTTCTGCGGCCGTGGCTGTGCCGGTGCGCATCCCCAGCTGATGAAACTCGCCGAGACGTTGAAGAGCCCGATCGTCCACGCGCTCGGCGGCAAGGAGCATGTCGAATACGACAACCCCTATGATGTCGGCATGACCGGCTTCATCGGTTTCGCCTCAGGCTATGAGGCGATGCACGCATGCGATCTGCTGCTGATGCTGGGCACCGATTTTCCCTACAAGCAGTTCCTCCCGAGCGGCATCACGATCGCGCAGGTCGACATCCGCGCATCGCAGCTCGGCCGCCGCTGCAAGCTCGATCTCGGCATCGTCGGCGATGTCGGCGCGACGATCGAGGCCCTGCTGCCCCGTCTCGCGGCCAAGCAGGACCGGACGCATCTCGACGACAGCCTCGACCGCTACCGGCACTCCCGTGAAGGGCTCGATGCGCTGGCGCGTGGCACGCCAGGCCGCAGGCCGATCCATCCGCAATATCTGGCGAAGGTCCTGAGCGACGTCGCCGCGGAGGACGCAGCCTTCACCTTCGATGTCGGCACGCCGACGATCTGGGCGGCACGCTATCTCAGGATGAACGGCCAGCGCCGTCTGGTGGGCTCGCTGGTGCATGGCTCGATGGCCAACGCCATGCCGCAAGCCATCGGCATCCAGGCGGCGCAGGCCAGCCGGCAGGTGATCTCGCTCTCCGGCGATGGCGGCTTCACCATGCTGATGGGTGATCTGATCACGCTCAAGCAGCAGAAGCTGCCGGTGAAGATCGTCATTTTCAACAATGGCGTGCTCGGCTTCGTCGCTCTCGAAATGAAGGCTGCGGGCTTCGTGGAACTCGGAACCGATCTTGAGAATCCCGATTTCGCAGCGATGGCGCGCGCCATGGGCATTCATGGCGTCAGGGTCGAGGATCCCGGCGATCTGCCGGGCGCGGTCGCAGACGTGCTTGGCCATAACGGGCCAGCCGTGCTCGACGTGGTGACAGCGACGCAGGAACTCTCGATGCCGCCGACCATCGGTCTGGAGCAGGCGAAGGGCTTCGGCCTGTGGATGCTGCGGGCCGTGATGAGCGGGCGCGGCGACGAGGTGCTCGACCTCGCCAAGCAGAACCTGCTGCCGCGCTGACCTGACCCGAGCCGATCGAACGACGCCAGCCGGGGCCTCGCGGTCCCGGCTCCCGCACCTTATCGCGGGGATCGCGATCCTTCCGGCCTTTCCACTGATCGGCTCGCGGCGTTTTCAGCCTCCGGCTGCGGCCAAACGAAAGGGAGGGCGGAGATGATCCGCCCTCCCTTTGTCATTGTCGCGCGTGGGTTGCGCGTCAGCCCTTCACGAAGGCCAGCAGATCCGGATTGATCACCTCGGCATGGGTGGTCAGCATGCCGTGGGGGAAGCCCTCGTAGATCTTCAGCGTGCCGTGCTTCAAGAGCTTGGCTTGCAGAAGCGCCGCGTCCTTGTAGGGCACGATCTGGTCGTCATCGCCCTGCATCGCCAGCGTCGGCACGGTAATCGCCTTCAGATCCTCGGTCTGGTCGGTCTCGGAGAAGGCCTTGATGCCCTCGTAATGGGCCAGCGCTCCGCCGATCATGCCCTGCCGCCACCAGTTCTGGATTACGCCTTGCGAAACCTTCGCGCCCTCGCGGTTGAAGCCGTAGAACGGGCCGGAGGCGACATCGAGATAAAACTGCGCGCGATTGGCGGCCAGTGCCTTGCGGAAGCCGTCGAAGACCTCGATCGGCGTCCCGCCCGGGTTGCTCGCGGTCTTCAGCATCAGCGGCGGCACGGCGCTGACCAGCACCGCCTTGGCGACGCGGCCATGGGGCTGGCCGAACTTCGCGACATAGCGGGCGACCTCGCCCCCGCCGGTCGAGTGGCCGATATGGACGGCGTTCTTGAGGTCGAGATGCTCGACCACGGCGAAGGCGTCAGCGGCGTAGTGATCCATGTCGTTGCCGGTATCGGCCTGCGAAGAGCGGCCATGACCGCGACGGTCATGGGCCACGACGCGGTAGCCGTTCGCGAGGAAGAACAGCATCTGCGCATCCCAGTCGTCCGAGGACAGCGGCCAGCCGTGATGGAACATGATCGGCTGGGCGCTTTTGGGGCCCCAGTCCTTGTAGAAGATCTCGATGCCGTCCTTGGTCTTGACGTAACCGCTGCTCATGGTCGTGGCTCCTGTCGTGTTCCGAATGGGTCGTGACGGTTGTGCGGATGCTGCCGCAGGGATCAGGCTCGCTGCAGAAGCGGCGGCCATGCCGGCCATCGCGGCCCACCGGGTGACGATGAAACTGACGTCTGACATGGCCTTGTCTCCGCATTGGGTAGCTGACGAAGACAGGTTAGGCGGGGGCAGCCGGGGCCGGAATCCTACGCTTGGATCAGCGTCTCATACGAAGGTGTGGGGTGTGCCGGTCAGGCATGCCCGTGAGCAAGGGCGGCAGCCAGGTGATGTGCGATCGTGTCGGGCTCTGCCGGCTTGTCTAGGAAAGCGCAGGCACCCGCCGCCATGACGCGCTCGCGCACGGGCGCCGTCGGAAAGGCGGTCATGAATATCATTGGAAAGCGGCGCCCGGCCGCGATCAGTTCGGCCTGGAGCTGGTCCCCGTTCATTTCGGGCATCTGTATATCGGAGATCATGCAGTCGGGATCGCCCGTCTCGCAATCTGCGAGGAATTCCGGCGCCGAGCCATAGCTGCGGGCTTCGTAGCCCAGCGAGCGGATCAGGCTGGCCAGCGAATTGCGAACGCCGTCGTCGTCATCGACGATCGCGACTGTCGGTATGTGATGCATGTCCACGCTTCTTTGTGCCGATGGTCGCACAAAAGGGGGACTCCGTGCGCGGCCTGACCTTGTTATGAAGGATCATCCGTCGTGCGGCCATCATACGCAGGTTTGCACCCCGCAGGCTCACGGCTTGTGAACCCCCAGCGCCTCCGCCGTCCGGACGAGGTCGGCCAAGGTGCGCACCCCCATCTTTCTCATGACGTTGCCACGATGGATCTTCACCGTGATCTCGCTCAGGCCGAGCACGCCGGCGACCTGCTTGTTCATCAGCCCCGCGACGACATGCGTCATCACCTCGCGCTCCCTGGCTGTCAGCGTCGCATAGGCTGAACGCTGATCGTCCAGCGCCGCGGTCACGCTGCGGCGCTGCCGATCGCGCTCGATCGCGGCTGTCACCGCGTCGAGCATTTCCTGATCGCGGAAAGGCTTCGACAGGAAATCGACCGCACCGGCCTTCATCGCCCGCACGGTCATCGGTATGTCCCCATGCCCGGTCATGAAGACGATCGGCAGCGCGATCCCCTGCCGGGCGAGCTGGTCCTGGAAATCGAGGCCGCTGATGCCGGGCAGGCGCACGTCGAGAATGATGCAGCCTGGCACGTCGGGCAAGGCGCCCTGCAAGAGCTCCGCCGGCGCGCCGAAGAGCCGTGTCGCCAGTCCGACCGACCGGATCAGGCTGTCGAGGGATTCGCGCACCGCCGGATCGTCGTCGACGATCACGACAAGCGGCGGGCTCGGGGAGGCCGGGGCCGGCTTGACGGAGGTCTGCCTGATCATGCCGCGGTACCATGGTGGGGAATAGGAAGAGTCAGGCGGAATGTCGCTCCGCCGTCTGGAGGGTTCTCGACCGAAAGCTTTCCGCCGTGAGCTTCGGCGGTCGTGCGGCAGATCGCAAGACCCATGCCCATCCCCTCCGGCTTGGTCGTGAAGAAGGGATCGAACAGGCGCTCCAGGTGCTGGGGTGAGATGCCGGGACCAGTGTCGCGTAGAGCGATCTCGATACGACCGCCTTCCACTTGGCAGTGTGCCTGATCGGCGGTGATCGTCAGCAGGCGCCGGCCGTCATGCTCCGCCATGGCCTGCCCGGCATTGACCATCAGGTTGACCAGGACTTGCTGGAGCTGGATCCGGTCGCCGATGACAGGCGGCAAGTCTGCCGGCACTTCGACGCGCAATTCGACCTCGGCGCGCGCGAGTTCCCGCTGCACGAGCTGAGCGGCCTCCTCGATCAGCGTCGCGACATCCAGCGCATTCGAGCGGGTTGGCGTCTTGGTCAGGAAGGCCCGGATCCGCTTGACGATCTCGCTGGCGCGCCGCCCTTCGGAAACGACGCGCCCGATGGCGCTGTCGACCTCCTGCAGGTCAGGCTTGTCACGGCGCAGCCAGCGCAGCGCCGCCTCGCCGTTGGTCACGACCGCCATCAAAGGCTGGTTGACCTCATGGGCGATCGACGCGGTGAGCTCACCCAATGTCGCCACGCGGGCGGCATGGGCGAGCTCCGCTTGCGCGTGCAGCACCGCATCCTGCGCCTGCCGGCGTTCGGTGATGTCGACGACGAAGACCAGCACGTTGCCGTCGCCGTCATCGACTGTCGGAAAGGTAATGGCGAAGATCACCGGCACGCGACTGCCATCTGCCCTGACGATTTCCGTCTCGCCTTCATGGAAGCCGTCGCCGCGAGCAAAAGCCGCCAGCGCCGGCCCGAAGGTCGGATCGCTCTCGCTCAGCACATCGTCGACCGTCTGATGGAGATGAGAATTACTCTCAGCTCCGATCATGGCGAGAAAGGCCGGATTGACGTCGACGATCTTCGTCACCTTGCGCAGGCGCGCGACAAGGTCTGGATGCGTGGCCAGATGACCGGCCAGTGCCTCCCCATCCGCGAGACCGAGCGCAGCGAGTTCGCGACGCGCCGCGCTCCAGTCCTCCTGGACGACGCCGACCCGAGTCGCATCGAACATGCGCCGGTAGCGTCTCTCGCTCTGAACCAGCGCTGCGTGGGCCGCCTCACGTTCGGTGACATCCGTATTCGTCTCGAACACGCCGACGATGCGTCCCCTGGCATCGTGTTGGAGGGCCCAGCGACTTTCCACGGTGATCCGCCCGCCGGCCTTGGTCCGGTGCTCCAGCGTGCCGTCCCATCGTCCCGTGTCGTGAAGCACGCGGTCGGCTGCGTCGCGCGGCAGCGCATATCGCGTCTCCAGCAACTCGTCGGCGATCCGGCCCGTCGCCTCGGCGGCAGACCAACCATAGGTCTCTTCCGAGGCGCGATTCCAGAATGTGATCTGTCCGAAAGTGTCTCGCACGAAGATCATGTCGTGCGACAGATTGAGCAGCCGGGCTTGGGCCGCCAGCGTCGCCGTGGCCGCCTGGTTCTTCAGGGAGAGCAACGTCGCGATCGTGACCGCCGCCAGGCTGACCAGCGCGCGCAAAGTGGGTGCGCCGGCCAGGCTCAGGCCATGTGTATCGACATAAGCCACGACGGTCAGGATCAGGCTCGTCACCGCCGCCACGAGGATGTCGCTCCGCCGTCCGGTGCCCGCTGCCAGCAAGACAACCAGAACGTAGAGCACAGCCACTGCGCCCTCCAGCGGCGAGAGCGTATCGAACAGGAAGATGCAGAGCGCGAGCAGAGCCGCCGCGATGCGAAGTGCCGTCGTGTTCATGGCCGGAGAGAAGAAGGAGCGCTGGGGGAGAGCGGTGTCCGGCGGGGTGGATCGAGAGGCGCTGTGCTGAGCGGCGGAGAGGCGGGAGGACATGAGGGGCAGCCGATTCCGGTCGCGAGAGCTGACAACGCGCTAGCATAGCTCATCTGCCTCGTCCCCCGCGATCGGTGCGGATGCTTCGATCCGCGGCATCACTTTCGCGAAACCGGCCGGCGATGGAATCATACAGGGGTTTAGGTCGGCCGGGCGCGGCCTTCGCTGGCGCACATAAACCTAGGTATGAGCCCGACATGCCTTCGTCCGATTCAGGCGGCGGCGGCGGCGACCTAGGGTCAGGACATCGGGGAGACAGGCTCCTCGAAGCCAACCCGGAGAGCTGCCATGAACGACCTGTCCATCCATGCCAAGCGCGACGCCGCCTTGCGCACCCCAACCGATCTCGGCGCGAACGCCACGACCGATATCGCAGCCGCGCTGACCGGCGTTCTCGCCGACATGTTCGCGCTCTATCTCAAGACCAAGAACTTCCACTGGCACATGTCCGGCCCGCATTTCCGCGACTATCACCTGATGCTCGACGAGCAGGGCGATCAGATCTTCGCGACCACCGATGCGCTGGCCGAGCGCGTCCGCAAGGTCGGCGGCTCGACGCTCCGCTCGATCGGCCATATCGGCCGGATCCAGCGTTTGCTCGACAATGACGCGGACTATGTCACCCCCCAGGACATGCTGGCCGAGCTCGCCGACGACAACCGCAGCCTGACCGGCTTCCTGCGCGCGGCTCACGGTGTCTGCGAGACCCATAACGACGTCGCCTCGACCAGCCTGATCGAGGTCTGGATCGATGATGCCGAGCGCCGGAGCTGGTTTCTCTACGAAACGACACGGCAAGAGCGCTGAGCGCGCTCAAACCCGTTCCGATCGGAGGAGAATGACCATGTCAGAAACGCATTCGCCAATGGCCCTGCCTGCGGGCCAGGCCGCCCCGGCCTTCACGCTGCCGGCGACGCCTGACCAGACGGTTTCGCTCGATGACCTGCGCGGCAAGCCGGTGATCCTCGCCTTCTACCCCGCGGACTGGAGTCCGGTCTGCGGCGACCAGATGGCGCTCTACAACGAGATCCTGCCCGAATTCCACAAGGCCGGCGCCCAACTCGTCGGCGTCTCGGTGGACGGCGTGTGGTGCCACGCGGCCTTTGCCGGCGAGCGCAAGCTGCACTTTCCGCTGCTGTCCGATTTCGAGCCGAAGGGTGCGGTCGCCCGCAGCTTCGGCGTCTACCGCGACAAGGAGGGGATCGCTGAGCGCGCCCTCTTCGTCATCGACGGGGCGGGCATCATCCGCTGGAGCTTCGTCTCGCCGCTCGGCATCAACCCCGGCGCCGACGGCATCCTCGAGGCACTCGACAATCTCGGCGCCGCGGCGCCCTCCGAAGGAACTGCGTCATGACCCGTCTCGCGATCCCCGTCGGCAGCCAGGACCATGTCCAGGGCCAGGCGCAGGCCGTCGTCACCCTCGTCGAATATGGCGACTACGAATGCCCCTATTGCGGCGAGGCCTATCCTGTTCTCAAGGCGGTGCAGCGCGCCATGGGCGACGAGTTGCGCTTCGTCTTCCGCAACTTCCCGCTCGCCGAAATGCATCCCCATGCGGTGCGCGCCGCCGAATTCGCGGAGACGGCCGCCGAGCTCGGCAAGTTCTGGCAGGCACATGACATGCTCTACGAGAACCAGACCGCACTGCGAGACGCCGACCTCTACGCCTATGGCCTTCGCCTCGGTCTCGATACCGACGTCGTCACGCAAGGCCTCGATGGCCGCTTCGACCGGAAGATCAAGGAGGATTTCACGGGCGGCATTCGCAGCGGCGTGAACGGGACGCCGAGCCTGTTCATCAACGGGCTTCGGTACGATGGCGAGCGTGATGTCGACAGCCTCGTCTCCGCCCTGAGGCAAGCCGCCCGGGACGCCATCCGCCCGCGCGCCGCCACGACTCGCTAAGCCCCTTGCCACCCGGCCAATGGAGACGACCATGACCGATTCCACGATGTCCTTCCGCTACCGGCTCGAACAGGCCACACCCCGCACCGGCTCAGGCGGCATCACGCGCGGCGCCTCCGTGAAGCAGTTCCCGGCCAGCGTCGGCATCGCAGGCGTTTCGATGAGGCTCGCACCGGGCTCGATGCGCGAACTGCACTGGCATGCCAATGCCGCCGAATGGGCCTATGTCGTATCCGGCCAATGCCGCACAACGGTCTTGCACCCGGACGGCTCGTCGGCGACCGATACGTTCGGCCCCGGCGACGTCTGGTATTTTCCCCGCGGCTGGGGCCACTCCATCCAGGGGCTCGGTCCCGGCGAGTGCCATTTCATCCTGATCTTCGACAATGGCGACTTCTCCGAGGATCATACCTTCAGCGTCACCGACTGGCTTTCCCGCACATCGCCGGAGGTGCTGGCGCAGAATCTCGGCCTGAGCCGCGAACAGATCGCACAGCTCCCGGCCGGCGAGGCCTATTTCGCCCAAGGACCCGTCCCCGACGACCGCTCGACCGACGCCACGCCGCGCGCGACGGCTGCTTTGACGACGCCGCATCGCTACCCGCTGCTGGCCCAGCAACCAAGGCGCGT
>NZ_JAELTI010000080.1 GCF_016428755.1 Allobosea sp. ASV33
CTGGCGTCCCTTGTTGTCTATCTTGACGATACGCGCAGGGCGCGCCTGGCCAGTCGAAGCGAGATGCGTTCCACCACAAGCCTGCCGATCGAGGCCAGCAATCTCGACGATGCGCACGGTGCCATCCTCGCTCGGAGGCGGTGCAACGCTCTTGCTGCGAAACATGCCATCGATCTCCTTGGCCTTCTCATAGAGCATGAAGCCGGCCATCACCGGGAGATCTGAAGCGATGACGTCGTTTAGGGCTCCTTCGAGCGCCCGCAGCCTCTCGCTATCAGCACCGGGCAGGTCAAAGTCGACGCGGAACGTGCCGTCGGCGCTGAGCTGTGCGCCCGTCAGGAGCGCACCACCAAAGCGGGTGTAGACGAGAGCATTGAGCATATGCGCGAGCGTGTGCAGTTCGCACATGAGGTTGCGGAACGACCGGTCGACATCGATCCGGATAAGGCCGTAAGGCGCGGCGTCCCCATCGAAGCGATGCCACACGCCACGTGGACCTGAGGACGTGCCGATGATGGGCGCCGTGCCGCCCGACCACGTCAGCATGGCGCGATCGGCAAGCTGGCCACCACCGCCAGGAAACACCGGTGAGCGTTTGATGAGGACAGCACCAGGCTGCGCGTCGAGCACAGTTGCCTCGATATGAAGCATATCCGGGTGGTCTAGGTAGAGGGGCCGGAGCATGGCAAGACTCTATCTTACGGCAACTTCTACGCCAAGAACCGGCGCCAGTGATTACTCCCACCTCCCGTGACTCAACCAATGCGATTATCGGCTTGGCCCAGCCTCTCAACTGGCCGACGTCGCTAGGGGCCGATAGCGCGCAAGCCAAGCCTCGATCGAGAATGTCCGCCTCCGGGCAGGGTCGCAACTTCTGCTTCTGGCGCGTCCTGCAAAGCGACCTCAGGCACTGTAGCGACTTTCGTCATCGTCATTCCGACACAGCGGCCCGGCACTCGGCGATCATGGTCTCCCTCATCCAGCGATGAGCGGAATCGGCATCCATGCGCGGGTGCCACATGGCCGAGACGGCAATCTCCGGAGTTGGGACCGGCAGATCGAAGGCTATGAGCTGTCCCGCCGTCCTCGCCTCGCGGTCGAGGCAGGTCGCTGGCACAAGCGCGACCAGATCCGAGTGCGCGGCGATGGCGAGCGCGTCGGGGAAGCCTGGCACCACTGCTACGACGATGCGTTCCAGGCCCAGAGCGGCCAGCGCCTCATCGACCGGGCCGGTGAAGACCCCGCGGCGGGACGCCACGACATGCCGGCAGTCCGCATAGCGCTGGGGCGATAGAGGGTCTTCGAAGAGGGGGTGTCCAGTCCGCGCCACGCCGACGAAGCGATCGCGAAAGACGAGCTGAGCACGGATCTCGGGGGCGAAGGCGCCGAGCACGCCGAATTCCAGATCGACCTCTCCGTCCCGCAGCGGCCGTGCATCCTTTTCCGGTTTCGGGGCGAAGCGCAGTCGGACATACGGAGCGGCCTCCGTGATGGCCGCGATCAGTCGAGCGCAGAACAGCGCGATAAAGCCCTCGCTGGCACGAATGGTGAAGGTGCGCGCCAAGGACGCGATGTCCAGGCTGTCATCCTGCGGGCTCAGCGTGGCGCGGACCTCGCGATTGAGCTCATGAACCCGGTCGCGCAGGGCCATGGCACGCGGCGTCGGCACCAATCCGCGGCCGGCTCGCACTAGCAGCGGATCGCCCGTCGCCGCCCGCAGCCGCGCCAGGGTCCGGCTCATGGCGGAGGGGCTGAGCTTCAGGCGCGCGCCCGCCTTGGTGACGCTGCCTTCGGCGAGAAGCGCGTCGAGCGCTGTCAGCAGGTTCAGGTCGAGATCGCTCATCCAGCGAGCTTATCCGGGCCGTCCGAACAAACATAGCGCCGGACGCAAAGATTGTTTGCGAGCCATGCGTCTGGCGCCTTGTCGTTCAGGGGCGCATCTTTCGCAGACCGCCAAAGATGGAGGTTTCCATGAACGACCTGACTGTCAGAAGGAGAGAAATCATGGCCATCGTCGCCGCCGCTGCCGTCACCGGGCTGTTTTCGACGCCCGTCAAAGCTGCTGAAGATGCTCGTCCCTTCCTCCTGATCATCGGCGCCTCGCGGGGCCTCGGCCTCGCCATGGCCGCAGAGTTTCTGAAGAAGGGCTGGAACGTCGTGGGAACCGTGAGGCGCGAGCACACCGCGCTGCACGAGCTCGCCGCGCAGCACCCCGAGCGGGTCGAGATCGCCCATGTCGACGTGACCATACCCGAGCAGATCGCGGCTCTGCGCCAGCACCTGTCCGGCCGCAGCTTCGCGATGCTGTTCCACAATGCAGGCACCGCCGACGCCAATCAGGACCAGACCATCGCGCAGGTCTCGACCGAGGAGTTCCAGCGGGTCATGGTCACGAACGCACTCGGCCCGCTGCGCGTGATCGAGAGCCTTGAGGATCTCGTCCCGCCGGATGGGCTGATCGGCGTGATGTCGTCAGGCCAGGGCAGCATAAGCGCCAATGAGAACGGCGGACACGAGGTCTATCGCGGCTCCAAGGCGGCGCTCAACATGTATATGCGCAGCTATGCGGCCCGGCACGCCGGCGATCCCCGCCCGATGGTCCTGATGGCGCCCGGCTGGGTCCGGACCGATCTCGGCGGACCGAAAGCGCCGCTCGCCATCGAAGACAGCATTCCGAAGGTGGTGAACGTGCTGCTTGCGCAGCGCGGTAAGCCGGGGTTGCGCTTCCTGGATCGGGAAGGCCGCACCGTAGCGTGGTGACGCGCCACCGCATCGTCTAGCCCATGCGGACCCATCATTGGAGAACGCCATGACACTGCTCGGTATCGAAGAGCATGTTCTGACGCCGGAGGTTACCGAGGCCTGGCGTGCCCTCGGCCTAGATGCGGTCGATCCGTGCGTGGCGTTCCATTCCAGCGCGATCGAGCGCCGGCTGCTGGACGTGGGGCAGGAGCGGATCGCCCTGATGGACGAGACCGGGCTGGACGTGCAGGTCCTGTCGCTGACCACGCCCGCCCTCCACGACCTCGGCCCGGAGAGCGTCGAAATCGCGAGACGGACGAATGATGCGATCGCCGAGACCGTGGCGAGTCATCCCGGCCGCTTCCAGGGGATGGCGACATTGCCGGTGTCGATGCCGGACGAGGCCGCGCTTGAACTTGACCGCTGCGTCCGCTCGCTCGGCTTCGTCGGCACGATGCTGTGCGGCAGGGTCGGTCCCGACAACCTCGACCACCCCCGCTTCGAGCCGATCTTGCGCTGTGCGGAGGCCCTTCGGGTGCCGATCCTGCTGCATCCGAGAACGCCGCCGCAAGGCGTGAGGGAGGCCTATTATTCCGGCTTCACGCCGGACATCGACGCGGCCCTGGCGACTTATGGACTCGGTTGGCACTACGATGCCGGCTTGCAGTTCGTCCGTCTCGTCCTCGCCGGCACGTTCGACCGCATGCCCGGCCTTCAGATCGTTCTCGGCCATTGGGGCGAACTCGTCCTGTTCTATGCCGAGCGGCTCGCCGCGATGGATCGCGTCGCAGGGCTGGCGCATCCGATCGCGGTCTATTTGCGCCGGAACCTCTACGTCACCGCCAGCGGCATGTTCCTGCCGCATTATCTGGGGCGTGCCGCCGCCATCGTCGGGACCGAGCGCCTCTTATTCTCGACCGACTTCCCTTATCAGTACCGGCCTGGCCAGGACGCCCGGCGTTTCCTCGACCAGTGCGGCCTCGACGAGGCAGGCAAAGCAGCGTTCGCCAGCGGCAATTGGCTGGGTCTCACGCAGAGCATCGTTCGCTAGGACGAGTCCGCTTTCAGGCAGGCGTCGAACGTCGGCTTATGGTGGATGCGCGCGTCGGATAGTGCGGCCGACATGGACTTCATCGCATCAGCTGGCGGCGCCCTTCAAGAACAGGCTCCACGCCTTCTCGAAATATGCGTCCTGGGCCGCGGCGGTGACATAGGTCTGGCGGCCCACCATCGCCTCATTGGAGGGCCCGGATGCGACCGCATGGATCAGCTGGGCGGCGAGGAAGCCGGGCTCGACATCCGCTATCGCCCCGGCCGCCTGAGCTTGCCGAACCACATCGACTAGGCGCTCCATGATCGGATCCGGCTGAACCGGCGCCGGCGCGTCGTTGGGCAGCACGACCTCGCTGCAGGCGATGCGTCTGAGCGCCACCAGTTCGGGTTCGACATTGACGGCAAGGAACCAGCGCGCCGTGTGCCGCAGCCGGTCGATGGCGGGGCCGCCATCTGCGGTGACGCACTCCAGCCGTTTGAGAACCCGGACACGCAGGCGCTCGACCGCGGCATCGAATAGCGCCCGCTTCGAGGGAAAGCGGCGATAGATCGTGTCCTTGCCGACTCTGCAGGCAATCGCCAGCCGCTCCACCGATGTCGCGGCATAGCCCTGGCTTGCGAACATC
This sequence comes from Allobosea sp. ASV33, assembly GCF_016428755.1. Classification (GTDB taxonomy): domain Bacteria; phylum Pseudomonadota; class Alphaproteobacteria; order Rhizobiales; family Beijerinckiaceae; genus Allobosea. Next base: position 4,422 of record NZ_JAELTI010000080.1, read on the forward strand.
TCGCAAGCGAGATCGAGGATTTCGTCCGAGATCGCGCTTTCGCGCGCCTTGGACGGCCTGCCGCCCTTGCCGGTGCGGCCAGGCTTTGGCGCGGCAGGAGAATTCGATGGCGATGGCGAGCGGCTTAATCGAGACATGCTCGTTGTCCTACTTCATGTCGAGCTACTTTAGAAGGTTGAAAATCAACAAGATTCAACTGGACAGGTCAGTCCCGTTTTGTTTAGGCGAGTGCAATCGCGCTTGCTGGGGCTGCTGCCATGAACTCCACGATTTCTCATCTTTCCACATCGGTATGCGTTTTGGCCGTCCTCGCCGGCTCAGGCACGGCCGGGGCGCAATCGCGCGGCAGCGACCAGCCGATGCAGCTCGACACGCTGGTGGTGCAAGGGCCGGTCGGGCAAGAGGAGCGCGCCGACAGCCGCGACGACTATGCCCGCCGCACCACGGCGACCGCGACGAAGACCACTACGCCCGTCCTGGAAACGCCGCAGGCGATCTCGACGGTGACGCGCCGACAGCTCGACGAGCAGAATCCGCAGACGGTCGGCAACGCCCTGCGCTACACCGCCGGCGTTCTCTCCGAGCGCGATGCGACCTCGCGCTATGACAGCGTCTTCCTGCGGGGCTTTGGCGGCTTCGGCGTCGCGACGGATTTCGTCGGCTTCCTTGACGGGTTGAAGCTGCCGCGCGGACAGGCCTTCGCGGTGACCTCGATCGACCCGTTCCTGCTCGACCGCATCGAGGTGATCAAGGGGCCGTCCGCGCTGCTCTACGGCCAGATCAGCCCGGGCGGCCTGGTCAACCAGATCAGCCGGATGCCGAGCACTACGCCCTATAACGAATTGCGTGTCGAGGCCGGCAGCCATGGCCGGATCCAGAGCGGCCTCACCAGTCAGGGGCCGATCGACCGCGATGGCAGGCTCTCCTACAGCTTCAGCGCCATCGGCCGCCTCGCCGACACGCGCTACGACGATGTCGAGGAGCAGCGCTTCGGCATCGCGCCGGCCCTGACCTGGCAGCCAACGGCCGACACAAAGCTGACGGTGTCGGGCTTCTACCAGCGCGACCCGAAGGGCGGCTATTTCAACTCGCTCTATCCGCGCTCTCGCGCGCCCGCCTATCGCGGCTTCCTCAATCGCGAGCTCAACATCGGCGACCCCGGCTTCGATAGCTTCAAGCGCGAGCAATACGGGGTGGGCTACAGCTTCGAGCACCGCTTCAACGACATGGTGAGCCTGCATTCGAGCCTGCGCTATGGCGAGGTCGAGACCGATTTCCGCTCGCTGCAGATGGCCGGGCCGGTCAGCGCGGCGGGCACGATCCCGCGTATCGCGCTGAACTCGATCGAGGATGCGCGGCGGCTCTCGAGCGACAACCATCTGCAGTTCGACCTGCGCGGCTTCGGTGCCGAGCATACGCTTCTGACCGGCGTCGACTATCAGAACGGCAGCAGTAACTGGCAGTACAGATTCGGGCCTGCGACGGCGCTGAATATCGTCTCGCCAAGGTATTATCAGCCGGCCGGGCCTCTCGCGACGATCATCGACAAAAAGGAGGATCTGACCCAGGCCGGGATTTACCTGCAGGACCAGATCAAGCTCGGAGGCTTCCGCGCCACGCTTGGCCTCCGGCATGACTGGACCGAGCAGTCGACGCTCGACCGCCTGACCGGCACGAAGCAGAGCCAGTCCAGCGAGAAAACCAGCTACCGGGCAGGGCTGCTCTATCTTTTCGACAACGGCCTTGCGCCCTATGTCAGCTACTCCACCTCCTTCGAGCCGGTCAGCGGCTCTGATGCGGCCGGGGCGCCGTTCCGGCCCAAGACCGGGGAGCAGTACGAGGCCGGCATCAAGTACCAGCCCGGCATCATGAATGCGCTGCTGACCTTCTCTGCCTTCGACATCCGGCAGCAGAACGTTCTGACGCCTGGAGCGACGCCCGGTTTCAACGTGCAGCAGGGCGAGATCCGCTCGCGTGGCCTCGAATTCGAGGCGCGCGGCGAGATCCTGGAGGGCCTCGACATCATAGCGGCGGCAACCCTGCTCGACACCGAGGTCACGCGTTCCACGGACCTGACCACGATCGGCAAGCGACCCCAGGCCGTGCCGAACCAGTTCGGCTCGCTCTGGGCCAATTACCGCTTCGCGACGGGGCCGCTGGCGGGGCTGTCGATCGGCGGCGGCGTGCGCGTCGTGGGGGCAAGCTTCTCCGACGACGCCAACACCATCCGCACCGCGGGCTACGCCGTCGTCGATGCCGCCATCCGCTACGACCTCGCCAAGCTGCACCCTTCGCTGAAGGGGGCGGAAGCCACGCTCAACGTCTCCAACCTGTTCGACAAGGACTACTATACGAGCTGCAGCTCCAACACTTACTGCCAGTTCGGGGCCGGCCGCGAGGTCCTCGCCGGGCTGCGCTACCGGTGGTGAGGCGGCCGATGTTCGCGCCGACGCGCCGGAGCGTTCTAGGCAGGAGCGCTCTTGCAATGACGGCTGCGTTGGTCGCGCAGCCGTCATTCTCTCGCGACGTCAGCCTTTCCGTTATCGACATGCTGGGCAGGGCCGTCACGCTGCCCAGGCCGCCACGTCGGATCGTGCTGCTCGAAGGGCGCGACATCCTGACGATGGCTTTGTTCCAGCCCCGGCCGGCGGAGCTTGTCGTCGGTTGGGCGGCGGCCGACCGCTTCGACAGCGACCTGCTGCGGGACGGCTTCGAGCGCTCTGCCGGCCATCCGATCGCGGTCGTCGGCAAGCAGGCGGCCGATACGCTCTCGCTGGAAGGCATCCTTTCGCTTGCGCCCGATCTCGTCGTCGCCACCGCCTTCATGGCGCCGGGCGGCGATCCGCAGGCGGCGATCGACCGGCTGGCGCAGTTCGGCATTCCGCTTGTTTTCAGCGACGCCGCCAGCAACGCCGCGGTTGAGACCGGGAACCGGGGCTCGCCGCGACAAGGGCTTGCCGCCCTTCTGCGGATGTGGGGCGCCCTCCTCGGGGAACCGACCCGCTCCGAAGAGATCATCGCCTTTGTCGAGAAAAGGTTCGAGGTGGTCTCCCGCCGCCTCACCGGCGCGCCAAAGGTGAAAACCTTTCTCGAGATCATGTCGCTCTACGACGAATGCTGCTGGGCCGCGGGAACGCGCATCTGGGGCGAACTGCTCGGCGATGCCGGCGGCCGCTCGCTCGACGGGCTGAATGCGCCCTGGACGGCGAAGCTCTCGACGGAGCAGCTCCTTGCCCAGCAGCCGCAGGTCTATATCGCGACCGGCGGCGGCTATGCCTCGATGACGCGCCCGGCTATCGGCCCGGGGCTCGATGCGCATGCCGGGCGCCGCGGCTTGCAGCGGCTGACCGAGAGGATCGGCTTCGCGTCGCTGCCGGCGGTCCGTGACCGCCGCGTCCACGGTATCTGGACCGGGCTGATCACGGTGCCGGTGCTCAACATCGTCTTCGTCGAGCTTGCGGCGAAATGGCTCCATCCGGAGGCGTGCCGCGATCTCGATCCGGCGGGGACGCTGGCAGAGATCAATCGCCGCTTCCTGTCTCAGCCGCTGCCCGGCCCACTCTGGGCGAATCTCGACGGAACCGACCCGTGAGCTCCGATAAGAAGCGTTCGGCCGGCCCGGCAGGGAGGCGGTTCAAGGCCACGGCCATCATAGCCTTCCCACGGGTCTTCGCCTTCCTGCCCGATATCCTGGATTCGATCGCGACGCATGACATGCAGGTGGTCGCCAGCGGCGGCAGATACATCGTGTCCTCGCTTTTCGGTGTCGCCACGGTCGAGGCAGGCGAGGGCACCCTCACGTTGAGCGTCGGCACCGACCAGGCGGACCATCTCAACCGCCTGAAGCATGCTCTGGCCGGCGCGATCGGGTTCATCGCCCGGTCGGAGAAGCTCGCCTTGCACTGGTCGGGCGACGTCACCGGTCCCTCGCCGCCGGATGATCTGCGCGAATTGCGGGTGCTGCGAACCCATGCCGTGACCCCGGGGGTGAAGCGGGTCGTCTTCGCCGGCCGGGATCTGGAGCGCTATGACCGGCCCGACCAGATTCACTGCCGCCTGCTGTTCCAGCCGGACGGAACTCTCGCTCCGCAATGGCCGAGGCTCGATGACGACGGCAGGATCGTCTGGCCGGCGTCGGGAGTTTTGTCTTCGCGCGTCTATACGATCCGCGAGATCGATGCGGCGGCTGGCCTGATCACGATCGACTTCGTTCTTCACGCCAAGCCGGGGCCGGCGACGCGATGGGCGCTCAGTGCCAGGCCAGGGAGTCTCGTCGGCATGCTGGGGCCGGCGGGCAATGGACCCAGGCCGGCCGACTGGTATCTGCTCGCGGGAGACGAGACGGGGCTGCCGGGCATCGCGCGGATTCTGGCTGATCTGCCCGAGCAGTCCCGCGGCATCGCGCTGGTGGAAGTGGATGGAGAGGAGGACGAACAGCCGCTGCGGCATCCACCCGGCGTGAAGCTGCGCTGGCTGCATCGCGCCGGAGGTCAGAGCGCCCGGTCAGGCTTGCTCGTCGAGGCCGTGCGAGCCTGCGCCTGGCCCGCGGATTCGGCCTCGGCCTTTTTCTGGGGCGGCTGTGAATTCGAGGCATTTCGCGCCATCCATCGCCATCTCAGGGAAGAGGTCCGCCTGCCGCGCAGCCAGCGCATCCTTTACTCGCACTGGCATCGCGGCATGAGCGAGGAGGATATCATCGCGGTCGGCAGCAAAGCTTACCTGCCGTGATCGGCGAGCCGAAATGTGAACGCTCGCGCCTAGGACCCTGTCTGCCCGGCTGTGGGTTCGCCAGCGACTTGGGATGAGAAGGCTGTCAATGCCCGGTTTCGGGCACCGCTGAATGTCTGAAAGTGGCGCATTTCACCCGGTCAAAGGATGGGCGATTGTGGCCCAAAGCGGACGCTACAACGGTCCGCTTTCGGGCAGCCTACGGAGGTTAGCCATCGAACAGCCTGGACTGACCTGTTGCTGGCACGCATGGTGCCGCGGCTTCTGTAGCATGCAATTCTAGGTCAATAACGGTCGATATCTGGCTCTCGACCAGAACGTCACAAGACGGTCACGAGCCCGGCGATATGTCACCCGTCATGCAGTCAGCATCGACTTTGACGAAGCATCGCTTCAATGGGTATGGCTCGAGCGTTGTCGAAGCCCAAGCCGAATCACCCTTGCTTCGCTTGGACGGCTTTACCGTTGCATTGTCCGGCGCGGTGCCGATCGTGCACGGCATCGATCTGTCTCTGCGGCGCGGCGAGGCGCTCGGCATCGTCGGCGAATCCGGCTGCGGCAAGAGCGTCACCTGGCTCGCCGCACTGCGCTTGCTCGGGCGCAATGTGACGACCAGCGGAAAGGTCCTGCTCGACGGACAGGATGTCGGAGGGCTTTCCGAGCGCGAACTTGCGCGGGTCCGCGGCGGCCGCATTGCTCTGATCTTCCAGGACCCGAGCAGCGCGCTGAACCCGGTGCAGCGCATCGGGACGCAAATAGCGGAGGTGCTGCGCCTACATCGTGGCCTGACCGGGGAGCCGGCCCGCCGCGAGGCGCTGCGCCTGCTCGACCGGGTCGGCATCGCCGACGGACCGCGCCGCCTCACGCAATATCCGCATGAATTCTCAGGCGGCATGAACCAGCGTGTGATGATTGCGCTGGCGCTGGCAGGCGAGCCCGACGTGCTGGTCGCCGACGAGCCGACGACTGCGCTCGACGCCACGATCCAGGCGCAGGTCCTCGACCTGATCCGCGAGCTGCGCAGCGAGACAGACATGGCGCTGATCCTGATCTCGCACGATATCGGTGTCGTCGGCGATCTCTGCGAGCGGATCGCGGTGATGTATGCCGGGCGGATCGTCGAGACGGCGGCAACGCAGGACCTGCTCAACCGGCCGCGCCACCCCTATACGCAAGGGCTGCTCGCGGCCCTACCGACGCTCGACGGCCCGCGCCGCCGGCTGACGCCGATTCCTGGCACCGTGCCGGCGCCTGCCAGCATGCCGCCGGGCTGCGCCTTCGCGCCGCGCTGCCCGACCGCGATCGAACGCTGCGGCCATGAACTGCCGGAACTGACCTTCGCTGCCCAGGACCAGCGCGCCGCCTGCTTGCGGCTCAACGAAGCGCCGCCGCTGGGTGGTGCCGCCCTTCCGGGAAACGCAATGCCCGAGCCGATCGAGGTAACGGCATGACCGCGCTTCTCGACGTCCGCGACCTCGCTCGCGAATACCCGGTCGCGACCGCCGGCGGGGCGCGCCGCATCCTGCACGCGGTCGACGGCGTGAGCTTCTCGCTCGAACGCGGAAAAACGCTCGGCATCGTCGGCGAATCCGGCTGCGGCAAATCAACCACCGCCAAACTCGCGCTCGGCCTGCTGCCGGCGACGCGCGGGCGGATCAGCTTCGAGGGCGAGCCGGTGACCGCCCTGCGCGACCGGTCCTGGCGCGCGCTGCGCCGGCGCATGCAGCTCGTCCATCAGGACCCGCTCGCCGCGCTCGACCGGCGTCTCCCTGTCGGCGATCAGGTGATCGAGCCGCTGGTCATCCATGGACTCGAAGGCAATGCCGGCGCGCAGCGGCAGAAGGCACTCGCATTGTTCGACGCGGTGGGCCTGCGGGCCGATCTGTTCGAGCGCTATCCGCACGAGCTCTCCGGCGGGCAGCGCCAACGCGTGGTGCTGGCGCGGGCGCTGGTGCTGGATCCGGTGCTGCTGGTCTGCGACGAGCCGATCTCGGCGCTCGACGTCTCCGTCGCAGCGCAGGTGATCAACCTGATGCAGGACCTGCAGGTGCGTTTCGGCATGGCCTATCTCTTCATCAGCCATGATCTCAAGGTCGTCCGGCAGATCGCCGACGAGGTCGCGGTGATGTATCTCGGCCGCATCGTCGAGCAGGGGCCGCCGGATGCGCTGTTCCATGCCCCGGCCCATCCCTACACGGAAGCGCTGGTCTCGGCCGTGCCGACGCCGTTGCGCGGCACGCAAGGGCGCATCATTCTGAAGGGCGACCCGCCGAATCCCGTCGACAGGCCCTCGGGCTGCGCATTCCATCCGCGCTGCCCGCGCGCCATCGCCCGCTGCCGGGAGGAGGTTCCGGTGCTCGGTCCGGTGGCCGAAGGCCGCCTTGCCGCCTGCCATCTGGCGGCTGCCGAACCCGCGGCCGCCGCGGCCTGACCCGACACGACGCCGCCCCCGGAGACGAGATGAGCCACCCTGACCAACCAAGCGCCGACCGCGTCGTCATCGCAGTCTTCGACGGCCTGCGGCCGGATCTCGTCACGTCGGATCTGACGCCGAACATCCTACGCCTCGCCGCGCGCGGAACCTGGTTTCGCCGGGCGCGCAGCGTCTTTCCGTCGGTCACCCGCGTCGCGACGAGCTCGATCGCGGCCGGCGCGCCGCCCATCGTCCACGGCATCGTCGGCAACGCCTTCTATCATCGCGAAGCGATCCCCGACCGGATCTTCGATACCAGCGACGTCGCCCAGATTCGCCGCGCCGAGGCGCATCATGACGGGCGCCTGCTCGCCGCCGAAAGCTTCGGCGACGTCTTGGCGCGCGCCGGCAAGCGCATGGCGGTGGTGCATACCGGCTCGGCCGGCTCGGCGCATTTCATCAATCCGCGCGCCCGCGCCAACGGGCACTGGACCTTCTCGATGCACGGCACCGGGGCGACGCAGACGCCGGAAGCCGTCGAGCAGGCGATTTCCCGGATCGGGCCCTTACCCGAGCGCGAATTGCCGCGGCTGCAGGAGCTTGCATATGGCGGGCGCGTGATGACCGAGATCGTGCTGCCGGAGCTCCAGCCGGATGTGGCGCTGATCTGGTTCAACGAGCCGGACACCACCTTCCATTATCGCGGCCTCGGCTCGCCGGAGGCCATCGCCGGCCTGCGAGAGGCTGATCGCGCCTTCGGTACGATCCTCGACTGGATCGAGGCTCAGCCCGATGCTGAGCGCATCGCGGTGATCGTCGCCTCGGACCACGGGCAGATCTCGACCGGCGTGGTCGAGCCGTTGTTCGAGACGGCCCGCCAGGCCGGCTTCGACCTCAGCACGGAGAAAGCGATCAATGGCGCGGCGCTCGTCGCCACCGGCGGCATCAGCGGTGAAATTCGCCTGCATGACGGCGAACCCGCCGCGATCGAGCGCATCGCGGCTTGGCTGATGGAGGATCCCGCGATCGGCCATGTCTTTTCGCGCGACCGCAATGGGGTCGAGGGCGAGGTCACCGGCACGCTCTCACTGAGCCTGATGGACACGGGGCATGCCGAGCGTCAGCCGGAATTAATGTTCATCCTGAAATCAACGCTCGACGCTGATCAATACGGTCTGCCCGGCCTCGGCGCGATGACGCCCGGCGACGTGCCGCTGGGCGGCGGCATGCATGGCGGCATCAACCCGCATGAATTGAACACCGTGCTTATCCTCGGTGATACGAGCGGTTCCGGCGCCGTCTCGCAGGAGCCCGCCGGGATCATCGATATCGGCCCGACGGTGCTCGGCCTGCTCGGGCTTCAGCCGGCAGCGACGATGAGGGGGCGCAATCTCACCGTGCCGGCGCGGGAAGAGGCGCGCGAGCTTCGGCATTCGGCCGGCAGCGGCACGTTTACCCAGCATGTCGACATAGTCGAGCAAGACGGGCGGCGCTTTATTCTTGGCGGTGGGCAGTAGCTTCCGGCCGCTTTCCCAGGGAACACGGCGTCATCCCGGGCTTGACCCGGGTTCCGTGCCAGAGCCTTGTCGATCAAGATTCAGGCATGGATTCCGGATCTCCGCGGAGCTTATCCTCGGGTCCGATCGAGGATAAGCTTCGAGGGCTGCGTCCGGGATGACCCGTGTTTTCGCGGGAACGCAAAAAGGGCGGCTCGAAGCCGCCCTTTCCATTTCCGAATGCCGAACGGAAGCCTCAAGCCTTGGCGAAGCCGAGATTGTCCGGGCGCAGATCCATGAAATAGAAGGTCGTCGGCCGCCAGGCGATCGACTTCTTGATCGCGTAGGCCTCGCTCGGCTGGTAGAGGATCGTCGCCGGGGCTTCGTCCTCCCAGATGTCGAGCATCTCTGTGAACAGCGCCTTGCGCTTCACCGGATCGGTCTCGGCCTCCAGCGCCGTGCCCGCCTTGTTGAACGCCTGCGCCGATGTCCAGAACTTCGAGACCTGGATCTCGCCGGCCGGTCCCCAGGCCACCCAGATCGAGCCCAGCGGATCGGGCAGGCGCGTCGAGTTCGACCAGTTGAAGATCTGCGTGTTGGCGCCGCGCATCTGGGTGGAGTTCTCGACCACCTGCAGCGAGGCGTTGATGCCGACGGCCTTCCACTGCTCGATCAGGATCTGACCGGCCTCGAGCGCATTGGTGTAGTAGTTGGCCTGCGTCCGGTAGACGATTGGCTCGCCCTTGTAGCCGGCCTCCTTGAGCAGCGCCTTGGCCTTGACCGGATCGAAGGCGAGCTTGCGTCCCTCCACGAACATCTGGCCGTACTCAGGGAAATTATGGCTCGCCGGCACCTGCGCCGTGCCCTGCCAGAGCGCCTCGACCAGCTTCGGGCGGTCGATCGCGTAGTTCAGCGCCTGCCGGATGCGCTTGTCGGAGAGCACCTTGTCCTGTTCGTTATAGGCGAGGACATGGACATTCGCGAGCACGACCGAGCGCACGTCGATGTCCTTGTAGCCGCCGACGACACTCATCTGGTCGGGCGGGATGTTGGTGATTAGGTCGTAATCGCCGGCGACGAGCCCGGCGACGCGTGCCGCCAGCTCCGGCACACGCTTGAAGGTGACGCGCTTGGCCGTCGGCTTGCCCATGAAATAGTCGTCGAAGGCTTCCAGCACCGTGGCGTCGGCGGCCGAATGCGAGACGACGCGATAGGGGCCGGTTGCGACGGGCTTGCGCGAATAGGCTTCGAAGCCCATCGCCTCATAGGCGCGCTTGTTGACGATCCAGGCGCACCAGGAGGCGAGACGCTGCTCCAGCAGCACGTCGGCGACCTTGGTCTTGAAGCGGACCGTATAGCGGTCGACCGGCTCGACCGAGGCGAGGATGCCGAAATAGGCCTTGCCAGCGGGGATCTGGGCCTTTTCACCCCACATCCGTCCCTCGCGGAAGGTGTAGGCGACGTCATCGGAGGTCAGCTCGTCGCCATTGTGGAACTTCACGCCCCGGCGCAGCGTGACGACGAGCTCCTGCGGTGAGACCCGCTCCCATTTCGTTGCCAGATGAGGCTTCAGCTCCGAGCCGCCGCCATCGGCCGCGCCGAGGAAGTCGCGCCGGATCAGCGTGTCGAAGATCGAATAGGTGACGCGGGTGCCAACATTGGAAAGCTCGCGCGCCGGCTCCAGTGTTGCCGGCAGGTCGGCGACCGCGACGGTGAAGTTCCGGCGGCTGTCATCGGCCGCGAAGGCGGTCGGCATCGAAAGCGCGACCGGCAGGGCGGCAGCGCCCTCGATGAAGCGACGGCGGGACAGGACGGGCATTTCGGTTCCTCGCAAGACGGTACGAGCGGCGCCGGCAAAGCGGCGCCGCGATGCGACTGCCTTGCATCAGATTGACGACGCGCCCGTGACAGCGCGGGTCGCGATGAGCAGGCGCGGATCGTCGAGCATCAGGGCGTCCGGTCCGAGCGCCAGCAGGTCCGCAATCCCGTCTTCATCGATGCGCCCGACGGGAAAGGGCGGGTAACCGGGCTCCGCCACCGAACGTGGCTGGCCCACCATGATTACCGAGCCCATGCCGGCCTCGCGTATGGCGGCAAGCCGCTCCGGCGTGGCTTCGCCCTGCCAGAGCCGGAACCAGTCGGCGCCGGCTGCTTGCGCACGGGATATCGAATCCGGATCGGGCACCAGCGCGAGGATCGCGACCTCCGGCGGTAGCTGGTGCGCCGCCGCGATCAGATCGATGTCGCGCAGCCCGAGCAGGCAGCGCGCGAGCGCATCCGCCGCATCGAGGGCGGCGAGGATCGGGTTCAGGATGCGAGGTTCGTGCAGCTTGACGTCGAGCAGGAGGCCGAGCGGCGCCGAAGCCGCGATCGCCTCGTCCAGCGTCAGCATGTCCGGCAGAAGGCGCTTCAGCGTCGCGAGATCGGTTTCGGCAACGCGCCGCGCATCCCCGGCGAGGTGGGCCAGATCGGCATCGTGGAGGCAGACCAGAGCGCCGTCGGCACTCAAGCGCAAATCGGTTTCGACGATTGCGGCCCCGGCCGCGATAGCGGCGGCGAAGGCCTTTTGCGTGTTCTCCGGTCCGAGCAGGGCGCCCCCGCGATGGGCGATGGCGAGCGGGCGCTCCGCGCGCGACAAGAAAGCGGGCCGCATCGTCTCAGTGCCTCTCGCTTGTCGGATCAAAGCGGTCGCGCAGCCAGTCGCCGAACAGGCTCATCGACAGCGTCGTCAGGAAGATCGTGAGGCCCGGGAAGACCGCAATCCACCAGGCGCTGAGCAGGTAGCGGCGTCCCTCGCCCAGCATCAGCCCGAGCGAGGTACCGGGCGGCTGCACGCCGAGCCCCAGGAAGGACAGCGAGGTTTCCAGCAGAATCGTGCCGGGAAAGTTCAGCGTCGCCTGCACCACCAAAGCGGCGGCGATATTGGGCAGGAGATGGCGCAGGATGACCCGCGACGTACTCGCGCCGAGAGCCTCAACAGCGTTGATGTAGTCGCTCTCCTGCTCGGAGATAACGAGACCCCGCGCCAGCCGCGTATAGCGGTCCCAGCCGTCGACGCTGACGAGGATGATGAAGAGCACGATGTTGTTGCCGAAGAAGGCGAGCATGGTCAGCGCCAGGAACAGCGCCGGTATGGCCGCCTGCGCATCTACCAACATCATGATGGCCTGATCGACGAAGCCGCGCAGCCGCGCAGCCAGGAAGCCGAGCAGCGTGCCGAACACGGCGCCGATCAGCGTGCCCATCACGGCGATCAGGATCGAGGTGCGGACCGCGAAGATCATCCGGCTCAGGATATCGCGGCCGAGCTGGTCGGTGCCGAGCCAGTAGGTCGTGCCGCCAGATTCGGTCAGAGGCGGCTTCAGCCGCGCGGCGAGGTTCTGCGCGGTATAGGGCAGAGGGGCGAGCCAGTCCGCGAGCAGCGCGACGACCACCACGACCAGCAGGAAGCCGGCCGAAAGCATCACGACCGGCGACATCTTGTGTCGGGCGGCCCGTGCGGCCGGCGCCGGGGCGGAGGAGAGACCGACGGCGCTCATCAGGCCTGCCCGCCAAGCGCGCGGGAAAATCCGCCGAGGCGCGGATCGATCAGGATATGCACGATATCGACCAGCAGGTTGGCGCCGACCATGATGATCGTCACGGTGAAGATCACCGTCTGGACCACGGCGAGATCGCGGGTCGAGACCGAATCGACCAGGAGCCGGCCGACGCCCGGCCAGGCGAAGATGGTCTCGACCACCGCGCTGCCGGCGAGGATATGGCCGATCTCGATGCCGATGAACATCAGCAGCGGCACCGCCGCATTGGGCAAGGCGTGCCGGAGGATCACGCCGAGTGGCATGACGCCCCGCCCGCGTGCCGCCCGGATATAGGGCTTGCCCAGTACCTCCAGCGTCGCGGTGCGCGCGAAGCGCGCGAGCCGGCCGGCGAGCGGCAAGCCGAGCGTCACTGTCGGCAGGATCAGATGCCAGGGGCTGTCCGAGCCGGCCGAGGGCAGCACGCGCAGCTTCAAGGCGAAGAGAAGGATGAGGAGAATGCCCAAGAAGAAGACGGGAATGGCGTAGCCGAACACCGCCGCCGCCATGGCGAGCCGGTCGGCGGCGCGGTTGTGGCGCAAAGCCGCGAGAACTCCGAGCGGTAGGCCAATCAGGAGGGCCAGCATCAGTGCCGACGAGCCGAGCAGGAACGTCTTCGGCAGGGCCTCTACCACGGTCGTGAAGGCAGGCCGGCCATCAGCGAAGGAGAGGCCGAAATCGCCGCGAACCGCGCTCGCGATATAGAGTAGGTATTGCTCGGCCAGGGGCCGGTCGAGCCCCCAGGCCTCGCGATAATAGGCCACGACGTCAGGCGGCGTGTCGCTCGGCAGCATGATCTGGGCCGGATCGCCCGCAAGCCGCAGCGCGACGAACACCGCCGACACGCAAATCGTCACGGTCAACAGAGCGCGCAAGAAACGGAGAAGGAGAAAGCGAAGCATTGGCCCGATTGCAGCGTTTGAAACCCGGTTCTGCGAACAGCTTCACGACAGGTTGATGACGATGCAGTGCCGGGAGGCGAAGCAGCGACCCCGCGCATGCCGCCACGGAGCAGCATTCCTGGAACGGCGCCCTTCCTCCATCGCTATGCACTCGCGATGGGCACTCGCTTCCCGACTGGGAGCATTCTTGCGGAATGCCGGCATGAGCTAAGTGCCTAATGCGGCCAGTGGCCACACGACGTTGCGGTGAAGGCGGAGATCGCAGCTGTGATCGGCACTTCGGGCTCGCCGGAATCAATCTCGGTTCGCTGGCAGTCGGAGAGGTCCTGTCGACGATATCAGTACTGCTTCAGCGTACTGCGAATCGGCGGCCAGGGCTTCGCCAAGGGCTTTCACCGCCGCTTTCGTTGTGTTGTCGAGGCACGCCGTGGACATGGCGGTGAAGCGCGAAGCGGCCTGATCGGGATCCGATCTAGCAGGTCTTCGAACAGGGGTTTCGCGACACCGCGTCAGAGATTTCGATGGTGGGCCAATGTATTCGGAGGCGGAGAAAGAGCCTTGACGCCAGAGGCTGTCTACTGGGTCGCACGAGCCCGTGCGGGTGATGGGCAAGGTGCGAGCGGCCCTCCTCGTGTCAGCACAGGAAAGCGGGCCGTTGGCCCGCTTTTGATTGTTGTCGCTCGAGAGCCGAGGCGCGGTGGGCACGTTACTTCTGGTTTGCGGCCTTTTCGATGAAGTCTGCGACGACCTTGGGCTTTGAGACATAGACGGCGTGGCTGCCCTTGGTCTCCGCGACGGTCGCGCCGGCGCGCTTGGCCATCTGGCGTTGGGCCGGGGGCGGGATCATGTGGTCGTCGGTGGCGACGAGATAATAGCTCGGCTTGACCTTCCAGGCCGGGCTGGAGACGGCGCCGCCGGCAGCCGCGACGTTCCAGGGCACCTGCGAGTCAGCCATGAAGGCGGCGGTCTTCGCGTCGACATCGGCGGCGAAGGAGGCGGCGAACTTGGCCTTGTCGAGCATGAGGAAGCCCTCGACCGGCGGCAGGATCGGCGGGACGGGCGCGCCGGCCGGCGGGTTGGCGATCAGGGACATCACCGACTCACCGGCATCCGCTGCGAAGGCGGCGATATAGACGACAGACTTTACCTTCGGATCGTTGCCGGCCTCGCTGACGACGACGCCGCCATAGGAATGGCCGACGAGCACGACCGGGCCGTCCTGCTGGGCGACGGCGCGCTTGGTGAAGGCGACGTCGTCGGCGAGCGAGGTGGTCGGGTTCTGGACGATGGTGACGTTGTAGCCCTTGGCCTTGAGGGCGTTGTAGACACCCTGCCAACCCGAGCCGTCGACGAAGCCGCCATGGACGAGGACGATGTTCTTGACGGCGGGGGCGGCCTGGGCGGAGGTCAGCGAGACTGTGGTGGAGAGGGCAAGGGCGGCAGCGGCGAGGATGGACTTGGTCATGGTGGGCTCCTTGGGTTAATCTGTTCGCGGTAATCATTATTGCGATAATCAACGCATACCCACGTCTTCAGGGCTTGTAAAGCACTTTCTTTATCGCGATATTATTTTTCTCGAGAGAGACCTGCCTGCCGAGCTTAGAGAGTCTTGATGACCAATACCCAGAAGCCCTCCGCCGCCACCCCTGTCGCGCCTGCGGGGCCGACCCTGCCGCTCGACGGCCAGCTCTGCTTCTCGATCTATTCGGCCTCGCTGGCGATCCAGCGGGTCTACAAGCCGATGCTCGATGCGCTGGGCGTGACCTACACGCAGTACCTGGCGCTCAGCACGCTGTGGGAACGCGACGGGCTGACCATCGGCGCCATCGCCGAGCGTCTCGCCCTGGAGCCGAGCACGATCACGCCGGCGGTAAAACGGCTGGAGACGGCGGGCTTTCTCTCGCGCCGACGCAGCACAACCGACGAGCGCCTGGTCGAGGTGCATCTTACGGAGAAGGGCAGGGAGCTTCACCCGCAGACCGGGTGCCTCACCGATGCCCTGCTGCGCCATTCCGGATTCGAAGTGCCGCAGATGATCGAGCTCAACCGATGCGTCCAGGCGCTCAGGCAAGGCATGCGCGAGGCAGTCGAAGGTAGCCATGAATAAGGGATGAGAGGAAATGAGACCGCGCAGAGAGTGCGCTTCCTCCTTCCCTTTCTGAGCGTTGTTATTGATGCACCTTCCAGCGCGCCACGGATTTGCGGTCACCTTGCTCAACTGCGGCAAACTTCGACTTTCCCCACAGCTGGGTAGGGGGCGCAATCTCCCTCGCTTGACACGCACAGTCGCTGCTGCGTAAACTTAACTCAATGGTTAAGTTTCAAGACGTTCAGCTCGACCGGACCTTCTCCGCGCTGGCGGATCCGACGCGGAGGGCCTTGCTGGCCCGCCTGGAGCGGGAGGACGGGCTCTCGGTCAGCGAACTGGCGAAGCCGTTCCCGGTCTCGCTTCCGGCCATCATGAAGCATCTCGACGTCCTCTCGGATGCCGGTTTGCTGACGCGGAGCAAGGTGGGGCGCACCGTGTCCTGCCACCTGAATGCGGAGCCGATGGAGGAGGCGATGGGCTGGCTGGCGCGCTATCAACGGTTCTGGACCGAGCGGCTCGATGCGCTGGAAGCGCTGCTCGAAGCGCGGCGCAAGGGCCAGGACTAGACGGTCAAAAGCCCAGGGGGCGGGAGAGGGAAGCGAGCGCATGCATCAACCGGTGACACCCAGCCTCACGATGAAGCGCCGCCTCAATGCGTCGCCGACGGAGGTCTACGAGGCCTGGACCAACCCGGACCTGCTCGTCCGCTGGTTCGGCCCGGAGAACGTCGTGGCGCAGGAGGCGGAGATCGATCCGCGTGTCGACGGTGCCTACCGCGTCGTGATGATCGAGGACACCGGCGAGCGCCACGAGGTTCTCGGCCGCTATCTGGAGGTCGTCGAGAACGAGCGCCTCGTCTTCAGCTGGTCCTGGATCACCACGCCGGAGCGCGTCTCGCGCGTCACTGTCACGCTGAAGCCGGACGGCGACGGCACGATCCTGACGCTTCTGCACGAGAAGCTCGCCGACGATGCCGCCGTCCGTGGCCACACCCATGGCTGGACGGGGACCATGGTCAAGCTCGAGGCCTATTTCGCCTGAGCGATTGCGTGCCCGGGCACGCCGAAGCCGCCGCCGGCATCACGCCGGTGGACATTGGAGGAGAGGAGACGATGGAACACAGGATCGTATCCCGTGAGGAGTGGCTTGCCGCGCGCAAGCTCCACCTCGCCAACGAGAAGGAGCTGACCCGCCGGCGTGATGCGCTCTCGGCCGAGCGGCGGGCGCTGCCCTGGGTCAGGGTCGAGAAGGCCTATACCTTCGAGGGTTGGGATGGCGGGCTCTCGCTGGGCGATCTCTTCGCCGGCAACAGCCAGCTGATCATCTACCACTTCATGTTCGGGCCGGGTGCCCGGGAGGGCTGCCCGAGCTGCTCCTTCCTCGCCGATCATTTCGACGGCGCCAACCGGCACCTCAAGCACCATGACGTGAGCCTGGTCGTGGTCTCGCGGGCGCCCTATGCCGAGTTCCAGAATTTCCGGCACCGCATGGGCTGGGATTTCCCCTGGGTGTCCTCGGCGAACAGCGACTTCAACTACGATTTCCACGTCTCGCCGAGCCCGGAGGAAAAGGCGGCCGGCCGCTACGAATACAACTACGCGATGCATGACGGGCTGGGCGGCGAGATGCCGGGCTTCAGCGTCTTCTATCGCAACGAGGCGGGCGAGATCTTCCACACCTACTCGACCTATGCCCGCGGCGGCGACCTCCTGATCGGCACGCACAACTTCCTCGATATGACCCCGAAGGGGCGCAACGAGGTCGGGACGATGGACTGGGTCCGCCATCACGACCGCTACCCCGCCAAGCCGCTGGGCGCGGCAAGCTTCCAGCCGGAACTCGCGGTGAGCTCCTGCTGCGGTTGAACCCGATGTCCCGGATCCGCTTCGGGCTTATCGGGTTGATATCAACATTTAAACCGCGGCGCCGCCGACGGTCGTGAACAAGGAGAAGCGCAATGGCCTATGTCGAAGGTTTCGTCGTCGCCGTTCCCGCGGCGAACAAGGATGCCTACCGCAAGCAGGCTGCCGATGCGGCGCCGCTGTTCCAGGAGTTCGGGGTTCGGCGTCATGTCGAGGCCTGGGGCGACGACGTCCCGGACGGTAAAGTCACGGATTTCAAGGGAGCGGTGAAGGCGACGCCGGATGAGGTCGTGGTCTTCTCCTGGTTCGAATATCCCGACCGGGCGACGCGCGACGCCGCCAACGAGAAGATCATGAACGATCCGCGCATGAAGGCGATGAGCCAGGAAATGGCGTTCGACGCCAAGCGCATGATCTATGGCGGCTTTGCTTCGATCCTCGACGAGGGCGAGGGCGGCGCGATGGGCTATCTCGACGGCGTCCTCGTCGCAGTGCCCGACGAGCGCAAGGTCGATTATCGCGACTTCTCGGCCAGGCATGCGACGCTGTTCAAGGAATACGGCGCAAGCCGCGTCGTGGACGCCTGGGGCGACGACGTGCCGGATGGCAAGCTCACGGATTTCAAGGGCGCGGTGAAGGCGCAGGCCGGCGAGACGGTCGTCTTCAGTTGGGTCGAATGGCCGTCCAAGGAGGTGCGCGCCGCCGCCTGGGGCAAGATCATGGCGGACCCCCGCATGGCCGAGCTCAAGATGCCCTTCGACGGGAAGCGCGTCGTCTATGGCGGCTTCGCGCCGATCTTCGACACCGGGCGTGGTTGACGCCGCAGGCAAGCACAGCATTCGGGGAGCCGTCGACGGGGACATCTTGCCCCCGCCGGCCAAATGACCGAGAGATCGGGCGGCTTCACCGGATTTCTCGTCATGCTTGCTGGCATTCCCATCGGCGATCTCGCCTTCCTCGCCGTCTCGCTCGTGCTGGCCGGCGCGGTCACCGGGCTTCTGGCCGGCGTCTTCGGCGTCGGCGGCGGCGCGGTCATCGTACCCGTGCTCTACGAGGTCTTCCGCGTCATCGGGGTCGTCGACGAGGTGCGCATGCCGCTCGCCGTCGGCACCTCGCTCGCCGTCATCATCCCGACCTCGATCCGCTCCTTCAACGCGCACCGCGCCAAGGGGCTCGTCGATCTCTCGATCCTCAAGGTCTGGGCCGTGCCGGTGATCATCGGCGTGATCTTCGGCAGCTGGATCGCCCGCTATGCGCCTGCCGATCTCTTCAAGATCATCTTCGTGGTCGTCGCGACGATCTCCGCGATCCGGCTGCTCTTCGCCGCAGATCGCTGGAAATTCGGCGAGGATATGCCCGGCAAGCCGCTGATGGTGGCCTATGGCGGCGTTATCGGCGTGCTCTCGGCGCTGATGGGCATCGGCGGCGGCCAGCTCTCCAGCCTGTTCATGACCTTCTACGGCCGGCCGATCCACCAGGCGGTCGCGACCTCTTCGGGGCTCGGCGTGCTGATCTCGATCCCCGGCGCGCTTGGCTTCATCTATGCCGGCTGGCCGAAGATGGACATCCTGCCGCCGCTCTCGCTCGGCTATGTCTCGCTGATCGGCATGATCCTGTTCATCCCGACGTCGATCTGGACGGCCCCGATCGGCGCAAGCCTCGCGCATAAGCTCTCGAAGCGTCGCCTCGAAGTCGCCTTCGGCCTGTTCCTGCTCGTCGTCGCCGGCCGCTTCGTCTGGTCGCTGATCCACTGAGGTCCGGATCATGAGCGAGATCGCGATCCGGCTGCTGCAGCCTGCGGATCACAAGGCGCTGGCGGCGCTGATGGTCGAGATGCAGGGCCATTACAGCGTGCCTTGCCCGCCGCCGGCGGAGATTCTCGCCGGGCTCGCGGCCTTGCCGGCCGGTGTCGATATCCTGATCGCCGCGAAGGGCGGTGCGGTGCTCGGCTTCGCCTCGGCCTGCAATCTCTATCCGGGACCGGGCCTGAAGACGGGCTTCTTCCTCAAGGAAATCTACGTCGCCGATGCGGCGCGGGGAGCGGGGCTCGGCCGGAAGCTTATGACTGCGCTGGCGGAGCTTGCCCTGGAGCGTGGCCACCGCCGCATCGACTGGACCGCCGATGCCGACGACGCGGCGCTGCTGCGCTTCTATGACGGCCTCGGTGCTGCGGCTTATCCCAAGAAGGTGTTCTATCGCCTGACCGGTGATGCGCTGGCCGATCTGGCGAAGACCTGAGCGTCATTCTCGGGCGAAGCGCAGCTTCGACCCGGGAATCTCATGACAAGAAGTCACTGGTTTCCGAGATGCTCGGGTCAAGCCCGAGCATGACGCGCAGGTGGCTCGGGCGGCTTTCCGGCGAGCCTCTCCGGCAACACCACCATGATAGCCCGCCGCTCGGTCTCGCTCAGCCGGCCCCATTGCATGATTTCGGCGAGGGTCCGTCCGCAGCCCTCGCAGAGCTTGCTCACGGGATCGATCACGCAGACCTTGATGCAGGGCGTCGAGGCACCACTCATTGCCCGCCCCACCCCAGAGCGAGAGCCAGCCCGAGATAAATCGCGATCTCCGCAAGTTGTTGGGCAGCGCCGAGGATGTCGCCGGTCTGGCCGCCGATCAGACGCCGCGCCGTCCGCGACAATACCGCCGCCGCGCCATGCGCCAGCGCGAAGCCGATCAGCAGACCGGCGATCGGCAATTGCGCGGCCAGTCCGATCCCGGTCGCGAGAAAGAGGCTGAGGCCCAACGCGATCCGCGCCGTCAGCACCGTCGGCTGGCCGACGGCCGCTGCTGCACCGCTGCTGCGCGCTGCCGGTTGTGTCGCCAGCATGAATAGGCCCTCGGCGCGGGACCATGGCGCCGCGACAAGCAAGGCGGCGGCCGCCACCCAGGCGCCCGAGCGGTCGAGGATCATGGCAAGCAGGCTCGCCCGCAGCAGCAGCGACAGCCCCAGTGCCAGCGCGCCATAGGAGCCGATGCGGCTGTCCTTCATGATCTCCAGCCGGCGCTCCACCGTATGCCCGCCGAACAGCCCGTCTGCGGTATCCGCCAGCCCGTCCTCGTGGAAGGCGCCTGTGGTCAGTGCCAGCGCGGTCAGCGCCAGCGCCGCGACGACGAAGCCGCTGAGGCCCGCCAGCCCTGCGCCCAGCGCGACAAGCGCTGCCGGCGCGGCGATGACCAGAGCGGCGAAGGGCAGGGCGCGCGGCACCTCCCGGAAGTCCGGGACTCCATGCCCGTCGCTCTCGCCCGGCAGCAGCGGCACCGGCAGACGCGACCAGAAGCGCAGGCAGATCGCGGTCGCGATTCCCCAGCCCGGCCAGTCCGGCGGGGACGCTTCGCTCGTGGTTTCGGCCTCTGCCATGCCTGCCGCGTCGTCTCGCTCGATTGTCTTCACGCTCCCGACCCTATAGCAGCAGCGCAGACTTTGCCGCCACGCTCTCGCGTCGGCCGCAGCCCCCTTGCTCGACGGAACAGCCATGGCCGCCTCCGGATTGCCCTTCGACGATATCCGCGACCTCATCGCTGCGATGCCAGGTCCCAACATGGAAGCCGCAAACGCGGTCCGCGCCCGCGACGCCAACCTCACCAAGCCGGCCGGTAGCCTCGGCCGCCTGGAGGAGATCGCCGAATGGCTCGCCGCCTGGCAGGGCAAGGCCCCGCCGGAAGTAAGGCGCCCGCTGGTCTGCGTCTTCGCAGGCAATCATGGCGTGGTCGCGCAGGGCGTCTCGGCCTATCCGCAGGCGGTGACGCGCCAGATGCTGGAGAATTTCGCGGCCGGCGGCGCTGCGATCAACCAGATCTGCGCGGCCTATGATCTTGGCTTCAAGGTCTTCGACCTCGCGCTCGACCTGCCGACGGGCGATTTCACACAAACCGACGCGCTCGACGAGCGCGCCTGCGTCGCCACCATGGCTTTCGGCATGGAAGCGCTCGTCGGCGGCACGGACCTGCTCTGCCTGGGCGAGATGGGCATCGGCAACACCACCTCGGCGGCGGCGATCTATGCCGCGCTCTATGGCGGCGACGCCGCGCATTGGTGCGGCCGCGGCACCGGCATCGACGACGAGGGTTTCAAGCGCAAGGTCGCGGTGGTGGAAGCGGGGCTTAGCCTCCACCGCGCCCACCTCAAGGACCCGCTCGAAGTGCTGCGCCGCCTCGGCGGGCGCGAGGTCTCGGCGATCTGCGGCGCGATCATCGCCGCCCGTTCGCAGCGTATCCCGGTGATCCTCGACGGCTATGTCGTGACGGCGGCCGCCGCGATCCTGCACGCGATCGAGCCTTCGACCATCGACCATTGCATCGCCGGTCATCTTTCGGCCGAGGGCGCCCATGCCGACGTGCTCGCCCGCCTCGGCAAGGTGCCGCTTCTGGCGCTCGACATGCGTCTCGGCGAAGGCTCGGGTGCGGCGCTCGCTGCCGGCCTCGTCAAGGCGGCGGCAGCGGTTCATTCCGGAATGGCGACCTTCGAGCAGGCGCAGGTCGCGCGGAAGGATTGACGCACTCTGTCATTCCGGGGCGCGCCGCATGCGCGAACCCGGAACCCACGACTGGGTTCACGTTCGCGATCATGCGGTTGCCAAGGATTTACCCAGTCGTGGGTTCCGGGTTCTTCGCTCCGCGAAGCCCCGGAATGACACAGGGAGGGGCGCTCTACCCCGCGTAATCCGTCTTCAACCCCGCCCGCTCGGCATGGCGCTCCTGCGCCAGCTCGATCAGACGGGTGATGAGCGCCGGGTAGGTCAGGCCGGAGGCCTCCATCATCTTGGGATACATGCTGATCGCGGTGAAGCCGGGCAGTGTGTTGATCTCGTTGAAGTAGAAGGCGCCGCTCCGGCGGTCGAGGAAGAAGTCGACCCGCGCCAGCCCGCTGCATTCCAGCGCGAGGAAGGCGTCGACCGCGAGCTGCCGCACGCGGGGCATCTGCTCGGCGTCGAGCTTGGCCGGCAGGTCGACGCTGGCACCGTCCTGGTCGATATACTTGGCCTCGTAGGAGTAGAATTCGTGCTGCGGGCCGGCATTGAGCTCGCTGGCGACGCTCGCCACCGGCGGATCGCCGTCGAGCACGGCGACCTCGATCTCGCGGGCGTCGATGCCCTGCTCGACCAGCACCTTGGTATCGTACTGGAAGGCGTCGTCGAGCGCGGCGCCGAGAGCCTCCCAGCTCTTCACCTTATGGACGCCGACGCTCGAGCCCATATTGCAGGGCTTGACGAAGATCGGGAGCGTGAGCCGCTCCTCGGCAGCCTTGGCCGAGCCTTCCGGGTCGCGGCGCCAGTCGCGCCGCGACAGGGCGAGATAGGGCGCGACGGGCAGCCCGGCGAGGGCCGCCAGCCGCTTGGCGATGTCCTTGTGCATGCCGACCGCCGAAGCCAGCACGCCCGAGCCGACATAGGCGGCCCCCGCAAGTTCCAGCAGGCCCTGCACCGCGCCGTCCTCGCAAAGCGGGCCATGGATCACCGGGAATACGACATCGACCGGCGCGATCGCCGGCGCAGCGTTGTCGGCCGGCAGGATGGCGGTGTGCTCGCCCTGCGGCTCCAATCGGATCGTCGGCGAATCCGCCGGGATCGGCAGGCTGTCGCCGTTCGTGCCTTCGATG
>NZ_JAELTI010000081.1 GCF_016428755.1 Allobosea sp. ASV33
GGTCGAGGCCTTCCGCGCCTCGCCGACGCCCAACATCATCGTGCTCGAGGCGGTCGCCGACCCGGCGACCCTCGTCGCGCATCTCGATGCCCTGTCCGAAAGCTGCGATGCCGGCACGAAGGTCGTCGTCATCGGCCATGTCAACGACGTCCAGCTCTATCGCGACCTGATCCGCCGCGGCGTCAGCGAATACCTGATCGCGCCGCTGGAGCCGCTCGACGTCCTGCGCACGCTGTCGGAGCTCTACATCGCCCCGGAAGCCCGCAATCTCGGCCGCGTCATCGCGGTGATCGGGGCCAAGGGCGGCGTCGGCGCGTCGACCGTCGCACATAACGTTTCCTGGGCGATCGCGCGCAATCTCGACGCCTCGACCGTGGTCGTCGACCTCGACATCGCCTTCGGCACGGCCGGCCTCAACTTCAACCAGGACCCGCCGCAGGGCATCGCGGAAGCGGTATTCGCGCCGGAACGCCTCGATTCCAACATGCTGGACCGGCTGCTATCACGCTGCAGCGACAATCTCGCGCTTCTGGCCGCCCCGGCGATTCTGGACCGGACCATCGATCTCGACGAGGACGCGCTCGAGCAGCTCCTCGAGCTGCTTCGCGCCAGCGTGCCCTGCATCATCCTCGACGTGCCGCACCAGTGGAGTGCCTGGGTGAAGCGCACGGTGCTCGGTGCCGACGAGATCGTCATCGTCGCCGAACCGGAGCTCGCCTCGCTGCGCAATGCCAAGAACCTGGTCGATCTGTCGCGCGCCACGAGGCCCAACGATGCGGGCGCCCGTCTCGTGCTCAACCGCGTCGGCGTTCCCAAGCGGCCGGAGATCAATACGGCGGAGTTCTCCAAGGCGCTTGGCATCGACGTGCTCAGCACCATTCCCTTCGATGCCCAATTGTTCGGCACGGCCGCCAATAACGGCCAGATGATCGCCGAGGTGCAGGCCGGCAGCAAGGCGACCGAGGCCTTCACCCAGATCGCCAGCGCGCTGACCGGGCGCGGCGGAGCCAAGCGGAGCCGGCGCAGCCTGCTCGACCCGTTCGTCTCGAAGCTGAAGCGCCGCAAGGCCTCGTGACCGACAGCGACCGATGATGACGGGGAGACGCCCGGACGCTATGGCATCGGACCGAAAAGTGGATTCCACCTTTCGGATAAATCCGATGCCATACCAATAAGATAGACCATCGTTACCGCACCCGGTGGGGCGCGCGATGATCTAGGCGAGAGACCGGCCCAGACCGGGCGGGAGAGTGTTGAGATGTTCGGCAAGCGATCCGTCGGCGCAGGTACCGCGCCCAATCTGAACGCCAGGGTCTCCGCGGCCGCGCCGGCTGCGCCGCGCAAGCTCGAATCCATTCCGGCCGCGGTCGAGGACCGCAAGGTCGCGCCCGCCGCCGAGGCGGCTCCGCGCTCCGAAGACTACTACCAGATGAAGAGCATGATCTTCGGGGCGCTGATCGAGGCCATCGATCTGTCGCAGCTCGCGAAGCTCGACTCCGAATCGGCGCGCGAGGAAATCCGCGACATCATCAACGAGATCATCTCGCTGAAGAACGTCGTGCTCTCGATCGCGGAGCAGGAGGAACTGCTCGACGACATCTGCAACGACGTGCTCGGCTACGGGCCGCTCGAGCCCCTGCTGGCACGCGACGACATCGCCGACATCATGGTCAACGGCGCGGGTCGGACCTTCATCGAAACCGCCGGCAAGATCCAGCTCACCAATATCCGCTTCCGCGACAACGCGCAGTTGATGAACATCTGCCAGCGTATCGTCAGCCAGGTCGGCCGTCGCGTCGACGAAAGCTCGCCGATCTGCGACGCGCGCCTCGCCGACGGCTCGCGCGTCAACGTCATCGCTCCGCCGCTGGCGATCGATGGTCCGGCGCTGACCATCCGCAAGTTCAAGAAGGACAAGCTGACGCTCGACCAGCTCGTGAAGTTCGGCGCGATCTCGCCGCCGGGCGCCGAGCTCCTTAAGATCATCGGCCGCGTCCGCTGCAACATCGTCATCTCCGGCGGCACGGGCTCGGGCAAGACGACGCTGCTCAACTGCCTGACCAACTATATCGACGAGGACGAGCGCGTTATCACGTGCGAGGACGCGGCCGAACTCCAGCTCCAGCAGCCGCATGTGGTGCGCCTCGAAACCCGCCCGCCGAACCTCGAGGGTACGGGCGCTGTGACGATGCGCGACCTCGTCAAGAACTGCCTGCGCATGCGCCCTGAACGCATCATCGTCGGCGAGGTGCGCGGACCGGAGGCGTTCGATCTCCTCCAGGCGATGAACACGGGCCATGACGGCTCGATGGGCACGCTGCACGCCAATTCGCCGCGCGAATGCCTGAGCCGTATCGAATCGATGATCACGATGGGCGGCTTCTCGCTGCCTTCGAAGACGCTGCGCGAGATGATCTGCTCCTCGGTGGACGTCATCATCCAGGCCCAGCGCCTCCGCGACGGCTCGCGCCGGATCACCCACATCACCGAAGTGATGGGCATGGAGGGCGAGGTCATCACGACCCAGGACCTGATGCTCTACGACATCGTCGGTGAGGACGCCGCCGGCAAGCTGATCGGCCGGCACCGCGCCACTGGCGTCGGACGACCGCGCTTCTGGGAACGCGCACGCTATTTCAACGAGGACCAGCGCCTTGCCGCCGCACTCGACCAGCTCGAAGAGGGAGGCGTCAGCAATGCCCTCTAAGCGGAGCGCTTCACCGAGGTTGCGGCCATGAACACGAGCATGCTCGCCGTCGCTCTCCTGGTCATGCTCGCCGTCGGCGGCGTGGTCTATGCGCTGCTCTATCCTACGCTCAGCGGCGAAAAGCGCGCCGAGAAGCGCCGCAAGGAATTCGCCGGCCCCAGTGCGATCCGCGGCATCGACCGGGAAGCGCAGGCGCGCAACAAGCGGGGCCAGATCGCGCAAAGCCTCAAGGAGATCGAGAACCGCGAGAGCGCACGCAACAAGATCTCGCTCGAACAGCGCATCGGCCAGGCGGGCCTCACCTGGACGCCCAAGAAATATTACGGGATCAGCGCAGGGCTCGCGGTCGGCCTTGGGCTGCTGCTCTGGATTGCGAGCGGGAACTGGATTCTCGGGATCGCCGGCCTCTTCATCGGCGGCTTCGGCATGCCCGCCTGGTTCCTGAAACGCAGCAAGAACCGGCGTCTGAAGAAGTTCGGCATCGAGTTTCCGAATGCGCTCGACGTGATCGTGCGCGGCATCAAGGCGGGCCTGCCCATCAACGACTGTCTGCGCATCATCGCGAGCGAGGCCCAGGAGCCGGTGAAGACCGAGTTCAGGCTGCTGATCGAGGCGCAGGCACTGGGCTTGCCCCTGGCCGAGGCCACGACCAAGCTGTTCGAGCGCATGCCCTGCGCCGAGGCCAATTTCTTCGGCATCGTCATCGCCATCCAGCAGAAGACCGGCGGCAATCTCTCCGAGACGCTCGGCAATCTCTCTCGGGTGCTGCGCGAACGGCGCAAGATGCGCGACAAGATCGCCGCGGTCTCGATGGAGGCGAAGGCTTCGGCGGCGATCATCGGCTCGCTGCCGCCGGTCGTCGCATTCCTGATCTGGGTGACCACGCCGAAATATATCGAGGTGCTGTGGCTCAGCCAGGCCGGCAAGTTCGCGCTGGTCGCGAGCGGGCTTTGGATGCTGATCGGCGTGCTGGTCATGCGCAAGATGATCAATTTCGACATCTGAGGCCGCAATGATTTCCCAGATCGTCAACAGCGTCACCAACCCGCAGTTCGTGCTGGGGCTGCTGGCCGCGATCGCGGCGGCGGCGACCGTCCTGACCATCGCGATCCCGCTGACGGAGGGCAACAATCTCCAGAAGCGCATGAAGAACGTGGCGACGGAGCGGGAGAAAATCCGCGCCCGCGAGCGCGAGCGGCTCAACCGGCAAAACGAGAGGGTCTCGCTGCGGCAGGAGCCGAAGGCCTACATGCGGCGCGTCGTGGAACGGTTCAAGCTCGGCGACTGGCTCGGCACCGAGAATGCCAAGAAGCAACTGGCCATGGCCGGCTATCGCGGCCCGCAGGCCGAAATCGCCTTTCTGTTCTTCCGCCTGGCCGCGCCGATCGGGCTCTTCCTGTTCACGCTGTTCTACGTCTTCCTCATCAAGGATTTCGGCCAGCCCTTCACGATCAAGATCGCCATCAGCATCGCCGGAGCCTATCTCGGCATCAAGGCGCCGGAGATCTTCCTGTCGAACCAAGCGGGCAAGCGTCAGGCTTCCATGCGCCTGGCTTTTCCGGATGCGCTCGACCTGCTGCTGATCTGCGTCGAATCCGGCATGTCGATCGAGCACGCCTTCCGCAAGGTCGCGGGCGAGATCGGCGACCAGTCGGTCCCGCTGGCGGAGGAGTTCGCGCTGTGCACCGCCGAGCTCTCTTATCTGACCGACCGCCGCATCGCCTATGAGAACCTCGCGCTGCGTACCGGGCTCGAAAGCGTGAAATCGGTCTCGACCGCGTTGATCCAGGCCGAGCGCTACGGCACGCCGCTCGGCACGGCATTGCGCACGCTCGCCCAGGAAAGCCGCGACCAGCGCATGTCGGCGGCCGAGAAGAAGGCCGCGGCGCTACCGCCAAAGCTTACGGTGCCGATGATCCTGTTCTTCCTGCCGGTGCTGTTCGTCATCATCATGACCCCCGCCCTCGTGCAGGTCTTCAAATGGGAGTGAGAGTTCTGCAAGGCCGGTGAAGACCCGCCTTCAGCCCCCAATCACGAAGAAGGCCGGAGCCTCGGAGGCTCCGGCCTTCTTCGTTTCGATGCGCGGGTAAAGAAGGCGCGTGATCCCGGGGACCGCCGCTCAGGCCGGCGGGGCTGCGGCCGGCTGATTGCCCGCGCCGTTCGCCAGGGGCTGCCTAGCCGGCGCCGGCGCCCGGCCCTTGCCGCCCTTCAGCAATTCCCAGCTGTTCTGCTGGCCGACGCTGCGCTTGAGATAGGCGATCGTGGCCGCCGCCTCGGCGGGGCTCTGGTCGCGGCGAGCCAGGGTCTCGGCTTCGCCGAAGCGGCCCTGCAGGCCGAGCACGAAGACGAGATTCTGCCGAACGCGGGCATCCGCCCGGTCCGAGGCAGCCGCCTCGGCCAGGACGCGCTCGGCCTCCGGGAGGTTGCGCGACAGGGCAAGCGACAGCCCGTAATTCGACATGATCGTCGGCTCGTTCGGCGCGAGCTTCAGAGCCGTCTGGTAGATCTGCTGGGCGCGGGTATGCTCGCCCATCTGGTCGGCGACAGTGCCCTGCGCCGACAGGATGCGCCAATCCGGCCGCTCGGGCGAATGCGCGCGCGACAGGACTTCGTCCGCCTCGCGCAGGCGCCCGTTATCGGCCAGCGAGCGGCCATAGGCGCCAAGCAGTTCGCTATCGTCCTGATGGATGAGGACAGCACCCTGGAGCACGGCCAGGGCCTGGGCATTCTGGTCAAGGCTGCGCAAGGCCCGCGCATAGTAGAAGGCTGCGTCGCGATCCCTGGAATTGGCATCGTAGCGCTTCCCCCAGGTCTCGCGCTCGGCCTGCCAGTCCGACGACGTGCGCGGCTGGCTTGCCTGGCTGCTGCGGCCGATCGAGCCGGTGATGTCGCCTGGGCCGCCGCGCCGCTGGCAGCCAGCGAGCGCAAGCGCCGCAAGGCCGACGGCCAGGCCGATGCGGGCCATCCGCAAGCCCGCGCGGGCAGAAACGGGCCGCAGCGGAGCTGCAGAGCGGTTTGAAGAATGGGGCCGGGCTGAAGACATGGCCGGATCGCCTCCCGAAAACGGGTCGTCGTGATGGGTTCGTCTGGTCGATCCGGTGATAAAGCGTTAACCCTAATGCATTCTTAATTCCCGCCCCGGCCCCTCTGCCCGAAACCGAAACATCGCTCCGTGCACAGCCTCCTGATCTCCGCTTCCGCGGCAGCCATTCCCGTCCACGCCGTCTCGACCGGCACATGGCCCGCCCTCCAGGACCAGCTTTCTCCGGCCAATCGCAGCTTTGCCGTCGCCCAGGGTTTCGCGGGGCGTGCCGGCCAGCACTGCCTCCTGCCCGATCCCCAAGGCGCGCTCGCCGCCGTCCTCATCGGTGTCGACACCGCCGGGCGCCGGCCCGACCCGTTCGCGACCGGACGCCTCGCCGCGCTGCTGCCGGCGGGCGACTACCAGCTTTCCGGCGAAACCGGCGACCCCGCGCTGGCGACGCTGGGCTGGCTGCTGCAAGGCTACCGTTTCGACCGCTACCGCAAGCCGAGCCCGGCGCGCGCGCGGCTGGTCATCCCCGACGGCGTCGACGGCGAGGAGATCAGCCTGATCGCCGATTCCGCCATGCTGGCGCGCGACCTCGTCAACACGCCGGCCAACGAACTCGGGCCCGGCGAGATCGAGGCCGCGATCCGCGGGCTCGCCACCGAATGCGGTGCGACCGTCGCCAGCATCGTCGGCGACGACCTGATCGCCCGCAATTTCCCGATGATCCACGCGGTCGGCCGCGCCTCGACGCGCGCGCCGCGGCTGGTCGATCTCGTCTGGGGCGACCCGGCCCATCCCAGGGTCACGCTGGTCGGCAAGGGCGTCGCCTTCGACACCGGCGGGCTCAATCTCAAGCCAGACGCCTCGATGCTGCTGATGAAGAAGGACATGGGCGGCGCAGCGGCGGCGATCGCGGCGGCGCGGATGATCATGCTCGCGAAACTGCCGGTACGCTTGCGGCTGCTGGTGCCTGCCGTCGAGAACGCCGTGTCCGGCAATGCCTTCCGGCCCGGGGACGTGCTGGCGAGCCGCAAGGGCCTTTCGGTCGAGATCGGCAATACCGATGCGGAAGGCCGGCTGATCCTGGCCGACGCGCTGGCCCTCGCGGACGAGGAGGCGCCGGAGCTGCTGGTCGATTTCGCGACATTGACTGGTGCGGCCCGTACTGCGCTCGGGCCGGAGCTGCCGCCGTTCTACACGCATGACGAAAAGCTCGCCGCCGAGATCGCCCGGCTCGGCATGGCCGTGAACGACCCGGTCTGGCGGCTGCCGCTCTGGCCCCCCTATGACGGCCTGCTCGATTCCAAGATCGCCGACGTCAACCACGTCTCGAGCGGCGGCATGGCCGGCTCGGTCACGGCGGCCTTGTTCCTCAACCGCTTCGTCGAGAAGACGAAATCCTATGTGCATTTCGACATCTATGCCTGGAATCCCTCGGCCAAGCCGGGACGGCCGGAAGGCGGCGAGTGCCAGGCCGCCCGATTGATCCATGCGCTGGTGAAGCAGCTTTATCCGCGCGGTTAAGGCTGTTCCCCAAAGCCGATTGCGTGCTGAGGCCGCCGCGATAATGATACGGGTCCGTAACGATCGGGACCCGTTTCTTTATGCCCCTGGAGATCAAGCCTTCGCAGGCGCTCAAGCTATGGCGGCAGGTGCATCTCGATCTGGTGCGGGACCATGACGCCGATCTCTCGGCCCGCCAGACCGCGATCCTGCTGACGGTCTATCTCGAATTGCCGCCACATACGGTGCGCGGGCTGGCGAAACAGCTCGGCGTGACCAAACCGGTGATCACGCGGGCGCTCGACACGCTCGGCAAGCTCGGCCTGCTGACCCGCAAGCGCGACGAGGCCGACCGCCGCAATGTCGTGATCCAGCGCACCGTCGCCGGAGCACTCGCCGTCGAACGGCTGGCCGATCTCGTGACGGAGCACGCCAGGGAGATCGGCGGAAGCTGAAGCCCCTCCCGGAGCGCCCTGCGCCACGCTAGATTGCCGCGATGACCGCGATTCTCGACCGCCGTATCCACGCCTTCCGGCCCGACCTCGCAGCGCGCGCGCTGACGGGACAGGTCGAGGCCGCCCGCTTCGCCGATCCGCAACCGATGCGCATCGTCGCCGCCTCCGCACCCGTGCGACGCGAGCCGCGCCCGGATGCGGCGCTCGACACCGAGGCGCTCGCTGGCGAGCCGGTACAGGTCTATGAGCGCGAGGAAGGTTGGGCCTGGGCGCAGCTCGCCGGCGACGGCTATGTCGGCTACATACCCGACGACGCCTTGCGCCCGGACCAACCGGCGCCCACGCATCGCGTCGCGTCCTTGCGGACCTTCGTCTATCCCGGCCCCTCGATCAAACTGCCGCCGCTGACCGCTCTTTCGCTCGGCGCCGGCGTCGTTGTCGTCGAGAGCAAGGGCGATTTCGCGGTTCTGGCCGATGGCGGCCATGTCTTCGCTGCCCATCTGGCGCCGCTCGACCGGCATGAGACGGATTTCGTCGCAGTGGCCGAGCGCTTCCTCGGCGTGCCCTATCTCTGGGGCGGCAAGACCAGCCTCGGGCTCGACTGTTCGGGGCTGACGCAGCTCAGCCTCGCGGCAGCCGGGATCACGGCGCCGCGCGATTCCGACATGATGGAAGCGACGCTCGGCCGGCCGGTCGAGCTACGGGAGGACCTCGCCGGCCTCCAGCGCGGCGACCTCGTTTTCTGGAAGGGCCATGTCGGCATCCTGACCGCCCCCGACACGCTCCTCCATGCCAGCGGGCATGTGATGAGCGTCTATCGCGAGCCGTTGCGCGAGGCCCGCGACCGCATCCGCGCCAAGAGCTTCGGCGAGATCACCGCGATCAAGCGGCTGGAGCGCATTTAATCGAACCGCATCGTCATTCCGGACAAGCGGCGAAGCCGCGCTGATCCGGAATCCATCGAAGGGCGCTGCGCTCTACGATGGATTCCGGGTCTCCGCTTCGCTTGCCCGGAATGACGGCGCGTTTCCGGAAGCACCTAGCTCAAGCCCTTCAGCCGATACAGCGCTTCCAGTGCCTCGCGCGGTGTCATCTCGTCCGGGTCGATGCCGGCGAGTGCCTCGCGCAAACCGTCCGGCTCGCCTTCAGGAACGACCACTGACTGTCGCCGCTGCGGCACGGCGAAGAGCGGGAGATCGTCGACCAGCGAGGCGACCGGCTTCTCGCGCTCGGTCTTCTCCAATTCGCCGAGGATGGCGCGGGCCCGCTCGACCACGGCCGGCGGCAGGCCGGCGAGCTTGGCGACCTGGATGCCGTAGGAGCGATCGGCCGCGCCCGGCACGACCTCGTGCAGGAAGACGACCTCGCCCTTCCATTCGGTGACGCGCACCGTCGCGTTGGCGACGCGGTCGAGCCGGTCTCCGAGCGCGGTCAGCTCGTGATAGTGGGTCGCGAACAGGCTGCGGCAGCGATTGATCTCGTGAAGATTCTCGATCGCGGCCCAGGCGATGGAAAGGCCGTCGAAGGTCGCGGTGCCCCGCCCGATCTCGTCGAGGATGACGAGGGCGCGCGGGCCGGCCTGGTTCAGGATCGCCGCCGTCTCGACCATCTCGACCATGAAGGTCGAACGGCCGCGCGCGAGATCATCGGCGGCGCCGACGCGCGAGAACAGCCGGTCGACGATGCCGATATGCGCCGAAGTCGCTGGCACGAAGGAGCCCATCTGGGCGAGCACCGCGATCAAGGCGTTCTGGCGCAGGAAGGTCGATTTACCGGCCATGTTCGGACCGGTGATCAGGCAGATGCGCCCGCCTTTCGCATCCGTGCTGGGCGGCGACAAGTCGGTATCGTTGGCGACGAAGGGTTTTCCGTCGCGCTTCAACGCGGCTTCGACGACCGGGTGGCGGCCGCGCTCGATGGTGAAGGCGATGCCGTCGTCGACCTGCGGCCGGCTCCAGCCCTCGCGGGTTGCGAGATCGGCCAGCGCAGCGGCGACGTCGAGCTCGGCCAACGCCAGGGCGGCGGCCTTGATCGGCTCGGCCTGGGCGAGCACCGCGTCGCTGAGCGCGGCGAAGATGGCGAGTTCGAGCTTCAGCGCCCGGTCGGCGGCGGAGGCGATCTTGGCTTCGAGCTCGCCGAGCTCGACCGAGGAGAAGCGCATCGCGTCCGACATGGTCTGGCGATGGACGAAGGTCGCGCGCCAGGGATCGCGCAGGAAGTCCTCGCCCGCCACTTGGGGCACCTCGACGAAATAGCCGAGCATGGCGTTGTGCTTGATGCGCAGCGTCCGGCAGTTGGTCTCGGCCGCGTAGCGCGCCTGCAACTGGGCGATGACCTTGCGCGAGTCGACCTGGAGCAGGCGCAATTCGTCGAGCGCGGCGTCGAATCCCTCGCGGACGAAACGGCCGTCGCGGCGGTTCAACGGCAATTCGTCCGCCAATGTCGCATTGAGGCGCACCGGCAGGTCGGGGTCGCTTTCGCCGAGGGCCCGCATCGCACGCGCCAACTCGATGGGAAGCTCACCGCGCCGGACGAGCAGGGCCGCGATCGCGCGGGCCGCATCGAGCCCGGCGCCGAGCGCCGCGAGATCGCGCGGGCCGCCGCGGTCGAGCGAGAGACGCGCCAGCGCGCGGGCGACATCCGGGACTTTCTCAAGGGCGGAACGCAGGTCCTCGCGCAGCCCGGCATCGGCAACGAGCAATTCGACCGCATCATGGCGCGCGGCGATGGCAGCGGGATCGGTCAGCGGGCCGGCGAGGCGCTCGGCCAGCAGGCGCGCGCCGCCGGGCGTCACCGTGCGGTCGATGGTGGCGAGCAGGCTGCCCTGCCGTTCGCCACTGAGGGTGCGGGTGAGTTCGAGATTGGCGCGTGTCGCGGCGTCGATCAGCATCGTCGCCGAGCCGGCATCGCGCACCGGGGCCGAAAGCGGCGGGCGAGCACCGAGCTGGGTGCGCTCGACATAGGCGAGCGCCGCGCCGGCAGCGGCGATCTCGGCGCGGGTGAAGGCGCCGAAGGCATCGAGCGTAGCGACGCCGAAGAACTCCTTCAGGCGCCGCTCGGCCGAGGCCGCATCGAGCCCGTCGCGGGCGAGCGGCGTCACCGGCACCGCGATCTCGCGCCAGAACTCCTTGAGCTCGGGATCCTCGTGGATCGCATCGGGGCAGACGATCTCGCGCGGTTCCAGGCGCGAAAACTCGATGCCGAGCCGCTCCTGCGGCGTCTCCATCACCGTGAAGCGGCCGGTCGAGATGTCGATCGCGGCCAGGCCGTAGAGCGAGGCCGCCTCGCCGGTCTTGCGGCGGGCGACGGCGACGAGGAGACTGGCGCGGCCGGGTTCGAGCAGGCGTTCCTCGGTGATGGTGCCGGGGGTGACGAGGCGCACGACGTCGCGCTTCACCACCGATTTGTTGCCGCGCTTCCTGGCCTCGGCCGGGTCCTCGGTCTGCTCGCAGACGGCGACGCGATGGCCGGCGGCGATCAGGCGCTGGAGATAGTCGTCGGCGCGCTCGACCGGCACGCCGCACATCGGGATGTCGTCGCCCTGGTGCTTGCCGCGCTTGGTCAGCACGATGCCGAGCGTGCGCGAGGCGATCTCGGCATCCGCGAAGAACAATTCATAGAAATCGCCCATCCGGTAGAACAGCAGGCAGTCCGGATTGGCGGCTTTGATCTCGACATATTGCGCCATCATCGGCGTGACGCGATCGGCGGCGGCGGCCGGTGCGGCGGGGCGGGCGGTCTCGGGAGAGGAACTTTGGCGCATTGCGCCGGCACGCTACCAAAATGTCGGGGCAAGACCATCCGTTAGGACGGCTTTCAACAATTGAAAGCAAGGTCGGACAGCCGATTCGGCCGAAGGTTCCGACATTGTTGATCATCAATCTCGTCCAGAGCCTGTTCTTCCTGCTGTTCGCGGGGCTGCTGCTGACGGTGATCGCGCCGTGGCTGGTCGGGCGGGACTGGTTGCGCCCCTGCGCGGTCGGTTTCCTGTTCGCCGCCGGGGCGCTGGTGAGCATGTCGAACCCCGTCGAGCTCCAGCCCGGCCTCGTCGTCGACTCGCGCAATACCTTCGTCATCCTGGCGGGGCCGATCGGCGGCCCCGTGGCGGCGCTCATCACCGCGGTGCCCTTGCTCGTGACGCGGGTGATGATGGGCGGCGTCGGCATGGTGACCGGCGTCAGCGGCATCGCGATCCGCATGGTGATCGGTATCGTCTTCTCGATCTGGCTGGCACGGCGCCGGCGCCCGCTGATGGCGCGCGACATGCTGCTGCTCGCCTCGCTCGATGCCGTCTGCCTGCTGGCTTCTACGCCTTTCATTCCGGGCGAGGCCGGCGAGCGCTTCCTGCGCGAGGCCGTCCCGGCCATGATCCTGGTCAGCACGATCGGCATCATCCTCACGGGCATCGTCGTGATCCACGACCATGACCGCCGCGAGATCGCCTATCGCCTGCGCACCCTGATCGACCGCGCGCCGGGCACGCTCTACCAGCGCATCGTGCGCACGGACGGCACGATGAGCTATCAGTTCGCCTCCTTCGCCATCGACAAGCTCTTGGGAATCACCAAGGAAGAGGTCGAGCGCGATCCCGAAATCTGGCTCGGCAAGATGCTGCCCGAAGATCGCGCCCGTTTCGACGAGCAGCGGCGCGAACAGCAGGAGACCGAGACGCTCTGGCGCTTCGAGGGGCGCTATCATGCGCCTGACGGCGGCATCGTCTGGCTGCGCAGCGAATCGACCAAACGGCGCCTGCCCGACGGCACCCTGGTCTGGGACGGCATCCTGCTCGACGTCACCGCCGAGAAGACGCTGGAGACCCGGCGCAGCGAGATCGAGACGCTGCGCAAGACGACCCTCGATGCCCTGGCCGGCGATCTGGAGCGGACCGTCGGCAAGGCGCTCGGCGATGTCGGCGCCGCGCTGCACGGCATGCACGACGCGGCCGGGCAGATGGTCGAGAACGCCAACAAGACGACCTTGCGTGCCGAGAGCGTGACGCAGGAGGCCGACAGCGCCTCGCGCCGCATCGGCAGCGTCGCGATCGCGGCCGAGGAGATCGAGGCCTCGATCCGCGAACTCACCCAGCAGACCAGCCATGCCGACGACACCGTGCGCGCCGCCGCATCCTATGTCCGCAGCACGCGCAGCGACGTCGCCGGGCTGACGGAGGCCGCCGACAAGGTCCGCGCCGTGCTCGACTTCATCGAGGAGATCGCGGCCCGCACCAATCTGCTCGCGCTCAACGCGACGATCGAGGCCGCGCGCGCCGGCGTGGCCGGGCGCGGCTTCGCGGTGGTGGCCGGCGAGGTCAAGACGCTGGCCGAGCAGACGCAGAAGGCGACCCGCGACATCGCCGCGACGCTGGCCGAGATCCGCGGCGCCGCCGCGACCGCCTTCGAGGCCGTCGCCCATATCGAGGGCACGATGACGACGATCGAGCAGACCTCGGGCGCGATCGCCGCCGTCGTCAGCCGCCAGGCCGGCCTCGCCTCGACAATCGCCGCCGACGCGCAGGTCGTGGCGCGGAGCGCCGATGCCGTCACCAACAATGTCGGCGCCGTCGGCGTCGAGGCGCGCGTCACCGGCGATGCCGCGATCCATGTGGCGCAGGCGGCGCGCAAGGTCGACGAGCAGACAGAGGCGCTCGACCGCTATGTCGCCGATTTCGTGCGCAGCGTGCGCACCGCCTCGCGGGCCTGACCAGCCCGCGATACCCGTCGGCCGCGACAAGGGTTCCGTGAAGCACTCGCCGCTTGTGGTCTCGGGCGCCGCCGCCTTATGGTCGGTACCCCTCGAGGAAACGCACAAGAAAAGACGCTTCGATGAACGACCGTCCGACGACCAAGCGCACCCGCCCGACCTTCACCGACCAGGAGGCCTTGCTGTTCCACTCGCAGGGACGGCCCGGCAAGCTGGAGATCGTCCCGACCAAGCCCATGGCGACGCAGCGCGACCTCTCGCTCGCCTATTCGCCGGGCGTGGCCGTGCCGGTGCTGGCGATCGCGGAGGATCCGTCGCGCGCCTACGACTACACGACGCGCTCGAACCTCGTCGCGGTGATCACCAACGGCACCGCGATCCTCGGCCTCGGTAATCTCGGCGCGCTCGCCTCGAAGCCGGTGATGGAGGGCAAGTCGGTCCTGTTCAAGCGCTTCGCCGATGTCGACTCGATCGACCTCGAGGTCGATACCGAAGACCCGGACAAGTTCATCGATGCCGTGCGCTATCTCGGCCCGTCCTTCGGCGGCATCAATCTCGAGGACATCAAGGCCCCGGAATGCTTCATCATCGAGCAGCGCCTGCGCGAACTGATGGACATCCCGGTTTTCCATGACGACCAGCACGGCACCGCGATCATCGCCGCCGCCGGCCTGATCAATGCGCTCGATATCACCGGACGCGACATCAAGGCGACCAAGCTCGTCATCAACGGCGCGGGCGCCGCCGCCATCGCCTGCATCGAATTGCTCAAGGCGATGGGCTTCAAGCCCGACAACGTCATCCTCTGCGACACCAAGGGCGTGATCTACCAGGGCCGCACCGAGGGCATGAACCAGTGGAAGTCGGCCCATGCGGCGGTCACCGACCGGCGCACGCTGGCCCAGGCGCTGGACGGGGCGGACGCCTTCTTCGGCCTGTCGCAGAAGGGCGCGGTGACACCGGAGATGGTCGCCTCGATGGCGCCGAACCCGATCATCTTCGCCATGGCCAATCCCGATCCGGAGATCACGCCGGAGGAGGTTCATGCCATCCGCGACGACGCGATCATGGCGACCGGCCGCTCGGATTATCCGAACCAGGTCAACAACGTGCTCGGCTTTCCCTTCATCTTCCGCGGCGCGCTCGACGTGCGCGCCACGACGATCAACATGGAGATGAAGATCGCCGCGGCGGAATCGCTCGCGATGCTGGCACGCGAGGACGTGCCCGACGAGGTCGCCGCCGCCTATCAGGGTTCGCGGCCGCGCTACGGCAAGGACTACATCATCCCGGTACCGTTCGATCCGCGCCTGATCCATGTCGTGCCGATGGCGGTCGCCAAGGCGGCGATGGATACCGGCGTCGCCGGCAAGCCGATCGTCGACACCGCCGCCTACAAGGCGCAGCTCTCGGCCCGCCGCGACCCGATCGCCGGCACGCTGAACCGCATCTTCGAGCGCGTCCGGCGCTATCCCAAGCGCGTCGTCTTCGCCGAGGGCGAGGAGGAGCAGGTCATCCGCGCCGCCGCTTCCTTCGTGGCGCAGGGGCTCGGCCAGGCCATCCTCGTCGGCCGCGAGGACCGGATCACGGAGGCCGCGACCTTCCTCGGCGTCGACCTCGAATCCAAGGGCATCTCGATCCGGAACGCCCGGCTCTCCCACCGCAACAGCGCCTATGCGCAATATCTCTACGAGCGGCTGCAGCGGCAGGGCTACCTGTTCCGCGACTGCCAGCGCCTGATCAACCAGGACCGCAATCATTTCGCCGCGGCGATGGTGGCGCTGGGCGATGCCGACGCGATGGTGACCGGCGTCACCCGGAACTACTCGATCGCGCTGGAGGAGGTCCGCCGCGTCATCGACGAGAAGCCGGGGCACCGGGTGATCGGCGTCTCGATCGTTATCTCGCGCGACCGCACCGTGCTCGTCGCCGACACCGCGATCACCGAGATGCCGACGGCGCGGCAGCTTTCGGAGATCGCGATCGAGGCGGCCGGTGTCGGCCGCAGGCTGGGCTACGAGCCGCGCGTCGCGATGCTCGCCTTCTCCAGCTTCGGCCATCCGGCCGGCGAGCGCTCGGAGAAGGTGCGCGAGGCGGTGTCGCTGCTCGACGGCCAGCGCGTCGATTTCGAGTATGACGGCGAGATGGCGGCGGATGTCGCGCTCAACCGCGAGGTGATGAGCCAGTATCCGTTCTGCCGCCTCTCCGGACCAGCCAACGTGCTGGTGATGCCGGCCTTCCACTCGGCCTCGATCTCCACCAAGCTGCTGCAGGAGCTCGGCGGCGCGACCGTGATCGGGCCGCTGATCGTCGGCCTCGACAAGCCGGTCCAGATCGTGCCGCTCGGTGCCAAGGATACCGACATCGTCAACATGGCGGCGCTGGCCGCCTTCAATATCGGCGGCTGATCGGAGACCCGCCTTCGCCAGGTTCCCTCATGGGGGCCATTCGTCGCGGCGGCTTGTGCATTGCCGCCGAGGCGCTATCTGTCCGGCGGGGCTCGAACCCGAGCCTCGCCCGCCACCGCGCGCTGCGCCCGCAGCGTCGCGCAACCCCGAGAGCGCATGTCGTTCGGCCCGCATGAGCCCGGAATGCCCCTGCGCAGGCGCAGCCGCTGGTGGTGGCTCGGCCCGCTGGCGAGCATCGTCATCTTCGGCGCCTCGCTGGTCGTGCTCTGGCACATCATCAGCGGGATGGAACCCGGCCAGCTCGCCGGCGCCTTCGCCAATGCGAGCCTGCGCCAGCTCGGCCTCGCCGGCGCCTTCACCGCGCTGAGCTACCTGCTACTCACCGGCTACGATGCGCTAGCGCTGCGCCGGCTCGGCCTCTCGATCCCCTATCGCACGACCGCGCTCGCCTCCTTCACCAGCTACTCGGTGTCCTTCACGCTGGGCTTCCCGATCGTGACCGGCGGGACGGTGCGCTACTGGATCTATTCGCCGAAGGGGGTCAGGGCATCCGAGGTCGCGAGCCTGACCGTGATCGCCGGCATCACCTTCTGGCTCGGGCTCGGCGCCATCCTCTGCGCCAGCCTGATCTATGCCTACGATGCCGTCGCGATGCTGGCACGGACCTCCCCGCTCGTCGTGCAGGTCGTCGGCGGGACCGTGGGCCTCGGCATCCTCGGCTATCTCGCCTGGATCGCGACGGACGACCGGACGATCCGTGTGCGCGGCTGGAACCTGCACCTGCCGGGGCTTGGCACCACGCTCGGCCAGATGGCGCTCGGCGCCTGCGAGGTCAGCGCGGCAGCGGCCGTGCTCTTCGTGCTGCTGCCCGGCGGCTACGGCCTGGAATATCCGACGTTCCTCGCCGCCTATATCTTCGCCTGCCTGATCGGCATCGCCAGCCACGCGCCGGGCGGCCTCGGCGTGTTCGAGGCGACGATGCTGGTCGCGCTCAACCGCTTCCCTTACGAGCAGGTGCTGGGCGCGCTGCTGATCTTCCGGGTGGTCTACTACATCCTGCCCTTCATCCTGGCGCTGGTGCTGCTGGCGCTGAACGAGATGATCCGCCGCATCCGCCGCCACGAGACCTGAGGGTTTCCTGGTATCTTGGAGAGCCACGGCGTCATTCCGGGGCAGGCCGAAGGCCTAAGCCCGGAACCCAGAACCGATGCCGTCATGGATTTCGAGCCGTGGCCTGACCGCGCCTTTTTGCGGAAGCCATATCGGTTCTGGGTTCCGGGCTCTTCGCTTCGCGAAGCCCCGGAATGACGGCAGCGCGTCGACAAAGCCGGACAGCTAAGCTTCGAGGGCTCAGAGACCCTATTTCATCGCGACGATGATCAGCAGGAAGGCCAGCATCAGCAGGAGCAGCCGGAAGCTCCAGTTGATGCGGCGCAATTCGTCGGCGCTGCCTTCATGCCAGTCTTCCTCGGCCTCGTGAGCAACGGCGGGGTCCGGCGCGGGAGCCGATGCTGTCTCCTCCGCAACCGGAAGCGGGCTCGGGCGCCACTCGATGGTCTCGATGAAGCCGCGCGCAGGCTGGGCCGACCGGCCGTCGGCATCGAGGCCGAGATACCAGTCGAGCCCGTCCCCCGCCCCGCGCCGGCGATCCTCCTCGCGGATCCAGAGGCTGGTCGTGGCGCTGATCGACAGCTCCTGCGCCAGACCGGAAAGCATGTCTGCCTTGAGCGCCTCGAACACCGCCGGAGCCAGAAAAGCCTCGGCGAAAGGCCGCGCTGCGCCATCCTCGTCGCGATAACCAAGCATCAGGAGGAGGCGCGGCTGCTCGCTGGCCTGCGAGAGCGGGCGCAGGATCAGCCCGATCGTGCCGGCCTCGCCCTCGAACCCGGCCCGGCGCAGGGCGCCGTCGGTGACCGTCGCCTCGGCGAGGAAGCGCCGGCTCTCCTCCAACCGGCCGTCGCGGCTTTCGAAGCCGCCGACGAAGCGAAGCCCCGAGGCCGACAGCCGGAAACGCCGCGCCGCATCCTGCACATAGCGGGTCGACGACCCCTCGATCGCCATCCGCCCGTCGCTGACGGATACGCTGCGCGGCACGCCTGATTCGTCCATGTCCCCGTCCTGTTCCGCCGCGACGATAGCAGCTTGGCCCGCCGACGTCAGGCGAGGCTCCTGACAGCGTCATGCCGATGCCGCAGGATAGATGCATGCTCGAACCGTCACGGAGACATCAGACGATGGCAGACGAACTCGTCCTCTACACGAACCCGATGTCGCGCGGGCGCATCGCGCGCTGGATGATGGAGGAGATCGGCCAGCCCTATCGCGCCGAGATCGTCGGCTTCGGCGATCCGATGAAGAGCGCGGACTACAAGGCGCTCAACCCGATGGGCAAGGTGCCGACGCTGGTCCATGGCGACACCGTCGTCACCGAATGCGCCGCGATCTGCGCCTATATGGCCGATGCCTTCCCGCAGGCCGGCCTTGCGCCGGCGCCGGACAGCCGGCTGCGCGGCCCGTATTATCGCTGGATGTTCTTCGCGGCTGGTCCCGTCGAGGCCGCCGTCAGCAACAAGGCCTTCGGCCTGGACGTGCCGCCCGACCGGGCCCGCTCCATCGGCTACGGCACCTATGCCGACGCGATGGATACGCTCGAATACGCGCTGACCCGCAGCGAGTACGTGGCCGGCGACCGCTTCAGCGCCGCCGACGTCTATGTCGGCTCGCAGGTGCTGTGGGGGCTGCAATTCGGCACGATCGAGAAGCGGCCGGCTTTCGAGGCCTATGGCGCCCGCCTCACCGCGCGCCCGGCCGCCCGCCGAGCCAACCAAATCGACGACGCGCTGATGGCCGAGATGCAGAAGCCGGCGTGATAGGGCCACTATGCGCCGGGAAACGCGCCCGGCGCATGGCACATGGCCGCCTGGACCGGTTGCCCCGCGCGCCCGTCAAGGCTAATTCTGCCGTCAGAATTTCGCCCGCCGCTGCCGGATGACCGCAGCCGCCGGGTCTCGCAGCCAACCTCGCGATCGCCATGAACGACATGTCCGCCATCGCCCGGCCGCGCCACGGCATGGGCTTCTACCCCTTCGTGGGCCTCACCGCCGCACTGATGGCGACGAATGCGCTCGCCATCGATTCGATGCTGCCGGCCCTCCCGCAGATGGCCGAGGCGCTCGGCATCGCCGAGGCCAACCAGCGGCAATGGATCATCACGGCCTATCTGCTCGGCTTCGGTATCTCGCAGATCTTCTACGGCACGATCTCGGACCGCTTCGGCCGGCGGTCCGTCCTGATCACGGGCCTTGCCGTCTATGTCGTCGCCAGCATCGCGGCCGCCTTCGCCGGCTCCTTCGAGGCGATGATGGCGGCCCGCGTGCTGCAGGGCATCGGCGCGGCCGCGACGCGCGTGCTCGTCGTCTCGATCGTGCGCGACTGCTATTCCGGCCGCGAGATGGCGCGCGTGATGTCGCTCGCGATGATCGTCTTCCTCGCCGTGCCGATCCTGGCGCCGTCGATCGGCCAGGCGATCCTCTGGGTCGCGCCCTGGCGCTGGATCTTCGGCGTGCTCACCAGCTTCGGCGCGATCGTGATGATCTGGGTGCTGCTCAAGCTGCCGGAGACCCAGCATCCGGAAGACCGCAAGCCGATCGAGCCGGCGAGCGTGCTCGCCTCCTTCCGGACGACGCTCACCAGCCGCATCGGCGTCGGCTACATGCTGGCCATGGCCTTCGTGCTCGGCGGGCTGTTCGGCTTCATCAACTCGGCGCAGCAGGTCTTCGTCGACGTCTTCCACGCGCCGGAGCTGTTCACCACCATCTTCGCGCTGATCGCGATGTTCATGGCGGCGTCCTCGCTGCTGAACTCGCGCATCGTCGGCAAGCTCGGCATGCGCCGCGTCTCGCACGGCGCCCTGCTCGGCTATATCGCGCTGACCGGCATCCATGCGCTGGTGGCGCTGGCCGGCCATGAATCGCTCTGGAGCTTCGCGATCCTGCAGGGCGGGGCGATGTTCTGCTTCGGATTGATCGGCCCGAATTTCGGCGCGATGGCGATGGAGCCGCTCGGCCATGTCGCCGGTACGGCCTCCTCGGTACAGGGTTTCGTCACCACGGTGATCGGCGCGCTGCTCGGCTTCTATATCGGCCAGCATTTCAACGGCACGGTCGTGCCATTGACGCTCGGCTTCGCGCTCTGCGGCCTCGCGGCGCTCGTCGTGGTGCTGATCGTGGAGAGAGGCCGGCTGTTCCATCCGGCGCCCGGCCGGTCCTGAGGGTCGAGCCGAAAAACTCCCTCAGCCCTCGCTCAGGGCATCTTCACCCTTGCACCGCCGCCCAAGGCGACGGGAATGCCTGGAAATCCGCTTCGGTCCGACGAAGACCGAAAGCGGTCAGCCCTAGGCTCGGGAGAGGCGCCGCCATCACCTTCCCGCAGAAAGCATCAGACGCTCAGGTCGTCTGCAGGTTCACGGCCGAGTTCTTGCCGGTCTTGCGATCCGGCTCGAGATCGTAACTGACCTTCTGCCCCTCGTTCAGGCCGCGCAAACCGGCCCGCGTCACCGCGCTGACATGGACGAAGACGTCATTGCCGCCGCCATCAGGGGTGATGAAGCCGTACCCCTTGGTCTCATTGAACCATTTTACGGTTCCCGTGCTCACTTGCCATTCCTTCCATAGGCTCGCCGGATCCCCCCGGCGGCGCAGTGTAGAAAGCAAATCGCCCCGGTTGCAACGACGCGCTGCACAACCCATGCCGCGCCTGCGAAAAACCTGCCGTAATGCCTCCCGTGCAGGCCCGCCGCCGAAGCAAGCCGCTTGCGGTCCTCGCGCCGCTCGCCCATGAACGGCGCAAGCCTGTAAGCGAGGGAGCAGCAAATGAGCAATTATGTGATCGATCCGCCGGCCGTGACGGCCGTTCCGGTCGCGGGCGGCGGCTCCTTCCCGGTGCGGCGCGTCTTCTGCGTCGGCCGCAACTATGCAGAGCATACCCGGGAAATGGGCGGCGATCCCGATCGCGAGGAGCCGTTCTTCTTCACCAAGCCGGCCGACGCGCTGCTGATCAACGGCGCCGACATGCCCTATCCGGCGAAGACGAAAGACCTCCACCACGAGATGGAACTGGTCGTCGCGATCGGAACCGGCGGCAAGGACATTCCGGAATCCGAAGCGCTGACCCATGTCTACGGCTATGCCGCTGGGCTCGACATGACCCGCCGCGACCTGCAGAACATCGCCAAGAAGGCCGGGCGGCCTTGGGACATGGCCAAGGGCTTCGACCTCTCCGGCCCGATCGGCGAGATCGTGCCC
Source organism: Allobosea sp. ASV33 (assembly GCF_016428755.1). Classification (GTDB taxonomy): domain Bacteria; phylum Pseudomonadota; class Alphaproteobacteria; order Rhizobiales; family Beijerinckiaceae; genus Allobosea. The sequence goes on from NZ_JAELTI010000081.1 coordinate 21,108, forward strand.
GCGAGCCATGCCGGCCATCCCGGCGCCGGCAAGATCGAGCTCACGGTCAACGGCGTCGTGCGCCAGACCTCCGACCTCGCCAAGCAGATCTGGAATGTCGAGGAGACGATCTCCTACCTCTCCGGCCTCGTCGAACTGAAGCCGGGCGACCTGATCTTCACGGGCACGCCGGAAGGCGTCGCCGCCGTCAGCAAGGGCGACGTGCTCGAAGGCGTGATCGCCGGTGTCGGCACCGTCCGCACCCGCATCGCCTGATCAGACAGCCATCCCGAAGGACCGCATCATGCGCCTCACCCCCGACGCCTCCGGCGTCTTCCCGATTGCGCCGACCCCGTTCAATCCGGACGGCAGCATCGACTGGGCCTCGGCCGACCGGCTGTTCCAGTTCTATCACGACATCGGCTCGGACGGCGTCACCGTGCTCGGCATCATGGGCGAAGCGCCCAAGCTGGAGCCCGAGGAATCGGTCGAGCTGGTCAAGCGCTGCGTCGCCCGGATGGGCGGGAGGCCGATCATCGTCGGCGTCTCCGCTCCCGGCTTCGCCGCGATGCGCTCGCTCGCCCGGCAGGTGATGGATCTCGGTGCCGGCGGCGTGATGATCGCGCCGCCCCCGTCCTTGCGCACGGACGACCAGATCACCGGCTATTACGCGCAGGCCGTCGAGGCGATCGGCGCCGACATCCCCTTCGTCATCCAGGACTATCCGCTGACGCTCTCGGTGGTGATGACGCCGGCGGTGATCCGCAAGATCGTCATGGACAACCCGTCCTGCGTGATGCTGAAGCATGAGGACTGGCCGGGTCTCGAAAAGATCTCGACGCTGCGCAAGTTCCAGAAGGAGGGATCGCTGCGGCCGATCTCGATCGTGACCGGCAATGGCGGGCTCTTCCTCGATTTCGAGATGGAGCGCGGCGCCGACGGCGCCAATACCGGCTACGCCTTCCCGGAGCTGCTGATCGACGTGGTGCGCCTGCAGAAGGCCGGCCAACGCGACGAGGCCCATGACATCTTCGACGCTCACCTGCCGCTGATGCGCTACGAGCAGCAGCAGGGCGTCGGCCTTGCCGTGCGCAAGTACACGATGATGAAGCGCGGCATCCTCAGCCATGACGCCCAGCGCAAGCCGGGCTCCGTCCTCAGCGCCGCTGCGAAGGCCGAGGTGGACTATCTGCTGTCGCGCATCGCCAAGCACGACCCGCGTGCGAAGATCTGAGGCTCTACGCCACCAATAGAAGCGCGGGGAACCCTCTCCCGGAGGGAGAGGGCAGGGTGAGGGGTCGGCCGTTGGACGCTTTAGCCGTGGCCGAACCGCCGCTGCGGTAAGGGCAAGCGCCACTGGTCCAGGGGCCTACACCTCACCCCTGCCCCTCTCCTTACAGGAGAGGGGTTCCCGCGTGTTTCGACAACGGGCGAGCTTTATCAATGCCCCTTGTGCTCGCCCTCGGCGCCCTTGGCGGCGATCGAGTCGACCTTGAACTCGACATCGACGGTCCCGGCCTTCTCGAAGGTGAGCGTGCCCTTCATCATCTCGCCCTGCTTGAGCGGCTGCTTCAGGTCCATGAACATGATGTGGTAGCCGCCGGGCTTGAACTCGACCTTGGCACCGGCCGGCACGTCCACGCCGTTGTCCAGCGGACGCATCGTCATGATGCCGTCCTTCACCGCCATCTCGTGGATTTCAGAACGACCCGCGAAGGGAACGGAAACCGAGACCAGCCGGTCGGCGGCCGGGCCGGTGTTCTCGATGGAGAGATAGCCGCCGCCGACCTTGGCGCCGACCGGCGTGGCGCGGGACCAGGGATGGCCGATCTTGAGCGGCCCGGCCTTGAATTCATGGGCGGAGGCGAAGCCGGCCGAGAACAGGAGAGCCGCGGCGGCGAGCGAAGAGGAAAGCTTCATGATGGATATCCCGAACGGATGAGGCCGCTGGTGCAGCCTCGTGAAAGATCGCCGTCGCCCGTTGCGGGCGGACAGGCCTGAATTGGATGCAGTGAGGCAGGCGAGGCGTTCAGCCCAGCGGCGGCGCGCGCGACTGCGCAAGCCCGGCCGCGAAGCGATGCGGCAAACCCTCCGCCAACAATGCCGGCGATGCCAGACGCGTGGCGAGCCGCCCCGGCGCCGGCACAGTCGCGGTTGGAGGCCCGGCGAGGACGGGATTGAGCGGGCAACCCTTGCAATGGGTGAGATCGCCGAGCGGGACGGGCTGGCCATCCTCCGGAACCGGCGCGCCCGAGCAGAGCACGACACCGTCATGGCCACTCAGCGTCGCGAGCGCCGGGGCCGGCGCGAGCGCCAAAGCCAGCACGCAAAGCGCATAGGCAACCGCCAGCCAGACTCCGAGCCCGGAGCGGCGAAGACGATCAAGAGGGGCGGCGCGAGCCTGCATGGCCGCAAATGGCGCCGCTTGCCCTGTTTCGTCAAGCCGCGCATTGCCGCATCCGGCGAGCGATGGACGGCGCCTGGAGAATATTCTTCTCCGACGCATCGTTTCTTCAAAAGAACGATCCGATTGACAAAGAGGACGATCTCCATCAGATTGCGGGCGTTCCCGGAGCAATCGGGGAGCCGCGGAGATTTGAGCAGCAGCTTGCGCCGCGTCACCAAACGCTAAAGCGCCACGACTGGGTCGTGGGCTCCAGATCGAGGAGACTGACATGACCATGGTGAAAACGAGCCGAAGCCCGATCCGCTTCCGCCACATGTCCTGCCGCTGTCGACGCTGAGATCGCAAGGCCGAAAGGTCCTTCCCATCCGTTCGTTCCGACACATGCCGCATCGGCGGCAGAAGGCAGTTCCATGTCCCAGCTTCATTCCCTCCCCGCCCGGGCTCGCCCGGCGCAGCAAGCCTATGTCATCGAGCTCGGCGAGGCCCAGATCGGCCTCGTGAGCCGCCGTGCCGACGAGCGTGAATTCACCTTCGTCTCGGCCTCCGCCGCCTTCCGGGCGCTGGATGGGCAGCGTTTCGCGACGCCCGGCGCCGCCGAGACCGCTGCGCGCCGGCTCTTCCGCTCGCAGCGGCGCTCCCCGTTGCTCCTGGCTTCGTGAGGCGGCGATGCAGCTTCTCTCCGCCCTCTGGGATGGCATCGCGAACTGGTTCGCCCAGGCCGTTCCCGCCAGCTTCGGCCCGCTCGACGCCGCGACCACGGACGACCAGCGCCGCTCGGTCCATGACGTGACCATCGAGCAGCTCGGCATCGCCCACTGGTCCTGCCACACACATTTCTGAGGACATGATGAACGCCCCCGTCAGACCCGGCACGCTCAGTGCCGGCGCGACTTCCGTTTCCTTGCCCTTGGCATTGCCCGATCCGGCGATCCGCTTCGAGCAGGTCGGCAAGACCTATCCGGGCCGTCGCGGCCAGCAGCCGGTCAGCGCGCTCGCCGGGATCGATCTCGACGTGCCCGCCGGCACCATCCTCGGCGTGATCGGCCGTTCCGGCGCCGGCAAGTCGACGCTGATCCGCCTCGTCAACGGGCTGGAGCGCGCCACCGAAGGGCGCATCCTGATCGAGGGTCAGGACGTCACCGGCCTCACCGAATCCGGCTGGCGCCAGCAGCGCCGCCGGATCGGCATGATCTTCCAGCATTTCAACCTGCTCTCGTCGCGCACGGTCTTCGACAATGTCGCGCTACCGCTGGAGATCGCCGGCGCGAACAAGGCCGAAATCACCAACAAGGTCGAGCGTCTGCTCGCGCTGGTCGGCCTCTCCGACAAGAGCGCGCGCTATCCGGCCGAACTCTCGGGCGGGCAGAAGCAACGCGTCGGCATCGCGCGGGCGCTCGCCACCGATCCGAAGGTGCTGCTCTGCGACGAGGCGACCTCGGCGCTCGACCCCGAGACGACGCGCTCGATCCTTGCCCTCCTCAAGCAGGTCAATCGCGAGCTCGGCATCACCATCCTGCTGATCACCCACGAGATCCCCGTCATCAAGGAGATCTGCGACCGCGTCGCTGTGATCGAGGGCGGGCGCATCGTCGAGCAGGGCGAGACCTTCGCGGTCTTCACCAACCCGCAGCATCCGACCACGGCCGCCTTCGTCGAGACCGTGACCGGCGTCGAGGTGCCCGAGCATCTCGCCCACCGCATCCGTAGGGAGGCGCGCCCCGGCGACAATATCGTGCTGCGCATCACCTTCCTCGGCGAGAACGCGACCGCGCCGGTGATCAGCCGGCTCAGCGCCATCGTCGGGGTCGACGTCAATATCCTGGCCGGGCGGATCGACGCCATCGCCGGCCAGCCCTTCGGCAGCCTGCTCGTCACGGTGCCCTCGCGCGCGCCGGAGAGCGATGCCGTGCTCGGCGCCCTCAGGAGCCTCGGGCTCAAGGCGGAGGTGATCGGCCATGTCTCCTGACATCATCCGCCTGATCGCCCAGTCGACGCTGGACACGTTGGCCATGGTCGCGGTCGCGGCCGGGATCGGCACGGTCTTCGGCCTGCCGCTCGGCGTCTTCCTCGCCACCAGCAAGCGCGGCGAGCTCTTTGCGGCGCCCGCCGCCAACCTGTTCCTCGGCACGCTGGTCAATGCCACCCGCTCGACGCCCTTCATCATCCTCGTCGTCGCGATCATCCCGTTCACGCGCCTGATCGCGGGCACCTCGATCGGCACGGCCGCCGCGATCGTGCCGCTGACCGTCGCGGCGACGCCGTTCATCGCGCGGCTGATCGAAGGCGCGGTGCGCGAGGTCGACCAGGGGCTGGTCGAAGCCGCCCGCGCCATGGGCGCGACGCCCGTGCAGATCGTGCGCAAGGTGCTGGTGCCTGAGGCCCTGCCGGCGATCGTGCTCGGCCTGACGCTCGCTCTGGTCAGCCTGATCGGCTTCTCGGCCATGGTCGGCGCGGTCGGCGGCGGCGGGCTCGGCGATCTCGGCATCCGCTACGGCTACCAGCGCTTCATGCCGGACGTGATGGCGGCGGTCGTCGCCGTGCTCATCGTCCTCGTCCAGCTCGTCCAGAGCATCGGCGATCGGCTCGCCCGCCATCTCAACAAGCGCCTGCGCCAGGCCTGACGCTTCCAAGTTCATCCGCATTCGACCGAAGGAAACGACATCATGACGATCTCTCTCAACCGCCGCGCCGCGCTGCTCGCCGGCTTCGCCCTGACCCTCACCGCCGTCCCGGCGCTCGCCCAGCAGAACCAGGTGGTCCGCATCGGCGTCTCGCCCGGCCCGCATGCCGAGATCCTCGAGAAGGTGAAGCCCGTCCTCGCCAAGAAGGGCATCGACCTCAAGATCATCGAGTTCTCCGACTATGTCGTGCCGAACCAGGCGCTCGATGCTGGCGAGCTGGAGGCCAATTCCTTCCAGAACCAGCCCTATCTCGACAACCAGGTGAAGGATCGCGGCTTCAAGATCGAGAGCGTCGGCCTGACCGTAAACTTCCCGCTCGGCATCTATTCGGCCAAGTACAAGGATTGGTCGCAGGTGCCGGATGGTTCGACCGTCGCGATCCAGAACGACCCGACCAATGGCGGCCGCTCGCTCCTGCTGCTGCAGGACAAGGGCGTGATCAAGCTGAAGGACGGCGTCGGCTTCAAGCCGAGCCCGGCCGATATCGTCGGCAACCCGAAGAAGCTCAAGATCATCGAGATCGAGGCCGCGCAGACCCCGCGCTCGCTGGCCGATGTCGCGGCCGCCGCGATCAACACCAACTATGCCGTCGATGCCAAGATCGATCCGGCCTCGGCGATCCTGCGCGAAGACGCCAAGGGTCCCTATGTCAACCTGATCGCCGTGCGCAGCGCCGACAAGGACAAGCCCTGGGTCAAGACGCTGGTCGAAAGCTACCACACGCC